>NYZI01000001.1 GCA_002687115.1 Cyanobium sp. ARS6
CTTAAGATTGTCAAACCTGAAGCTGTCTTCTGTGAGATGACTCCGCCTCACTTGCTTAGTGATTCGTCACATGAAAAAGTAGTGGAACAGTTACAACAGTTAGGCTATCACGTCAATGTTACTGATCGCCTTCCTAGTTGCTACTGTGGTGATTACACTCACCGAGACAGATGGTTCGCCATCGGTTTTCTCAATCCGGGTCCGTCTTACAATCTACTTGAGTACTGTACTACGAGTCCGTTACCGGCTGTAGACATACTCGACCCAGTGTGCGCCATCAGCGATGATCTCATCATTAATGAATCTCGCACCTTTCGAAAGAGGGGACATGACACACACCCATGGGGAGAAGATTATTATGACGACCCACGGATCACTGGACAGTACATTAGCAGATCCACTGTCGCCGGTTACTTGAATGACTCACATGACAAAGAAGACAAGTTCTACTCGATCTCGTCTCCCTTGCCAGTGATCACTCGGTTCGGCGTGCAATTGCACGACACTAGGATCAGCACGGATACCGTTCGCTTCGCTACACTGAATGAGTTGAGTAAGGCCAGCAATCTTGTCCCAGAACAGATCGCCTTCCTGCACTCCCTCCCGTTGCAAGCTGCGATGTCTCGTGTCGCTAATGCCGTCCCTGGCGGTATGCTGTCGGTGGTCTATCGGTGTGTGATCGATAATGTTCATCGTCGCCGCGCGTCTCTAGGGATACTCGGCACGAACGGATATATCATCGATCCGGATTGTGAACCACCACTACCAACTTCTAGTGACCACACGAACCTCTTCACTTATGATGATGAGCAGCAATGCCTGCCTGACTCGTTCTTCCGCCGTTTCGATCTCGAACATGAGGAGTCGCCACCTAGTGTGCACCTCACCGACTATACTCTCGAAGACGGAACTGATCCTCCAAGGAACAGTAGAACTAATCATGCTAGCGACGCACATCATCCGGATGGAATCATCGACCCTGACCAACAACACTCAGAGGGGTCGGATATTCCGCTGAATGTCACTGCTAAGTACACTCAGAAATCCGTAGTGAAGAGTGAGCTGCCGATCCACCGTCCGCCCTCTAAGGAGTATTATGCTGCGAAGAGAAGGATGGATAGATGGCACCAAATTTCACACATTAAGAACCCAAAAACCATCGAACATCTAATTCAAACCACTAGAGGTCACGGCTTGAAACCCGGTGACTCTCGGTATCTGTCACCTTGTGAAATCTGTGATCGTAACATCGACGCGATTCCTAGAAAACACAAGAGCCCTCATGAGGGACTGCGCAGTGCACCGCCAGGTACACTGCCAGGGCAGAAGTGGATGATTGATGGGGGTGATGCGACGGTCCGCTCGAAATGGGGGAGCCATCGCTACTTTTTGGTGTGCATTTGTGTTGTCAGTAGTTACCCTGTCATAGTGTACATGAAAGACCAGTCTGCTCGGTCGTTCGTCACTGCGATAAGGTACCTTGATCGCCTCGTTCGTGTGCGCCTCCAAGGCAGAAACATCACTAATCTTTATGGAGACTTCTTCTCGTCACACCTTGACCAAAGTGTGTTCGGCGCCGTCAGGGCCGAAATGGGCATCGAATTCGAAGTCGCCCCGCCTCACATGCATTGGCTCAATGGGTATGCAGAAGGATTCATCAGAACCATAAAGATACAAACGCGAGTGAGACTTGCCAATTTGATTGGCAAGTACATAGATGGAGAACTTATCAAGGATGCCACGCCATGGTGGCCCTTTGCCATGGAACACGCCCGGCAATGCAAAGCGGCGGAGCCTAGCTCATCCATGACACAAACCTTTAGTGTAGTTGCCACTCGGGAACAACTCTTCTTAGGTAATCTCGACACGCCAACCGAACTGAACATGCATCCGTTTGGTGAACCGTGTTTCGTGATCATCCAAAAGGGAGCTCGTTACAACTCACTGACTGACACGGCGGAAAAGTGTACTTACGTATGTAATGCACAATACAATCCATTCAGCCATCTGTACGCGCACGCCCCGCAAGCGCACATTGTGTTGCGGCCCGGTGGGCGGTTACAGATTACGGCTCGTATTGTATTTCCGTACCTACGTGACATGTCAGTGGAACCCGAGCCTGGCACCGAAACAACACCCGAGGAGGGATCACCACCACGAAACGTGGGGGTGTCCAATGATAGTTCACATCAACCATCGAATGACAGCTCGTCGCTCGCCCCTCGTGCTAGCCCGCAGCCGACGCAGCGACACACGCAACCTGTCATTCGACCAGATGACGTCTCACCTACTCCAGACACGTCACCAAACATGACCATTGCAAGACCATACGGTCATGCTCCGATCAATAGATCACCACGAGTCACCACTAACGGCGCCCTGCGGCAAGCTGCTGTGTCGGCCGCGCCCCCGACGCAGCGACAGCAAACCACAGTTGCACCAGAGGTGGGAAGAACAAGTACGGTCCCGGCAGTTACGCCGGTCGTACCTGAACGTTCGGTACTTAGTGATAATCGCGATGTTGATCAGAGCACTCGTGGTGGTTACGCGCGTAATGACAATGACACTCAAGCTGGTACTGAGCAACAACGACAGTTACGGCAGCAATGGGAAGCCACTCACGGTAGGTCCGCACATACAGTGCAACCCCGTGGCACCCATCGCACCGCAACCGCCGTCGAAACTCATAGTGCCGCTCCGGGTCACTCTATCGTCACGCAGTTTGGTGTCAGTAGAACCGGTGTAGTTACGTCCTCTGGACCACTCTCGTCGCATCCAGCGGTTACGAGCGGCAGTGCCGTCGAACATAGTTCGTCGACGCCACCGCCACCGCCATCGACGCAAGCGTCAGCGGCTGCGCCAGCGACAACGGCTGCGCCGCTCCCACCCAGCCCGCCCCGTAGATCCGCTCGCCTCGCCGGCTTAGCGCCCGAGCGTGAGGGTCTTAACGTGGTGGCGACGGGGGGTGAGGATGATGCTGATGACACCTTAGTTAGGGAAAACGGTACATCAGGCATTACATCACCACCACGGGAAGCCAGTTATGGTAGTGAACATAAGGAATCATGTAACTACTGTACAGAGTTTGACGCTCGTCGATTCGACTCCTGCCTTAGTATCTACAGACCATCTGTTGCGGTTCCCGCTTCGATGGGCGACTGGTTCAATAAGTCTCTTGTAACGATGTTCACTGACACGTTGCAATGGACTCCTGAAATGTATAGTCACTTCCTCAACACCGAACTCCATCACACGGAACACCGATTACACGACGCCCCCATTACGGCTAGTAGAATCGGTCGGTCTAGAGTGTCTAATCACTACGGAGGTAGTTATGACATAGATGACAGCATTCAGGATGCCATGTTTGTGCAGTACCTCGCCGGCTCGAGAGAATCAATCGTTCTCATGACCGAAGATGAACTCACACACAAGGTTGAATCACACAAACTTGTAGATCTAAAGAAGGTACCTGAAGAGCAGCATCCATATATGATTGCTGCCTGCAGTAAGGAGATTAGCGACTTGATTAAAATTGGCACATTTGCCACGGAACCATCTATTCCAGACAACAGAAAAGCAATCGACAGTAGAATTGTATTCAAAGTGAAGTATAGAGCGAATGGTGAGTTTGATAAGTACAAAGCTAGACTCGTCGCAAAAGGATTTCTCCAGCGACTCGGCTTTGACTTCTTCTCCACCTTCTCGCCCATGGCGACACTTACTACGATTCGAACGGTGTTTGCTATTGCTGTCAAGTTAGGCCTAAGGATTTACCATGCGGATATTCCGCAGGCATTTACTCAAGCCCACCTTGATGAGGATATATGGTTACGTTTGCCTCCGGGCAACTTCCTAGTGGACAAGAATGGCAAGGTTCATACTATTGTGAAGTTACTGCGCGCCCTGTATGGTCTGCGTCAGTCACCGCAAAAGTTTAACAAAGAACTTGTCAAATTCTTGGTAGAGGAATCAGGATTCAAACAAACTTCGTCTGATTCTTGCCTCTTCTATCACCACGACCCAGAGTCCAATGATTTCATACTCGTCGCCTCAGAGGTTGATGATCTGATAATCACGGGCACTAATGACACACAGGTGGCGACCTGGCGTAGATCATTAGAACAGAGGTTTGGTCTAGATAAAGATAAGTGGGAGGATGTCCAATCCTTCCTCGGTATCAATATCTGGTATGACCATAAAGTCGGTCGTCTTGAAATGGACGTTGCAACGAAGATCACGTCACTCCTAGCTACGCATAGTGTATTAAACAATGTGAAGCCTCAGGATGTGCCAATCAACGATGCAAGTATGGACATTCCAGACTCGGCTGCCTCGAACTACAGCGACACGGATCGGTATATAGTTGAACACTATCCTTCTATCGTCGGATCGTGCATCTACATATCGATCACTTGTCGTCCGGATATCGCCTTTGCTGTTGGTAAGTGTGCACGTGGAATGCATGCACCTTTGCCTAAACATGTGGCTATGTTACGACACTTGATTGGATATCTTAAGAAAACTAAAGATTTCAAGTTGTTGTACTGTAGATCTGGAAATGCTAGTGAGGGTTTATTTAATAGCTTAGCTACTAATGACTCGGCACTCTCATTTCTTGCCACTAGTGATGGTCAAAATACCAATAGTTTAATTGGCTTGTCCGATGCAAACTTTGCTAACCTCACCGATGAACAACGGAAGTCCATATCCGGATTCGCCTATTATGTATTTGGTTGCTGTGTCACATGGCGCAGCAAGATGCAGACTATAACGGCGGGATCAACTCATGAGGCTGAAATAATCGCCATCGCCCTTGCGGCGAATGAGGGGGTATGGATTAGGAAGTTGCTTCTTGAAATCGGCTTTGCCGTTGGATATAAAACTGTAGTTGCGAGACAGGAGAAACCTGATCGTGTGTGCATAGTAGATCAACTCAAGGATGATTTCCAAGAGATCGAATCACACCACGAACAGGCATCGACTGAATCTAATGAGTACTCAGCTCCGCCTTTTCCCTTGTTTAACGACAATCTCGGGGCGGTGCAGACAGTTACAAATCCAACGACTTCGGTTGGCAGCCGTCATCTCGACCTGCGTTACTTTCGTACTCGTGAATACATTAAGCAACAAAAACTTATTGTATCTCACATTCCCACGAAACTGAATGTTGCAGATGTCTTTACGAAACCACTTATTTATGGTTTGTACAGTACATTTCGTAATTATTTGGGTATAGTAGCGTAGTTAGTCGGAGATGATCGGCCTCTGCTAGCGAGCTCTCGGGCATGCGCGTTCTCATCCGGCGACGCGTTTTGCACCCTAGGACCCTCGTTGAGGCGAGGGGCAACTGTAGCTCCCAGTAGTAGCACCGAGCGAGACATCGGCGTCTCGACTCGAAGAGGACAAACTGCGGTTAGTCCTGCCGGCCAGCCTCGTAAGAGGGGAAGTCGGCGCTGGCGTCTGTCTGTTGGCCAGCCTCACTGAGGGGAAGTCAGAGACAGAGCTCAGCCCAGCTTGAGCTTGGCACGCCTGCCTTTAGCTCGGCTGTTCTTGTTGTTGTGTTGTGTCGGCCGGCCCACGCCCAGACTTCCGCCCCGGGCCTGGCCTTTTCTCTTGTGTTTTTGGTTTTGGCCTTTGGTGCTTTCTGCGGCTCTGGAAAATAGTGCCAGAGCCGTGGGGGTGTGCGATTATTGCTAGTGCACCCGCACCCAAAACCTAATACAAGGGAGGGNGAAACCGCCCGTCGTCATTGACGACGTGGCGCCCCCAACCCTCTTCTCATCTCTACAGTCCACCGACGGTGCTCCTCTCTGGCTCCCTCGGGACCGAGCGGTGGTAGATAGTTTCGGCTAGAAGTCTGCTGTGGAGAAATCCGCAGGTTGTGGCCCCAGTGCCGTAGCTGATTTCCGGTCCCGAATCTCCTTCGCCGTGTAAAACCACAGCCGAGTTAGTAAACGCGTTGGAAGAAATTCCTCCAGTTGAACACTCCTTTGTGGCGGAGTCGAACTAACATTCGCTCCACACCGAAGGGTATACCTTTTGCGCACGACGTGCGACCACAAAGAGAGAAGAATACCCCTGGGTTCCTGGGTATTGGGTTCAACCGTTCTTGTGATCGTTCTTGTCCGCGATTTGAGAAATGGGGGATCAAGGTGGTACCACACCACCCGGAGACCCCACGCCTCTTCCGGGCGAGAGCGCACTTGAAGCACAGCTTCGCGTGACCGCGCGCATAGTCGCCGATCTCGCGACTGCGCTTGGTACTGTCCGCCTTCCAGGTGGACAGCCACCACCACAACCCACTGTTGACAGTCTGGTCCGTGCTTGTACAGAGACAAGTGTAGTCAAGTCACTTAACGATGACAACTATACAGCTCTCGAGAGAGGATGGCGAGGTAATCCTATCGATTTCCCCGCCAACCACTCGAAACATCACGACCGTGGACTGGAAGCACTGGATGCACTCCCAGAGGGCAATGAGAGTGAAATTCGTGAGAAGTCAAAAATGATCATCACATTTCACCGGCTCAGAGGCCTCAAGTTGATCGACGCAGAGAAACAACTTCCACTCGACGCATATGTCCCCTCGCAAGCTCGGAAAGAGCACTCATCTCCCTATCGACTACCACAGCCTCCGCGCAAAGGTGTGTCATATAGTGAGATGCAGAGGCAGGAGACTAGTGCAGAGAGAGCCCTCCAAGGGCGTTGTTGGGATCCTCGTTGGTCTTGGAGTTACAACACAGAGCAGTTGATGCTCATCCTCACGACATCCTTCAAACATGTCATCCAGAAGTATCGCTCTTACGGGTCGTATATTAGAGGCACCAACAGCCACTTTTATCTCGTAGAGCACTTCAGGATCCAGTGTTGGGGGGAAGCCGTGTTACAGGATGACTCTCCATACGTCATACCGTACCGAGATGTCAGCACCCACTCGAGTGCCACTCGCCAGAGCGGCACAACCATGAAACACGTCGACCGTGCCACTTTCGAAAAGTACTACAAATGTGCTGACGAAAGTAGGCATCATGAGTTTAACCCATCTCATGGCCTATCGGAGTCAATAGTACAACTACTTGTCGAACGATATGGTGAGGACGTTGCAACCATGGTCGAGAATGAGAGGTCTGATATCTTACCGCAATTCAAGGATTGTGGCTACGAGCGCGTCGAATATAGTTCACGACTCGTAGACAATGAGGTACTAGACGGAATAGAGTATCGCAAAATCAACCCTGCCTTTGAACGTAGCAACGTACTTAGCGAAATAGAATGGAACATCCTTAGCAACGTCATGGGTGACATTGCACTGTCATACACAGAGCAACGTTCTGCCCACCGCACTGAGCTAAGAGTGTACCAGGAACTGCACGACCTTGAGAGGGACTGCAGCGACAACTATTTCGCCGACATCCTACACATTCTCAAGCAGCGGCTCCCCGAGAGCCACGGCAAAAAGGTGACTGTCTTAGAAACCTTATTTGATGACATGTTAGGAAAGTACGATGCTACTGCTCATCGCCTCTCTCATCTTATCCAAGGGTTACTTTCAGTTAACTCTAGGATTTTGAAGTATGGTGATTCTAGCAACCAACGGCCTGAATCTGATCTCCATAAGTCACTCATTTTGAAACTTAAAGTCTGGTATCGATCAGTGCCTAAGGATGCGGAAACTCCACTCTCAGATGAATGGGCTCGTTTTGTGTCTCAGCTTAAGTACCTAAACACGAAATCTGAACACAAAATTGATGAGAACTTCAAGGCGGCGATGACAGAGCTCCATGCTTTGTTACAGCTCAGTGTTGATCTAGAGGCGGATCATCAGGATACGGTTTACCTACCTGAAACGCCGCCCATCTACTTCACGACGGACTATGCCGGAATCCATGATCAGCCCACACAGGCAGACTCGGAATCCGTAATGTTCACTTCATCTTCCATGTCACCCGATGACGCCTCTGAATCAGGACATCAGGAACATAAGAAGGAATCCCCAGAAGAACTTTTCAAGGTTGTCACCGGTGCGAGCGGCAGAACATACAACGTCGGCCCCAAAGCCGTACTGCCGCATCGACCGCCACCTAGAAAAGAGGGAGATGAACCCAATGAAGTCGAGCTGTCGCATCGTAAGTCGCGAGGTAGACCACCAGACCGGCGGGACTCTCGGTCTGGTCGGTGGAATCAACAGTTACCCTACTATAGTCAAGGGGACAAGAGTCGGGGGGGGGGGTAGTTCGATCGCTCGATCAGCTTCGCCTTATCGATCGTCGTCTCACGATAGTCGTCGCAACGTCGTTGACCAATTGCAAAACTATCGAGAGAGACGAATCAATACTCCCAACTCTCGTCAACTTCCTTCTCGTCATACTGCCACGACACCTAGTCTAGCAGTGTCGGCTAAGCCGCCAGTACACAAGCGAAAGGAGTGGTTACCTAAGCCAGCCTGGACTGCTTGCAAGCAAATAGTGGAGAAATCTGACTTAGCTTTGCAAACACCCACTGACAGTGCCAAACTCGCCTCTGTACTGAGAGAGATCAAGTCTCATGCAGCCAGCTGCCTCATAACTTACCCATCTGAAACTGATGAGCTAAGTAACGAGTACACCGACTCCCCGACCTTCGGATCGTATAGTGGAGATGCGAACGGTTACTCTAGTGATGGCGGTGGCGCTCATGATGATGTCACTCGAGCGACTCATGACGACGAACATGACACCTATGTCGATCCGTCACCCTCAGAGGAACTACAACACCTTAACCATCAAGAGCAGGCCGCCTTCAATGAAGCGCACCGCCAGATGCTCATGATCGGCTACGACAAGGTAAGTTCTAGTGAACAGAACGACATAGTAGAAGGCGTACTTAGGGAGATAGGACTCATGATGTATGATGATGACGATGATGACGATGACCACGTTAATTCGACAGATAAGTCGGACGATGACACCTCGGTCGATTCGGTCGGTGGTTATATGCATTCACGCATTCACACGTCTCATCCTCATCACGACACCAACCTATCTACTACTGCTGACTCCACGAACCTTAGTGCAATTCGCTCCCCACAAGTCACGAGCACTCTGCTCATCTCGTTACTTGGCAGCGGAATGACAGTGGAACAAATTTGTGCCATTTATGACACTGGGGCCTCCAAGCCATTTGTTAAAACACTGAAGGAATGTATTCGCGGCATACTTATTAAGTTGCCGAAATCCAACAGTGTAACCACCGCCACTTCCAATGCCACCGCAACCTCGATGTCACTGAGACGTTACAACTTCGCCATCACGGATGAAATGAAAGAGGAAGCGTATAAGTACGGAATCGACTTCAAGGATGCAGATGTCATTACCATCTTGGCTGCCCCACTAGTATGTGAGGACTTTCAACATGATTTTGATATTGTATCGGGAGCGGTGTTCAAGGATCTCGGCGCCATCATTCACCAAGAAAGATGGCACTCTGGCAAGGAATACTTGTCATTCCGAGATAGCCCTGACATTCGCACTGAGATGGGTCACCGAACCAACGGTTTGCCTTTCCTACGACTGGTTCCTGACCAGTTTGTAGTGGATAACAACCTGAAGAGGATTCACCATCACACCCTCGAGCCATATCAGGATTCTGAAGGACTTCGCCTCCTGAAGAGTCAGTGGCATGTACATGATCCTAAGGGAGTGTACGTTACGGCTCTTGATCAGTGTATGACGCTTGCATATTCCGGATCGCTCACGTCACCGCCGATGTCGACAGTTACCGCAACTGGCGCGACTCACGCACTTAGTGCGAGTATCGCTTCGAACTCGACTGGCGCGCAGCGTATGCATCCGGATAGCTCATCACCGAATCAGGATCGTGGGGGTGTAATGGCGAACACCACTGCGGGTACTTGTATTCCTAAGGCAAGGCCGCGATTTGGTAACCACAGTCAAGTTCACTCTAAGAGGAACAAAAACGTCACATTCTCGAAACAACTCGAATACCAAACTGAAAGTCAATCGATCACTCCGTCTAAAGTCACTCCGGACCCCAAGACAGATGCGAACGAGCGACCTTCGGTGCAATCTTCTGAGCGACTTCGAGGTGAGATTTTTGGTCCCCTTGTGCATAGTGGAAGCAAGAGACGTGACCACACCAAGATCACCGATGACACAACAGAGTTGTCGGTCACTCTAGTGTGTGCGGGACTTAGTAGTCCAATCTTCATGTCACAAGCTACCACTAACACGACTCAAAAGAATCAATTCACACGACTAAACATGAAAGTTGAGATCGTGATTGAGTCGAAGAGCGACTTGACTGACTTCGCGAAGTTACACTCCAGAGTCATTAAAGTTTTCAGGGATCTTCGGGACCTGGTGAAGAAACTAGAATCAGGACTGATCACACGGGAACAACTCTATACGGATATAGTCGAAGCGACTTGTCCATGCTATGCTGAAACAACCATGGCAGTATATAATGAGTTGCAGGCGCAGCCGCACCCTGATGCTGATCTGTTTCTGAGGTATCTCTGCCGTTACCTTAAGATTGTCAAACCTGAAGCTGTCTTCTGTGAGATGACTCCGCCTCACTTGCTTAGTGATTCGTCACACGAACAAGTAGTGGAACAGTTACAACAGTTAGGCTATCACGTCAACGTTACTGATCGCCTCCCTAGTTGCTACTGTGGTGATTACACTCACCGAGACAGATGGTTCGCCATCGGTTTCCTCAATCCGGGTCCGTCTTACAATCTACTTGAGTACTGTACTACGAGTCCGTTACCGGCTGTAGACATACTCGACCCAGTGTGCGTCATCA
>NYZI01000002.1 GCA_002687115.1 Cyanobium sp. ARS6
TTTCGGGGGTGGGAGCCATGAATGGCTGATTGATGGCGGCAGGGGCGGCCGCAATCTTGATGCCAGGAACAATTTTTTCTGGGGTTATACCGTCAACACGCCGGCCATGGTGTTGAAAATGGTCGGCGCTGGATCCCAATACGGCGTTGTGGCCACCGATGCCAATGGTGCTTATCTCGATGGCAGCAAGACCTACAAGTTGACAGTTGATGCCAACGTGCCCGCCAAGGATTTCTGGTCGATGGTGGTTTACGACCCCCAGACGCGCTCTGAATTGCAGACCGGTCAACTGCTGCCCAGCAAAAACAGCAAACGCAACCAAGACATGGTCGTGAATGCCGATGGCAGCATTGATCTCTATTTCGGGCCGACTGCACCGCAGGGCAAGGAAGCCAACTGGATCCAGACCGTGCCTGGTAAGGGGTGGTTTGCCTGTTTCCGTCTCTACGGTCCGCTGGAGCCATGGTTCGACAAGACCTGGCAGCTCAACGACATTCAGCCTCTCGGTTGAGACCTGAACCCATCAACATCTCGATTCATTCTCAGCCATGACTGTTTTCACCCGCTTCCCTTCTGTACTTCTTTCCACGTTGTTCCTTGCCTGCAGTGCTTCAGCCTTGCAGGCCGCTGATGTTCGCCCCAAGGGGTACAACACGTCGATTCCTGAAGATGTGCTGACACCCGACAGGGTGCAGACACGGATCGGCACATTCAACTATTTCGATGGTTTCCCTGACGACGACACGATGGCCAAAGCCCGCCGTCAGGTGGATCTTGGCCGGGGCGTGCAGACCTTCCTGAATTTCATGCCGGCGGCATCGCTGGAAATGCTCTATGAGGGGCACCGTGATGGCTACGGCCTGCGGGAGAACCTGGACATCGGCTTGTATGAAGAGCTGATGAATTCCAGGACACTCTGGCTGACCGGCAATACCGAAACCGTCTACGCCACATCCTTCCTGGACCTCTCCAATGGTCCCATCGTGGTTGAGGTGCCTGCTGGCATGGGCCCAGGCACGGTGAACGATGCCTTCTTCCGCTTTGTGGTGGATATGGGTGGCCCAGGTCCCGACAAAGGCCAGGGAGGTAAGTACCTGATCATCGGGCCTGGGCAGTCGGCTCCTGCCAACACCGATGGCTACTTCGTTGCCAACACACCGAGCAGGATCAACTGGTTGATCCTGCGTGGTTTCCTCGATGATCAGGGCAAAACTGACACTGCCAAAAACTCCTTCAAAGGTGGTCTGAAGGTCTATCCCTATTCACAGCGCGCCAATCCACCAGCCAACACCTTCAAGAACCTCACAAACTGGGAGACCAACACCATCCATGCCAACAACTTCAAGTTCTATGAGGAGCTTGATGAGGTGATTCAACGGGAGCCTTCCGATCTATTCTCGCCTGAGCTGCTGGGGATGGCGTCGTCGATCGGAATTGAGAAAGGCAAGCCGTTCAACCCTTCACCGGAGCAGAAGGCGCTGCTGACTGAAGCCGTTGCCATCGGCAACGCCACGGCACGGTCGATTCTGTTCGCCCCTAAGGATCCCAAGAACTATATCTACCCCGGTAAGGCGGGTTACTGGCAAACCGGTTTCCCCGGGGGCAGTCATGAGTACCTGGTGAATCAGGGCAACGGTGGTCGTGACATGGATGGCCGCACGTTGTTCTTCTATCTGGCGACGGTGAACACACCGGCCATGGCTCTGGAAATTCCGGGTGTGGGCTCACAGTACGCCTTCAGTTCAAGGGACGGCAGTGGCGTCTATCTCAATGGCTCCAACACCTACAAACTGAATATTCCTGCGAATCCGCCTGCGAAAAGGTTCTGGTCATTTGTGGTCTACGACCCTCAGACCCGTGCGATGTTGCAGAGCGCAGACATGCCCTATCCCAGCAAGAACAACAAACGCAACACCGATATGGTGAAAAATGCTGATGGCAGCATTGATCTTTATTTCGGCCCTGAAGCACCGGCTGGAAAGGAGGCCAATTGGGTGAAGACCGTTCCAGGCAAGGGATGGTTCGGCATTTTCCGTCTCTATGGCCCTGGGCAGGAGTGGTTTGATCGCACCTGGAAACTTGGCGATATCGAAAAGGTCTGAGCTGCTTTTTTGATCACACTCTGCACTGAATGCTTTCGGGGGAATTTCCATCACCTGAGGGGATTCAGTCAGAACCCTGTTCTGATTGTTGGATGAAAACGATGAAAACCGTTGATGTTGTTGTGATCGGTGGTGGCTTTGCCGGCATCACCGCTGCCNGGGATCTGCAGAAGCGTGGATTCAANGTGCTGGTGCTTGAGGCGCGCGATCGTTTNGGTGGTCGNACCTGGAGNACCGATCGCAATGGATTCCANGTGGAGCTNGGTGGCACNTGGATTCACTGGACNCAGCCCTTTGTGTGGGCCGAAAANGAACGCTACGGCCTCGAGATTCAGGAAACCCCNGGCTGTGTCGCTGAGCGGGTGGCGATCAAAGTGGATGGGCAGGTTCAGGAGTTGCGTGAGGATCAACTCGTTGAGTTTGTGTCTGGNTTTGAGCAGTTCTTCGCTGAAGCTCAACAGGTGTGGGAGCGTCCCTACGACTCCCATTACAACTGGCCCGCGATTGAGCAACGCGATTCTCTGAGTGTGGCCGATCGTCTCGCTTCCCTGGATCTCACTCCATTGCAGCGCACCAGTATTGGCGGCTTTCTGGAGATTCTGTCGATGAATCAGCCCGAGAACGCCTCCTATCTGGAGATGATGCGTTGCTGGTCGCTCACAGGCTGGAACTATTCACTGTTCAACGACTCTGCAGCCCGCTACAAGCTCAAGCGTGGCACCGGCGCTCTGCTGCAGGCGATGGTCAGTGATGGTGGTTTTGATGTGATGCTCGACACCACTGTGGCGTCTGTTCAGCAGACGGCCGATGGTGTTTCCGTCACGACGACCACTGGTGAGCAGGTGACTGCCAAGCGCGCCGTGGTCACCGTGCCGCTGAATGTTCTTCACAACGTGGCGTTCGATCCACCGCTGAAGCCAGTGAAAGTGGAGGCCTCCAAGCTCAAGCATGTGGGCGGTGGAGCCAAGGTCTTTTTCGAAGTGGAGGGTGATCCAGGTGCGGTGATGACCCTGTCAAGATCAACGGACTCTGCGCTGATCGGCAGCTTCACTTATCAACGCGGTGAGCAGCGTTCGGTGTTGGCCGGTTTCAGTCTGGAATCAGGCGCACTTGAGAAACCGCTTGAGTACTGGCAACCGGTTCTTGAGGAGTTTGTGCCTGGGATTCGGCTGCTTTCCACCTTCGGGCACGACTGGGGCGATGACGCTCTCTCCCAGGGGAGTTGGTGCACCTATCGACCTGGCACTTTTGTGCGGTTCGCGGATGAACTGCCGAAGCACGACAGCAATCTGTACTTCGCCTCCGGTGACCACGGTGAAGGCTGGCGCGGCTTCATCGAAGGAGCGATTTCCAGCGGGTCCAAGACCGCAGTGGCTGTGGCAGCGAGCCTCAACCACTGAAATCACCAACCATTGCAGGGTTGTTAATGAGTTAACAGCCTTGACCGATCAAAAGCCCTGAACGATCAACAGCCTTGATCAATCGAACAGCCAGCGCAGGCCGAAATTGATGCCGCTCTGCCTGGAGGTGTACCCATTCCCTGATCCACCGGCATAGTCGAGTCCGAAATATTTGTAGGACAGTGATGCTTGGGCAGAGTTGCCCAGGGCATAAGCGATTCCTGCCTGTGCTGTGCCTGTCAGATCACGTTCGCCGGCCAGCCCGAAACCACCGGCATCGAGATAGGCAAAGGCCTGCCAGTCTTCGCTGAGTGCGTAGGTGGCAAGCATGCCGATCAGAGGCTGCACCCAGGTGTTTGCCCATGTTCCACTGGCTGATTTTTCAAATTTCCTGGTCTCTTCCCTGTTGAGGAAGCGTCCGTCTGCGGAAAGTTTGGTTTTTCTTTCCACATCGATCGTTGTGGTCATCCAGCCATCAATGAATCGGGCGCCTACGAAACCCACGAAACTGGCACTGCCTTTTTCCATTTTTGGTTTCTGGATGTCGCCTGCCCGGTAGCGAACAGCCAGGTCGTAGATGAACTGACTGGTCTCGACGGTGGCATCAATTTTGTTCTTTGTATCAACCCTGATCCGATCAGACGGGAAACCAAGTGCGTTACGGACGCGATTGGTTGATTTCCATTTGGCGACGGTTTCTGATTGATAGGCGGCGCCATAGTTGACTCCTGAATAAATACCGAATCGCCCATATTCAGCAGAAGCTTTAAAGGTCAGTCCTGCTCTAGTCGTAGCAAAGACATCCGCCAGGGATGAATTCGCATTAATAGGATCTCCGCCATTGAGTTGAGTAGTTGTGTCGGTTGACAGTGGTGCAAATGCATAGAGGTCAAGATAAAAGCGCCATTCATCTTCCTCATCCTCTTCATCGTCAGCGCTTTCGGAAGCGCTGTCATTTGACTGACCCAGAACCAGGGGTTCCATAGCCATCGAACCCTCAGAATTGCTTTCATCGCTGATGCTCACAGCCGGAAGCTCATCTTCAACTTGATTGGCCGAAGCATCGTCAGCGCTGACTTCGGCTCTGTTGCCGTGTTCAATCAGCTCACACACACCGGAGTCGTTGATGTGAACTTCTGCAGCTTCATCCTGAGGATGTGCGACGGCCTCGACGCAAAGGACGCTCAGCGGTGTGAGGAATGCGAGAGGCAAATACCGAACCACAGGAAAAATGGAGATTGGGCGAACCGTAGTGGCATGGCCGAAGTCGTGCAGCTCGATCTGATCCCGATCGTGCGGACTTTTTCGGCGCAGCCTTGGCCTTGTTGATGAAAGGGATTAAAGATCGCCTGTTTTTGTTTCAGATTGATGGGATCAATTTTCCGTGCAAGCCTCCGCTTTGTCGGGCTGATGAGCTTCGCGGCCCTTCTGATCCCCTCGACTGCTGAGGCGCGAGATCAATCAGGTTTTCTGGTCGATGAAGCGGTCGACTTTGATTTCACACCACTGGTCTTGAGCGAACTTGAAGTCGCTCAGGCTCAATCAGGTTCTCAGGAGCCCGGCACGGACAACCAACCGGTCACAGTCACTCCCGGTGAATCCCCCGCCCAGGAAGATGCTGACCTGGCCAAGGCGGCACAGAACCCGATCGCCAGTTTGATCAGTCTGCCCATTCAGTGGAACAGCACTCCTAATTCTCAATGGGCACCCAACGTTGCCATTCCCTCAGCGGATCCTGATCAGCCAACGCGTTACACCAATTTCAAGCGCAATCAGACGCAGAACGTTGTCAACATTCAGCCCGTCGTTCCCTTCAAGGTGAGCGAAGGCCTGACCCTGGTGACGCGAACGATTGTTCCTCTCATCTCCCAGCCTTGGGCTCGTGGAACCAACATTCAGGCGCTTGGGGACATCAACCCCTCTGTCTTCTTCGTGCCCACCATGAAGGGGAACTGGACCATAGGCCTTGGTCCGACACTGGTGATCCCTTCTGCGACCGATAACCGGCTTGCTTCCGGTCGCTGGAGTGCAGGGCCTACGGGAGTGATCGTCTACAGCAAAGGCAAGGTTGTGACAGGTGGTCTGATCAATAACGTCTGGTCGTTCGCCGGAGGAGGAAAAAAAGACGTCAACAAGATGTTGATTCAACCATTCCTGAACTACAACTTGCCGAAGGGTTGGTATCTCACCAGTGCGCCGATCATCACCGCAAACTGGATGAATGAAGACAACAAGGGATGGACAGTACCCATCGGTGCGGGCGTAGGACGTGTCTTCACGCTGGGGACACAGCCGATCAACACCTCTCTCAGCGCTTATTACAACGTTGTCAAGCCTGAAATTGCTGGCCAGACCCTGACCGGTGACTGGACATTCAGGCTTCAGGCGCAGTTCCTGTTCCCCACCGGTGGTTGAATCACTGCCGAAGTGAAATTCAGTTGAATCAAGCAACCCATCGAAGCCTTAATGGCTTCAATGGGTTTACTTTTATGTTCAATGTTTTCAAACTGATCACAGTTCGTGATCTTCAACGTCGAAGGCTCTTCTTTTGAATATCCTCTGTTTATTAATCGATTGATATGACTGACCAACGCGATCGGATGATCACGATTCCCGCAGGTGAATACTCGCTCGGATCTGATTCCTTCTATCCGGAGGAAGCGCCTGTGCGCTCTGTTGAAATCAAATCATTTGCGATCGATCAAGCGCCGATCACAAACGCTGAATTCGCTCGTTTTGTCTCTGAGACCGGATATCTCACGGTGTCGGAGAAGCCACCCGATCCTGTTCTGTATCCGAATCTTCCACCGGATCAGCAGAAGCCTGAATCCGCAGTTTTCATTCCGCCTCCGGCATCCGTTGATCGTAATCAACCCATGTCGTGGTGGGCCTTGATTGAAGGCGCTGACTGGAGGCATCCTCAGGGACCGGAGTCCGGCATTGACGATTTGATGGATCACCCTGTGGTTCATCTGGCCTACGAGGATGCGCTTGCCTATGCCCAGTGGATTGGTAAACGCCTTCCGACCGCCGAAGAATGGGAGGTGGCGGCCAGAGGTGGCCTGGTCCAGCAGGACTACTCCTGGGGTGAGGAGATGACTCCTGATGGTCAGTGGCTGGCCAACGTCTGGCAAGGGATGTTCCCCTGGTCGAATGAACAGGTCGATGGCTGGTTCTGGACATCTCCGGTCGGAAGCTTTCCCCCGAACGGCTACGGATTGGTTGATATGTGCGGGAATGTGTGGGAGTGGACCTCCACTGTGTTCCCTGTTGCCAAAGGTGAACAGGAACGCCGCATCATCAAGGGTGGATCCTTTCTCTGCGCTGAGAATTACTGCCACCGCTTCAGGCCGGCGGCTTTGATGGGGCAGACCACCGATACGGCAACCTGTCACATGGGGTTCCGTTGTGCAGCCGATTCAGCCTGAGGCATGGCTGGTCTGATCACGAATCATCAGTGCGCCGAGCGCCAGGTGAATGAGGGCACCGGCCCAGACGGCCGCTCCGCCCGATAGCTCCTGCGAGCCAAGAATGATCAGAAACACTGCGGCGCTGCTGTTGTAAACCAGCAGTCCACGTTTTGCTGGTAATGCACAGGGCGATTCCCAGCAGGCCACGCCAAGTCCGATCAGCGCCAGGCCGTAGAGCTGCATGAGTGCTTCAGCGGCTGCAGAGGATGCTGCGTTGAACAGCAATGGCACCACCACAGACGGAAGCAACAGCAGCGTGATGCCTGTGATCAGTTCAACGGCACTGGACAGGCGGTAGAGCGTGGAACGAGTGGGCAAAGCATCAGCCTCAATCAACAGTCATTCGGAAAGTTAGACCTGCGCCGACCAATGCATCGGTTAGCTGGTCCCGATTGTGCAGTTCTGCGTTGTCAATGATTCGCTAGTCGCTAGTCGCAGCTAGCAGAGGGTGTTGTCTCTGTCGCTATGTGTCTTTTGTGATTCACGCCTCCTCAGAGGTTTCTCCAACCGGCTGTGTCCGTTGAGTTGAAGGCGAGTCATTCATTGGCTTGTTCGCCTGTTCACTTCTTCATTCGCGTTTTCAGCATGCTTGATCAAGTCAACGTGTCCAAACTGATCCGCCATCTCGCTGTGGGTAGTGGATTGCTGTTGCTCTGTGGCCTTTCCACCTCCTGTACGGATCAAAAGCAGGCCTTAAGCGGAAGCCTGGATCGCACCAATTTGCCGATTGCCGAACCAAAGCCTGAAAAGGTCACCAAGGCTCTCCCTTCCGAGGTTCCATTGCCTCCGCAGTGGGAGGTGACGGCCCCTGCCGATGCCCCCAATGTGGTGATCATCCTGCTCGATGATGTGGGCTTTGCATCACCCTCCGCCTTCGGTGGTGCGGTGAATATGCCGACGGCGGAAAAGCTGGCTGACAATGGCCTCCGCTACAACAAATTCCACACCACAGCCCTCTGTGCGCCGACCAGGGCGGCTTTGAAATCCGGCCGCAATCACCACAAGGTGAATATGGGCTCGATCCCAGAGATCGCAACCGGTTATGCGGGTAATTCGACGGTGGTGCCGGACTATGCCCAGCCGGTTGCCGAGATTCTGAGGCTTAACGGCTACAACACTGCGGCCTTCGGCAAGTGGCATGAAACGCCGGGTCGGGAGACCACGGCAGCCGGCCCTCAGACCCGTTGGCCAACGCGGCAGGGATTCGAAAAGTTCTACGGCTTTGTTGGCGCGGAAGACAACATGTGGGATCCAACGATTCACGATGGTGTCACTGTTGTGGATGCACCGAAGAAAGAGGGGTATCACTTCACTGCAGACATGACTGATCAGGCGATCGGTTGGATGCGGCAGCAGAAAGCGATCAAGCCGGATAAACCGTTTTTCATCTATTACTCATCTGCCGGTTCCCACTCCCCTCACCATGTGAGCAAGGAATGGATTGCCAAATACAAAGGCAAGTTCGATGAAGGCTGGGATGTTCTGAGAGAGCGGAATCTACAGAATCAGATCAAGGCCGGCGTGGTTCCTGAAGGCACGCAGATGGCTGAGGCGCCGGACAGTATTCCGAAATGGGACAGCCTCACGCCACAACAGCGAAAAATCTATGCACGTCAGGCAGAGGTTTTTGCTGCCTTCACCGAGTATTCAGATTATGAGGCTGGCCGTTTGGTTCAGGCGATCGATGATCTGGGCGAGCTTGATAACACGCTGGTGATCTATATCACTGGTGATAACGGCGCCAGTGTTGAAGGGGATCGAACTGGGCAGTGGAATTGGAACCACTACCTTAATGGAGTTCAAGAAACGCCTGATGAACAGGAGGCCAAGCTTGAGGAGTGGGGGGGGCCTACCACCTATCCCATGTATCACATGGGCTGGGCGATCGCCTTCAATTCACCCTTCGCTCTCTCCAAGCAAGTGGCCGGCGATTTCGGTGGAACGCGTAACGGCACGGTGATTCATTGGCCGAAACGCATCAAACAGGGTGGTGGTCTACGCACACAGTTCTCGCATGTGAATGATGTGGCCCCAACCATTCTTGAGGCGGCCAATCTGCCCATGCCCAAGACAATCAATGGAGTTCCTCAGATTCCCATGCAGGGAACCAGTCTGATCTATACCTTTGACAATCCAGATGCCAAAGAAAAGCACAATACGCAGTATTTCGAGATCATCGGCAATCGTGGCATCTACCACAACGGCTGGATGGCGCGGACAACAGTGATGTATCCCTGGATGGCGCCGGAAAGAATGAATCCGGTTGCAGACGATTCTGGTTGGGAGCTATATGACACAACCAAGGATTTCAGCCTCTCGAATGATCTTGCCGATCAGGAGCCGGAACGACTTGTGGCCATGAAGAAGAAGTTCATGGAAGAGGCCGTTGAAAATCAGGTGTTACCGCTGGATGATCGTCTTCTCGAGCGTCTTGTCCCTTCTGTTGCCGGTCGCCCCACACTGTTAGGTGATCGGACATCGATGGATTTGTATCCCTATTCCTGGAATATGGTTGAGGACTCGATCCTCAATGTGAAGAACACGTCCAGCAGTATCACGGCTCAGTTGGATGTGAAGCCTGGTGAGAAAGAGAACGGAGTGATCTTCTCTCAGGGCGGTCGTTTTGGTGGCTGGTCTCTCTACGTGGAGAACAATGTGCCTGCTTACACCTACAACTACATGGGTAAGTTGTACACCTTCACCAGTAACCAGCCATTGCCAGTTGGTCAATCACAACTTCGTTTTGAGATTGACTACGACGGTGGCGGTGTTGGCAAGGGCGCCGATGTGCGGATGAAGATCAACGATCAGGTGGTTGCCGTGGGTCGCATTGATCAGACCATTGCTTCACGATTCTCGATTGATGAAGGTGCTGATGTTGGTCTTGACCGTGGCTCGGCGGTCACGGTCAAGACCATTGGTCCGCGTCGTTACAGCGCCTATGGCGGACAGATTGACAAGGTCACCCTCGAGATCTATCCCAAGGAGACTGATGCCAAGCAGGGCTGATTGATCTGAGTTGCTCACTGTTGGATGGTGATGTTGCTCTTCAAAGCGGCATCACCATTTTTTTGTGGGCTTTTGAACTGATTAATGCGGTTGATTGCGTTGGTAGGTTTTCAATCGATGGCTGATCCAACCAGGACCAACCAGACCGAGAATGATGATCGTGAGTGTTGTGGTGAGACGACTGGAGAGTGCTCTTGCTTCCTCCAGTCCATTGAACACAAAAGCGATGGAGACCAAAACCCCGAAGACTCCGGTGAATGTTCCGCTGAGGGACTTGAGCAGGTCGCCGATCGAGCGGCCTTCCACAGCATCGGGATCGATGCCGATGTGGCGCCCCGCCAGAACACCGGTGATTCCCAGAATCACCACCAGAGCCAGTCGTTCCCAGGGGGAATAGGCGGCTGCAGTTTCGCCGGCCAGTTGCATCTGTTTCACCATCGCGGATGCCGTTCCCAGGTAACTTCCAGAGCAGAGCCCGATGCTTCCCCACCACTGCGCTGGTGTTTTGAGGCGATTGCGCAATCGGCTCAGCAGAATCAGGAAGATGCAGCTGATCGTGACGTCCGCGAGCAGCGGTAAGTGCATATTGATGGCGTAACCAAGCCCAGCTCCCAGCAGCAAAGAAGCCATATCGGACCCCTTGCGAGGGTTCTGTTTCAGCAGCTGCTTTGGATCTGATGGGTTCTCCATTGACTCGGTTTAACTCTCTCCTGTGATTGCATTCTGGGATGGATTGGCCTGGCGCCATTTCATGAATGGAGCGGACCCAATCGCCGTCACGACCACATAGCCAACCACGGCGGCTTTGAGGTCGATCGCATCAGGAGCCATGCCTTCAATGATGAGCAGTGCAAGGCCAGGATTGCGCATGGACAGCACCAGCGGCAGTGTGCTGCGTTCCTCGCTGTCATCACCGGCGACGACGAATCCAAGCCCCAGGCCGATCCAGGTGAGGATGAACATCACCAGCGCACCCCTGAGATTGGCCATAAGCATCGGCGTCACCTTCGGCAGTGCCACGATCAGAATCAGGGCCAACAGCAGAAGAAGCAGGATGCTCGCACCTTTCTGAATGACCGGATTCCAGCGTTCAGCCCACTCTGTACACCAACGCCGCAACGACACGCCGACCAGCAGCGGAATCAGTTGCACGGTGAAGACCTGATAGGCAACGTCTTTGGCGGGAACACTCCAGATGGTTTCCCCAGCTTCCACCGGTAGCTGACTGACCCACAGCGGCACGCTGATGATGGCGGCACAGGCTGACCAGAACTGCAGTCTTGTGGCCAGTTCGGGGTTCTGAGCCAGTTTTCTGCTCTTCAGAGCAATCATTGGAGCGCTGGGACAGATCGCCATCAGCATTACTGCAGTGGCAATGGAGGCAGGAAGGCTCTGACCGATCGGAGTTCGCAGCAACAGCAGTGCGGCAATCGGCATGGCGACGCAGGTGGCCAGCAAAACGCGAACCACAAGCGCCGGTCTGTGTCGCAGCACCCCGAACTCGAGGTTGGGCAGATTGAGGCCCAGCGACACCATGATGAAAAACAGGGCCAGTGAAATCAGGAGTGACATCGGAACAGGAAAAATTTCGTTGGTGAGCTGAAAAATGGAGTGGGGGCTCAGATGAATCCGGCCAGCAACAGCAGAAAGGCCATCACTCCGATCACCAACACCGCTGATGCGGTGGCAATTGAAAGCGATGGCTCTTCGCGGTAGAGATAGGGGTCGTTGCGGAGCCTGATTAGTTCGCGTTTGTGCTGACGCATGGCAATCAGCAGCGTGAAGATTCCGATGCCGATGAATCCCATCGACATCAGTTGCAGACCCATGTCGTTACCGGAGTCGGCATCGCCGCCAGCGATCCGGATGGCGCTGATGATTTTGTCAAGGCCGAATCCGAAGCTGATCAAGGCCAGGGCTGTTCGGATCCAGGCCAGGGTTGTGCGTTCCGCTGCTGCTCGATTACGCGTTTTGGCCAGTTCCGTATTGGGATTGCTCATCCGAAGTGGAAGGCCTGACCACTTAAGACATGGTAGAAATCGCTGCTGATTTAGTCATCCCTGAAAGCTCCCGATCGTGCTCAATTGCAGTGTCTGGAGGTTCGAAGCCTGGCCATTCTCTAAGCCTCCATTCAAAATCATCGGATCTCTGCATTCGAAGATTGATGGAATGGGCTGAACATCTGCTGACACATTCAGCAAACGGATTGCGCTTGATTCTTGAGTGCCTTTCGGTGCTCTCTGTTGCAGTTGGTTTGGTTGCGGTATTCAGCCGTGGCGGGCCACTGCGTTTGAGAGCGATTCCACCGCATCTGCTGCAGCGGGGCCCCCTGACTGCAGCGCGTCTGACCTTTGGGGGGTGGGTGGCTCTGGCTCTGGAGTTTCAGCTTGGCGCTGATGTGGTGCAGACCACGATCAGCCGCGAAGCATCGGCATTGATTCAGCTTGGGGCTGTTGCACTGGTGCGTACATTCCTGAATTACTTTCTCAGCCTGGAGCTCAAAGAAAAAGAGCAGACTCCGTAATGAAGTCTGCTCCCTGCCGTTGTTGATCGTTTGAGCGATCGTGGCTGGCTGTCTCAGTCGGTGTAGTCCACGTTCATCTGGTGGATTGTGCCGTTGAACTTGAACGGAGCACGCTCCCGATAGTCCATGGACACTGCCGATCCAAGTGACTGACCGACATCAAGACAATCGTTGGCTGTGAACAGCAACGCAGCCACTCTGGGAACAATGCCCTCGATCACCTGTGTGCCATCGAGAGATATTTTGATCGAAATGGCACCCCTTGGATTGTCGTCGGTGTGCTGGGTAATCACCTCCAGCTTGTGACGTCCGGTTGGTAGTGGCTGGCTGGAGCGCAGCTTGGTGCGTTCAATGATGAACAGGTTGTACTCATAGACGAGTACGCCATTGTCCATATACAGGGTGAGTCCACCTGAATTCGCACCGAATTCGTAGAGCACACCACTGGCATTGTCTGGAATGTCAAGGTCGAGGACGACCTTGTTGTTCAGGCAGCCAAGTCGTGGAGCGCAGGGCTCTGGAATTCTGGTGATCGTGCCGGGAAGCTCCCAGGATTTGGCATCGGGAGCCACCTTCAGTTCCGGGTGGAAGATGATGGTCCAGAGACCACCGCCGATCGGCAGGTTCTTGTATTTGGCCGATTCCACCAGGAACAGATTCTTGAGAGCCTGCAGCTTCTCGGGATGCTGATCCGCGATGTTGTTGGCCTGGCTCCAGTCCTCCTCGAGGTTGTACAGCTCCCACTCATCAGTGTTGGGCGACCAGGTGAGGATGTCGGGGTCGACGCCTTTCACCCAGGGAAGGCGAGGTCCAACGGCGCCTGCCATCCAACCTTCGTGGTAGATGGATCGCGATCCAAAGATGTCGAAGAACTGGGTCTTCAGTTCGCCAGGTGCATCCGGTGCATTGAAGGCGTAGGCAAAGCTGGTGCCGTGAATCGGATCCTGCTCCACACCATTGACGACTTTGGGTGGATTGATTCCAACCAGTTCGTAGATCGTCGGCACCAGATCACAGACGTGGTGGAACTGGGCACGGGGCTTGGGATCCGGCTTGATGCCCTTGGGCCACTTGACCATCATGGGATTGCGGGTGCCACCGAAGTAAGACCCCATCAATTTCATGCCTTGATAAGGGGTGCTTCCGGCCCAGGCCCAGCCAGCGTGGTACATGTTGTCGACCAGCTCGGAGCCAATGGCATCCAGACCGCCGAGTTCATCAAGCACCTTGATGTGCTCATCGATCTCCGTGGCGATGGAATTCTGAGCAAGCAGCTCGGAGATGGTGCCATCCTGGCCTTCGCCTGAGGAGCCATTGTCTCCCCAGATGTAGACAACCAGGGTGTTCTCCTCATATCCGAGTCGTTCAATCTCGGCGAGGATGCGACCAACCTGATGATCGGTGTGCTCGGCAAAGCCAGCCAGCACTTCCATCAAACGTGACTGGAAGGGTTTCTGGTGATCGGGGATGGAATCCCAACTTGCCAGGCGGGGATGACGTGGCGTGAGCTGGGCATTTTCGGGAATCCAGCCCTTGGCCTTGGCATTTTTAAAGGCCTTTTCTCGGTAGGCGTCCCAGCCAGCATCAAACTTGCCCTTGTACTTATCAGCCCACTCCTTGTTCACATGGTGAGGACCATGCAGGGCGCCGGATGCCCAGTACATGTAGAAGGGCGTGTCGGGGCGGAGTGCCTTGTGGGTCTGCAGCCAGTTGATGGCGTCATCGGCCAGATCTTCACTGACGTGGTATTCCTTGCCTTCCTGTTTCGGAGGCAACACGACTGTGGTGTTGCGCACCAGATGCGGCTCGTACTGGGAGCACTCACCGGCGAGGAAGCCGTAGAAGTATTCAAAGCCGAGTCCGGTCGGCCAGTTCTCGAAAGGACCTGCAGCCGTGGTTTCGGTTGAAGGGGTGTTGTGCCATTTGCCCCATGCGCCGGTGGCGTAGCCATAGTTACGCAGCACGTCGGCCTGCAGGGCGCAGCTTTCAGGAATCCGGCCTGAGTATCCGTCCCAGTCGTTGGCTAATTCACAGATCTGGCCATTGCCCACGAAGGTGTGGTTGCGACCGCAGAGCAGCGAAGAACGTGTCGGCGAACACATCGCTGTGGTGTGGAAGCGATTGAAGCCGACGCCGCCGTCTTTGACTGCCTGAAGTGTGGGCGTATGGATCTCACCGCCGAGGCACTCCGGCATCGCCGGACCGGCGTCATCAAGGAGCACCACCAGAATGTTGGGTGCATCCTCAGGCAGGTATTTGGGATCAGGTAGTGGGCTGTACGTCGAATCCTGCATCGTCGTACCAGCCTTGCTTCCCGACGGTTTGGCGGGGAAGGGCAGAATCGAACCGTCGACTCTTTGACTCGTTGTCATAAATGTGAGGGTTTGGTGGTAGGACCAACCCTTCGTTCATAGCCAGTCTCTCTGTCAGTGCACTTGATCTGGATTGAAGATGCGCACAAAAGGGATCTGGAACAATTGCTACTAACTTGCTGACTTCAACCAGGTCTCACTTGGACTTTCTTCGAAAGCCTGCTGATAAGCCTTGGCAAAATGACCCCGACTCTGAAAGCCGTAGAACTGGGCAATTTCGGAAATCGTTCTGAAATTTTTTTCCAACCTTGCTTCCGGTGTTCGGAGAATCCAATTCCCCTGTTCAAGCCGCACCCTCTTCATCATCTCCATCGGCCCCATGTTGAACGATTCTTTGGTTCCCTGGATCAATGTGCGCCTTGAGGCAAACAGAGATTCGCAGATTTGATCGAGACTGAAGTCCTGATCAGCGTTTTTAAATCCCCAATCCACAAATTCCTTGACAAGCTTTTGCCGGGGTGAAGGGGAAAAAGTTAAGTATTTTGGTTTTGATTTTTCGGTAATAGCATTCAAAAATGCAGTATACAAGTGATTGGTTGTTTGTCTGCGTTGTTGAGGCGTGCGAGGTTGGCACTCGAGCAAGTATTGGAATTTTTTGCGAAAATCCGCATGCAGTGAGGGGTCAATTTGCAAGGCGTTGTTGCTTTGAAGCTTCTCTATAATGTGCTCTGAATCGCAATGACTTAAAAATGCATTGAAGCGTCTTGTTGACAAGATCGCCAGAAATGTTGTGGTGTTTGCTGAGAGTTGAAAATGAGATTCAATTTGCCCCTGACGAAAGCCGTTGAGGGAGAATGGTGCGATTGGGATATTAAACAATCGACATTCATCAGCTCTGCCTGATGCTTCGAGGCAGAAACTCATGCAGTCGGGCCCCCTCTCTCCATTCAGCAGCAAGTGCTGGTTGGTCTGCAGCTCAAGCAGCACAATGTTGCCGAGATTGGCGACTTTGAAGTTCCCTCGCAAGCGCCCGTGGCTGAGCTGAACCGCATCGAAGGACTTGCCGATCAGACTGAAGAGATGTTTGAGTTCAGTGGCGGACTCAAAAACCGCGTTGATACATTGCTGCGACTCACCAGCCACTGACAGCTGGGGGCTTATTCCAGATCTGGCAATGGAAGTGGTCACAGGTCGTCAAGATCGACGACCACCATATGTGTTTTTCTTTCGGTTAGCCTAAATAATTAATCGCGTGCAGGAGACCAATGCAGCGCTGCGTCGATCGGCAAATTGCCGGTGGATGTATTACTCCTTTCACTCTGGTTTCGGCTTTGGCGATAACCAGGCCTAGGCCAGACAGGCTGTTGTGCGGACTGCAGCTCGGTTTGGGTGGTTTGGCGCTGCAGCCGTTCGCCTGGCTTCAGTCCCTGTTGTGGGGCCGGGCTCTGAGCCGACTGGAGTTGCCCGATGACCCGGTCATTGTGATCGGTCACTGGAGAAGCGGCACGACCTATCTGCACCAGTTGATGAGCGCGGATCCTGGCGCAGCCACGGCCAGAAACGTTCTCACAGTGGCTCCCCAGGCGGCGCTTGTGCTGAAGCCGCTGATCGGGCGCGTTCTTGGCCCTGTGATGACCGCAACACGTCCAATTGATGCGGTGCCGTGGAGTGCCTGCGACCCACAGGAAGACGAAATCGGTCTGGCTCGCCTCACGGTTGATTCCCACATGGCAGGAGTGGCTTTTCCGCAGGACTATCTCAGACATTTTCATCGCTGCACGCTGTCAACCACGCGCCATTTTCAACAACAGCTGCTCCACTTCACCCGGATCACCTGGGCCCACGACGGAGAAGGGAAGCGCCACCTGTTGATCAAGAATCCGGCCCATTCAGCACGGGTTCCCTTACTGCTGGATCTGTTCCCTCGGGCGCGTTTTGTCTTGATGAAACGCGAGCCTGCCGATGCAGTGCGCTCGCTGACACTGGTGAAGCAGAAACTGGCGGATCTGGTTGGGTTGCAGCCGGCTCCTGATCAGTACCGGCAGGTGGAGGAAACGGCGATGGCGCACCGCTTGCTGCTGGAAGCCTTCGAATCAGCGCGCCCAATGATTCCTGCAGGTCAGCTTGTGGAGGTGGAGTTTGATGATTTGATCAGCTCACCCTTGGCCGCGGTTGAAAGGATCTATCGGGAACTTTCCATTGATGGTTGGAACCAGGCGCGTGACGCCATCAAAGCCAGGGCTGAACGGGCGCGAACCTACAGCCCTGACAAGGTGATGCTGGAGCCTCAGGCCGAAAGGCGTCTGCAGGAGCTTTTGCCCCCTGCAGACGCCTCTACTGCTGATCAGACCTACTGACCAAACGCCACCTGACAGGCAGCATTGAGCAGCTGGGCTTCGTTGCTGCTGCCTGGTGTGCCTCCATTGAGGGTTCCCTGCCGGCAATCGGCATAGAACCTCGCGGTGGAACCGCCGTCGTCGGCTTCGAAGGTCACCGTGTCACCGGTGGCGGTGACGCTGGGGTAGTACAGCGAGTACTCCGAATCGGGCACAACGATGTAACTGACCTCGTTTCTCTGTGCTGTGTTGACCAGGCTGTTGATCGCACCGAAAGTGGCCATGCCTGCCAGACCCCAGGCCGCTGCCTGGCCGGGATACCAGCCCCAGTTGTTCCAGTAGGAGCCGCCGTACCAACCGCTGTTCCAGGGGCGGTTGTTGTACCAGTTGTTGCCGCTGTACCAACCACGGCCGTAGCGATCCCAGTTGTTGATCGCATCGCGACGCGTCTTGCTCCTGTTGTTGAAGCGGTCCGTACGGTTGTTCTGACGCGAGTTGACTCTGTCAGTGCGGTTGTTCTGACGGTTGGAGCTGTTGTTCCGCACCTGGTTCTGACGGTTGCTCCTGTTGCCCTGGCGGTTGCTCTGGCGGTTGGAGCTGTTGTTCCGTACCTGGTTCTGACGGTTGCTCCTGTTGCCCTGGCGGTTGCTCTGGCGGTTGGCCGTGTTGGTGCGTGCCTGCCCCTGACGCGAGGAGCGTGAAGTTTGCCTTGTGCCTTGGCGATTGGTGCGCGTGCTCGAACGGTTACTGCGTGTGCTCGCGCGATTGCTCGAACGGCTACCCGAGCGACTGCCGCTGTAGTTGCTGAAGCCGGTGCGCCCTCCGCTTCTCGAGCTGCTGCGAGAGCCGCGTGAGCTGCTTCTGCTTCTGGAGCTGCTGCGAGAGCCACGGGAACTGCTTCTGCTTTTGGAGCTACCGCGTGATCCTCCACGGGAGCCGCCGCCACCGCCGCGGCGTTGAGCCAGCTGAATCTCTTCACCGGAGCCAGTGGTGGCTGCTGATTCGGTGCCGATGGCTGCCAGACCTGCTGCCGGCTGCAGCGTCAGAACCAGGCCCAGTAATCCGGCGAGACGTCGTCGGGGGGTTTGGCGATTATGAATTGTCATTTTCTGATGGCCTCCTTGAGTCGATTGCAGCCGTTGTCGAAACACGCCACATCCACACGGCCATTGGCAGCGAACACCATTCCAGCCTTGGTGCGACCCTGCATGGCATCACCGCTGCCAACCAGAACATCGGCGAGGTAAGTGGGGTTTTTCACGCAGAAGGCTTCGCTGTTGAAACAGAGCTCCTCTTTCTTGAAATCAATGGTGGCGTTCTTCACCGAGACCCAGGGTTTTGTCTCGCTGGCACGACCTTCAATGCGCACATAGGGATCGTCGATCACGCGATAACTCACGCTCTCAGAGCCAAATGTGTGGAGGTATTCAGTGGTGTCGTCGACATTGGATGCCACGACTTTGCAGGAGTGGGTTTTCCCTCCGCTGCGACAGGTGGTATCCAGGGTGTAGAGCTCCTGGGCCACCGCTGCGGATGCGCTGAGGCTGCCGAGCAAGACCGTGAGGCCCGTCAGCACCCTGCAGCGAAACAAGCTGTGCATGGGTGTAGGGGGTCGCGGAGGATTGCACTCCTCCATTGCGTCACCATGACCATGAATCGATCAACAGACCGTGGTTCTGCCTGATCGGGATCAGTTCGGCTTGCAGGAGTTACCTTGACGCTGTTAACCCTCCTTTGATTGTGCTCCGCTCCGTTGTTGTTGCGTTGCTGTTGTTGCTGGCTGCAACCTCTCCCGCCCGGGGTCTTGAGGATTGCAGCCTGATTCAACGACTGATGAACACACTCGGTGCCTCCATGGCTCGCAATCGGATGTTGATCGCGGCTTCGCAACAGACCGGAGACAACAAGGCTCATGCTGAGCAAGCCAGTGAACTGCTCGCGCGGCAGACCCGTAACTACCGCGACCTGAGGGAAGACTTTGAACGCAACCGGTGTGGACGTGGCTGGGAATGATGCACAGGCTGAGCGCCGGCAAAGACTGCATGAGCTGTTGCTTGCGCTGATCGCGCGCCAGGAGGATCTGGCGCTGATGGATGCCGATGCTCCCTCCGGACTCACCAGCTCCGGTGCTGTTGAGGGCGCATCGGAAGCGGCGCGCTGGTTGGACCGCAACCGACGGGTGCTGCAGCACTATCAATCACTGGTGCGCACCGCTGTGACACTGGATGCCCTGCTGGACGCAGAACAGGTTCTGCCCTCCAGGGAGTTCTGAGCCGATTTAGTCGGGTGATGGGCACAGACGGTTGAGGTCTGGCAGGCTGGGGCGAATTTCCGCCTCTCCATGGCCCCGCTTGGACTGACTGCTTTGCGTTCGCTGCTGCGTCGCAGTCCCCGTCCTGAAGCCTGGAGTGTGCCGCAAGCCAGCTGGAGCAGGCCGTTCGGACTGGATTGGGATAACCCCTATACGGTTCGTTATACCAGCAATCTTGATGACGGCCCCAACCACGGCATGCCGTTGGGTGGCTTCGGGTCTGGATGTATCGGCCGTGCTCCCGATGGCGCGTTCAATCTCTGGCACCTCGATGGAGGTGAGCACTGGTTCGGTGTGCTGCCTGACTGTCAGTTCGCCCTGTTCGAGAGCAATGGCAGCAACAAGCGTGCCCATGCCCTGGCGGTGAAGCCGGATGCCGATGCCTCCAGGCCAGAGGCATCCGAGCCAGGGGCAACCGAGCCACTGCAGGCCTGGGACTGGTATCCCGCCAGCACGCGGGAGCGCAGAACGGGAACCTACGCCGCTCGTTATCCGCTCAGCTGGACCCACTATGAGGGTGTCTATGACGCCGATGTGCGTTGTGAGGCTTTCAGCCCGATTCTTCCCGGCGACTACCAGCGCACGAGCTACCCGGTGGCGGTGTTCGTGTGGACCTTGCGCAATCCCACCAAAAAGCCGCTCGATCTCTCGCTGCTGTTGAGCTGGCGCAACAGCTGCGGCTGGTTCACCAACACCGATGCCTCCGCAGAGGTGCATTTTCGCGATGACGGCAGCCCGGAGCACAACTACGCCCCGGCGATCGGCCGCACCGAGGGTCAGTGCAACCGTTATGTGGATGACGGCGAGCTTCGGGGCGTGCTGCTTGAGGGCAACGTCTCCGCTCCGATTGCCGAGGGTGAGGGGCAGTGGTGCATTGCCACCCGCGAACAGCCTGGCGTGAGCATTCAGCGTTGCAGCCGCTGGAATCCTGCGGGCGACGGCAGTGAGCTGTGGAACAGCTTCAGCGCTGACGGCTCGATTGCCAACAGCAACAATGACCGTCACAGCAGCGCTGATGACCCGCTCAGTGCTGCACTGGCGGTGCGCTGTCAGTTGGCTCCTGGGGAGTGCATCGAGATCCCTGTGGTGATCAGCTGGGATTTGCCGATGACGGCCTTTGCCACCGGCACGCAAGCTCTGCGTCGTTACACCGATTTCTTTGGCGCTGCTGGCAACCAGGCCGCGGCGATTGCGGCCGAAGCACTGCGCGACTGGAAACAGTGGAGAGAGCAGATCGACGCCTGGCAGCAGCCGGTGTTGCAGCGCAGTGAACTGCCGGAGCCGTTGCGCATGGCACTGTTCAATGAGCTCTACGACCTCTGCAGCGGCGGTAGTCTCTGGAGTGCGGCATCAGCGGAGGATCCCCACGGTCGCTTCGGCGTGCTCGAGTGCCTCGACTACGCCTGGTACGAAAGCCTCGATGTGCGCCTGTATGGCTCCTTTGCCCTGCTGCAGCTGTGGCCTGAGCTGGATAAATCGGTTCTGCGCAGTTTTGCCCGTGCGATCCCTGCGGCGGATGCCACCCAAAGGCCGATCGGCTGGTATTTCACCCAGGGCAAGGGCCGTGTGGAAGCCGATCGCAAGGTGAAGGGCGCAACGCCGCATGATCTGGGTGCGCCCAATGAGCAGCCCTGGGATGCCACTAACTACACCGCTTATCAGGACTGCAACCTCTGGAAAGATCTCGGCAGTGATTTCGTGCTTCAGGTGTGGCGCACCTACCAGCTGGCCCCCAGCGGCGAAGACCTGGGTTTTCTGGCTGAGTGCTGGCCCGCGGCTGTTGAGGCGCTGCGCTACCTGAAAACCTTTGATGTGAATAACGATGGTTTGCCCGACAACGGCGGAGCGCCGGATCAGACCTTCGATGACTGGCCCTTGAAGGGTGTGAGCGCCTACTGCGGTGCGCTCTGGATCGCAGCGCTGGAGGCCGCGCTGGCCATTGCTCAGACGCTGCAGCTCAAAACCGGATTGGACACGGCCGCTGAGCAGCATCAGTTCGGCGCCTGGCTGGAGCAATCGCGCGGCAATTTCGACAAGCTGCTCTGGAACGGCGAGTTTTATGACATCGATGCCGAGAGCGGCACGCCGGTGGTGATGGCCGATCAGCTCTGTGGTGATTTCTATGCCCGCCTGCTCGGTCTGGAGCCTGTGGTGAGTGAGGCCAACAGCCGCAGCACGCTCAAGGCGGTGAAGGAAGCCTGTTTTGACAGGTTTGAGGAGGGCACGCTGGGTGTGGCTAATGGCTTGCGCCGCGATGGCACTCCACTGGATCCCAACGGCACCCATCCGCTGGAGGTGTGGACCGGCATCAATTTCGGCATCGCCAGCTATTTCCAGCTGATGGGCGAATCGCAAACAGCGCGGGCGATTTGTTCAGCGGTTGTGAATCAGGTGTATTCAGGCGGGCTGCAGTTCCGCACGCCGGAAGCGATCACGGCAGTGAACACCTTCCGTGCCTGCCACTACCTGCGCGCCATGGCGATCTGGGGGCTGTGGGCAACGCATACCAACTGGCAGGTGATTCCTGGAGCCCAGCGGGGGTGAAGCCATGCTCCGGCCACTTTGGTCGTGTACGCTTTTGCGTACATATTGATCATTGGGTCTGAAGTGGCTTCGATTTCCGTGACTGAAGCGCGTAGGCGTTTGTTTGCATTGGTGGATGAAGTAGGTGAATCCCACTCTCCAGTGGAGATTCACGGCAAGCGTGGTAATGCCGTGTTGGTGGCGGAAGAAGATTGGAAGGCGATTCAAGAAACGCTTTATCTCACATCAATTCCTGGTATGCGGGAGTCAATCCTTGAAGGGATGGCAGCACCAGAATCTGCGCTTAGTGAGACCCCTGGCTGGTGAGCTGGCGCGTGTTGTTTACCCGCCAGGCTCAGCGGGATGCCCGCAGGCTCGCTAGCGCCTCTCCTGCGTTGAAGGCCAAAGCTGAGCGTTTGCTTGCCTTGCTCCACAGCGATCCTTTTCAGAAGCCTCCTCCCTACGAAGCCTTGGTTGGAGATCTCAAGGGTGCCTATTCCCGCCGAATCAATATTCAGCACCGGCTTGTATATCAGGTGCTGGAAGATGAGCAACTTGTGAAGGTGTTGAGGCTTTGGAGTCACTACGCGTGATTGAAATCAATGGAATGAATCAGTGCAGAGGAGGCAAGCAATGACAACGCAGATCGCCTTCCAATCGTCGCTGCCGCGGGCGGGTTCGACCCTGTTCAGCAACATCGTGGGCCAAAACCCGGCCTTTCATGTGACGCCGACATCGGGTTTGCTGGATCTTCTCTATGTGGCTCGCGGTCAGTTCAGCCGCGGTGAGGAGTTCAGGCTCAGGGGCGAGAGGAAATGGAGCGGGCCTTCATCGGTTTCTGCCGTGGTGGTCTCGAGGGCTATGCCACTGCTCTGACAGACAAGCCCTGGCTTCTGGATAAGAGCCGCGGCTGGGGCGTGCATTACGGCTTTCTGAATGCTTTTTATCCCAACCCCAAAATCATCTGCATGCTGCGTCATCCCGTTGACATTCTCTGTTCGATGGAACGTAACTTTCGCAAGGCCGGCTTGCGCGATCCGGGCATGGTGAATCACAGCGAAATGTTGAACACCAGCCTGGAGAAACGCCTTGATCACTGGGTGGTGTCGCCACCGGTGGGTATGGCGATGGAACGCTTGCAGGAGATCCTGCGCCAGGGCATTGATCAGCAGATGTTGTTCATTCACTATGAGGATCTCTGCGCCAATCCTCGTTTGCAGCTGGAGCGTTTTTACTCCTATATCGGTCTCCCCTATTTTGTTGGCCACGATTTCAACCATGTGGAGCAGATCACTGTTGAAGATGATGAGGAGTATGGGGTGTTTGGTGACCATCAGATCCGCGGCAAAGTGGAGCCTCATACCAGCCAGGCCATCGAGATCTTTGGGCCGGGGTTGTGTGATTGGATTCGGCAGCGCTATGGCTGGTTTTATGAAAAGTTTGGTTTGGGGAGATGAAGGTGAGTTGACGTTGAAAACGAGAAGACGACCATAGGCTTGAATATGTCTACGAAACAATCAAACTACTGGTAAATTGCTTTGATTCAATACCAGGTTGGATAGATAGTCTTAGATATTAAGTGAGTATTGAAATCTGAGGTGCAATGGATTTTTCTGCTCACAAGGATCGCTTGGAGCTCATGGACTCGAGTTGTTGATAAACGTCCAGGTCAATGTCGAATCCCATGGCAAGCATGACCCGCAGACGCACAAGATACCTTTCTTCTTTGCTCAGTAAGCCGTTGCGATAGCGCTTCTGAATTGTGCGGCCGCGCCGGATGTGGGTCATCGGTACGCAATCTGCAGCAGCGAACCTCCAAGCGTTTAGATGTTCCCCACAGGTCGTCAGCACAAAACGATCGATGCCATAACCACTGCCCTTGCCGCGATTGAATGGCATGACCAGATCCCATAAGTCTCGTCGCATGAACGGGGCCATCATTTCAACGAACGGCACTCGATGCATCGAAAGGCATGGCCTTTGGCGCAAGAGTCCATTCTCACCACTGAGCTCATGATTCAGTGCAACAGAGGGTTGAATTGCCAAGAGATTGTGGAGTCTTGCCAAGGCCAGCAGTTTGAAGACATCTCCTGAAGACAGCATTACATCATCACAAATGACACTGATGTAGTGATCCTCGGGCGGCATTTCTAGTTCACTCCAGACTGCATTCATCGCTTCGCCCATGCCTTCGCAAGGGATGCTGAGCTCTTCAAATCCATGTGGATTGCTCCCAGGCGGGAACCCTTTTCCTGTGAAATCCAGCATCACAACTCTGCAAGGCAAAGGCTGATCCATCACGAAGCAATGCTGACCTGCTGCCGAGGTGATCACCAACAGATCATCCGCCTTGGGTCCAGGATTGATCACAGGTTTGCCGTAAGCAATCGGATCCTGTTGATCAAGCTTTTGAACTGCCTCAAGCATTTCCGGCAGGAATTGGTCACTGTGGCTGCCCAGCACCCATCGCGCCCATTGCTGACGTTCAGCCTCTGAGCGGTCGCGCAGTAGCTCTGGAAACGTTTCGCTCATGCTGCTTGCAGGTCAGATTCAGCTGAGCTCATACCTGCTTGAGCGAGTGCAAGAAACGCCCAATCCGCCGCATAAAACCTGTTCAGTGCTTCAAGTGCTTCAGGGGTGAGATGTTCAGCTTTCAAGCCTCGCCAGGGATTGTCATGCTGAAGGTCTTGGGAAACATTTTGAGCATTGCCATTGATCTCGACTCCGCTGGCTGTTTGCCACTGCTGGATCAGTTCGTTGATGCTCTCCATTCCATGCAATGAGTGGTAACAGCCAGGGTCACCGCCCAGAGAAGCCACCTGGGGAATCGTGTGATGGCTCCAATCGATATGACAGGCAATCCACTGGGGAAGTTGCAGTGCAACAGCATTCATGACATAGACGGGGTCGGAGTCATCCGCGAAGCTGGCAACCCCGTGTTTGAGAAGAAGGTCACTGTGATAGTCAACAGCTTTGCGATAAGTGGCCTCATCGTCAGTGGTGGTTTCTAATTTTTGATCGATTGCTAAGCGTGTGAGTTCCCGCAGATGGCTTCTGCAGGCCGAAACGAATCGCTCAACCGGGTCACGCCAGATCGCCATTACGGCGCGATGTTGGCCAACAAATTTGAGTTCCTGCGGAGTCAGCCAGTAGGTGTGGGGAAGGGCTGGCATGTGTGGATCACAGAGCAACGGCTCGTCACGGCATCCCTGCAGTTGCAGCCATACGCTCTTGATCGTGCTGCAGCCGTTTTTGCGCACCCAGACGATGGCTGCATCATCTCCGAGGGGCAGCAGCGGTGTGAGTGTTCCTCCAGCCTGCAGATGCATTTGAACGGAGGACCATTCGCTGCTGTTCCTGATCCGCAGACCAGGCATTGGGCCCTTGGCTTGCACTGTGGTGTTCATGCCGCCATGGCTTGATCAGTACCGGCAATGCCGATCCTGGGGTTGATCGTGCTCAAGGGCAGCGGACGAATACCGGACGGCTTCTGCCCCACCTCCTGCTTTTTGCGGCAAATGCTTTCCACGGCGACCTGGAAGGCCTGGGCCACGCTTTTGTCTTGGAACAGCCGAGCCTTGCGTTCACTGATCAACGACCGCATCTGTTGATAGAAGCTCTGGTCGCTCAGCAAGCGGCAGGAGATGGCCACGTAATCATCCACATCCTTGGCGATCAGTTCGGGCAGCTCAAGAACGTCGAGCATCGACACGGTGTGACGGCCGCGCATGAAAGCGGTTGGCAGTGTCACCACAGGGCAGTCGAGCGAGAAGGATTGCATGGAGCTGTTGCCACCGTTCCAGTCGATGGTGTGATGGCTGATCGCGAAAAGACCCATGAAGTCGCCGTAATCAAGCCGCGGCAGGATGCGCAGGTGGTTGTCGATGTCGAGGCCGCGTTGTTCAAAGTGAGGGCGCAGACGCTCATGCAGGCGATTGGCGATGCTGCCATTGCCTCTGGTTTCGCAGCACGCGGGTCTGGGCCCAATGCCCTTGCGGTGGGCGTAGAGGCAACCGCTTCTGATGAAGCTATGGCCGTTGGCAGTTCAGCGAGTGCCACTGGTGAAGGAGCAATTTCAACGGGTAAGAACTCGTCGGTAACTGGTCAAGGTTCCTTGGCGTATGGTTTCAAAGCCAGAGCAACGAATGACAACACGATCGCGGTCGGTAGTTCAGCTTTCGCCAATGGCACCAACTCTTATGCCATTGGTGCAGATGCGATAGCCAATGGACGGCAGGCACTAGCCATCGGTGCAGGTGCGCGCGCTGAAGGCTTTAACACCGATCTTGTCGCTGTCGGCACCAAAGCAACAGCACTGGGGACTAACAGCACGGCTCAGGGTGCGTATGCCTATGCCGATGGGACTA
>NYZI01000003.1 GCA_002687115.1 Cyanobium sp. ARS6
GGATTGGGAGTTCACTGAAGACGCAGCGTTCCTCGCCCTCTGCGACGCCTTCCGCGAAAGCGGGGAATCCTCGGCGATTGAGTTTCTTGCCAATGGTGAGGGGGCATTCCACTTCCAGGACCTGTCTCAGAATGCAGCCGGGGAAGGAATCGACCTCAGCGAATCAAGCGCTCTCGAGGAATTCCAGCAGGAAGTGATCGACACGATGGAGAAGCTCTGCCAGGAATGATCGGCAGAGCTCCATCAGCGGCCTGGGTCAGCCGTAGAAGAAGTTGATCTCCTTCGCCTTCAGACCTTCCCATCCAGCATCGATCAGGCGCTGATTGAGTGTCGCCTGATCAAAATGTTTTGCGCCTGTCCTGACCACCCGGTTCCGCATCGACTTGCGGACCCCACTGCGCTTTCGCTGGCCCTCAAGTCCCATGACCTCCCTGTAAAGCGACAGCATCCCGTCTGGAAGAGGTGACCCATCCAGATCGATCCCCGCATTGATCGCCTCATCGATGGCGCCGGGCCCACTGAGATCCATGGTGATGCTGTTCAGGAAAGCCTCAGTCTGCTGCAGTGATCAGAATCAGGCGCTGAAGTAGCGGGCTTTGCTGTGCAATGCCACCAGTGCCGTTGTGCTCTGTTCCGGATGAAGCTGGTCACCCTCATCCATGCTCAGGCCAACCCGTTCAGCGCCAAGCCACTGCAGCTGCTGGCGAGAATCGGCAACGTTGGGACAAGCCGGGTATCCGAAGGAGTAACGACTGCCCCTATAACGCTGTGCCAGGACATTCCTGAGTTCCATCCCCTCTGGATCTGGAAATCCACATTCACGTCTGACACGGGCATGGGTCCATTCAGCAAGGGCTTCAGCCATCTGCACAGCCAGTCCGTGGAAGAACAGGTAGTCGCTGTAGGAATCGGCCTCGAACAGCTTCTGGGCGAAGACCGAAGCCTGTTCCCCCATGGTGACCGCTTGCATGGGAAGAACATCAGTTGGACCGCCGTCAACAAGGTCCTTGTAGAAATCGGCAATGCAGTAGCGGTTGCCGCCACGCTGGCGGGGCAGCGAGAAGCGGCCAAGCTGACGTGATCCGTCCGGATCAAAAACAACCACGTCGTTGCCCTCTCTTCCGCAGGGGAAATAGCCATAGGCAACAGCGGGATGGAGCAGACTTTCATCGATTGAACGCTGCAGCCAGGACTGAAGAACGGGTTCAGCCTTCGCCTGCAGATCGGCCTCATAGTCTTCCCTTGACTGGCCCTTGGCCTTGCGCATCTGCCATTGCCCAGCGAACAGAGCCTGTCGGTCGAGATAGGCCATCACCTCAGGAAGAGGAATTTCAGCGTCTCCCTGCAAGACCTTTGGACCCAGGAAAGCAGGTTCCACTGCCTGTTCCTCGGGGACAGTCTCGGATCGCTCAAAACTGACTGGAACCGGGTCGATCTTGATCTCCTTGCCGGCGTCCGTCGGCTTCGAATCGTCGGATGTGGCGGGCTCTGAATGCGAACCCGATTCGCCTCCGAGGGAGAGGCCCTCAGGAGTGCCATTCAGGAATCCCTGTTCGTTGTCCCAGGAATCGGACTGACGTGCGTCGACATAGGCATCCATGAAACGCAGATCGGTGAATGCGTCCCGGCCATAAAGAACCTTGCCGTTATAAACCTCGCTGCAGTCCTTGTTAACAAATCTGGGGGTTAAAGCTGCTCCACCAAGAACAACCGGAACGTTGATTCCCGCTTCATTGAAAGCAGAGAGATTGTCTTTCATGAATGCGGTGGATTTCACAAGAAGACCACTCATAGCGATGCAATCGGCTTGGTGTTCCTGCTGAGCGGCAATAATCGCTCCGACATCCTGCTTAATGCCAAGGTTGATCACCTCGTAGCCGTTATTGGTCAGGATGATGTCGACAAGATTTTTTCCAATGTCGTGAACATCTCCTTTCACTGTGGCAATCAGGAATTTAGCCTTGGCCGACCTCTCTCCATCACTTTTCTCCATGTGAGGCTCGAGAAAAGCAACAGCTGATTTCATCGTTTCAGCGGATTGCAGAACGAATGGAAGCTGCATCTGACCTGAGCCAAACAGCTCTCCAACAACCTTCATTCCGTCGAGCAGGAATGTATTGACGATTTCAAGAGGCTTGTAGTTCTCAAGGCCTTCGTTCAGAGCGTCTTCAAGACCGATGCGCTCCCCATCAATGATGTGTTGTTTCAGTCTTTCCTCAACGGGAAGATCGGCCAGAGAGGGACCTGAGGAGCGGGCTTCCTTGGTGCTGACACCTTCGAAGAGCTTGGTGAGCTCCGTGAGTGGATCATAGATACAAACATCTCCTTCAAAACGACGTGAATCCTTAATCAGATCACGACAAACCTGCTGGTGATCCTCCTCAATTTTGATCAGGGGAAGAATCTTCGCTGGAGAGACAATCGCTGCATCCATGCCGGCTTCGCAACAGTCGTGAAGGAAGACTGAGTTGAGGGTGATTCTGGCCGCTGGTGAAAGTCCGAAGCTGACATTGGAGACGCCTAGAACAACATGAACCCCTGGTAATTCGCTGCGTATCCGACGAATGGCTTCAATCGTTTCGGTTGCATTGCGCCTGTCTTCTTCGATGCCGGTTGAAATCGGAAGTGCAAGTGGATCGTAAAAAATCTCGCGCGCCGGAATACCAAACTCGACAGCATCTCTGTAAGCCCGCTTTGCGATTGCAACTTTTTTGTCAGCTGTTCGCGCCATTCCTTCCTCATCAATGGTGCCGATCACCACAGCAGCGCCGTAGCGTCGAGCCAGTTCAAGCACCTTGAAAAAGCGTTCATCTCCATCCTCGTAATTGGTGGAATTGAGAATGCATTTGCCGCCGGCNACTTTCANNCCNGCNTCCATTTTCTGCCACTCAGTTGAGTCGAGCATCAGTGGCAGATTCACATTGGTGACCACACGGGTCACCAGTTCATGCATGTCTTTCTCGCCNTCGCGTCCCACATAGTCGACATTGACATCNAGAACATGAGCGTTCTCCTTCACCTGCCCACGTGCCAGACCAACAAGGCCATCCCAATCTTCTTCATTCAGCAGTTCACGGACCTTTTTGGACCCGCTCGCATTCAATCGTTCGCCGATGATCAGGAAGGAGTTGTCCTGGAAATAGGGCGTGGAGCCGTAAAGCGACGAAGCAGAAGGTTCGTAGCCCAGCTGCAGACGTTCAAGATGGTGCGTTCGCACATCCCGTTTGGCCGGTTTCAGTTCATCGGAGATTTCTGACAGCGCTTTGATGTGAGCCGGAGTGGTTCCGCAACATCCACCGATCACCTGAACACCGAGATCCTCCACAAAGTGCATCAGCTGCATCTTCAGCTCGATGGGGGTGAGCCGGTAATGCGCAACTCCTCCGATGTTCTCCGGAAGCCCGGCATTGGGAATGCAGCTCACCACAAAGGGCGAGTACTCGGCCAGATACTTGATGTGCTCCTTCATCTGTTCAGGACCGGTGGCACAGTTCAGCCCGAGCACATCAAGCGGGAACGGTTCAAGAATCGAGACCACGGCTGCGATATCCGAGCCAACCAACATGGTTCCCGTGGTTTCCATCGTGACGGACACCATCAGTGGACGGCGTTGACCGCTGGCTTCAAAGGCATCCTCAACACCCTGCAGCGCCGCCTTGATCTGGAGCACGTCCTGGCAGGTCTCGATGATGAAGAGATCCACATCACCGGCAATCAGACCTGCTGCCTGATCACGGAATGACTCCCGCAGGGTGTCGAAATCAATATGGCCAAGGGTTGGAAGTTTCGTGGTCGGCCCCATCGAACCGGCGACGAAGCGCGGCTTGTCCGGTGTGCTGTATTCGTCTGCCATCTCACGTGCCAGTTCCGCGGCACGTTTGTTGAGAACAAAAGCCTGATCCTCGAGGCCATATTCCGCCAGCACCACAGACGCCGCACCGAAGGTGTCCGTCTCGATCACGTCGCAACCCGCCTCAAGAAACAGGCGATGCACGGCCTGAACCGCATCGGGACGAGTCACAACCAGGTTTTCATTGCAACCCTCAAGCACTTCACCACCGAAATCATCAGCGGAAAGATCCATCTGCTGCAACGATGTACCGGTGGCACCGTCGAAGACCAGCACAGGCCGACTGGGATCGTGCAGACGCTTCAGGAAACGGGAGGATTCAGTGATGGATTTCGTCTGAACTGCCTGCATCACCACTGGATCGATGAGGTCAGTCTAGGAAATGCTGACTGTCAGACCTCTGCTGCGGATTGGCAGGACACGAACGCCGCGGAAGTCCTCACTCCAGCTCGATTCGGGTGATCCAGTGGGCATATTGCTCATCACGCCCTTCGGTGATGGCCACCAGTTTGGAGCGCAGGGCTTCCATCAAGGGTCGTTGTTGCGAGAGAGGTGTCGATTCCAGCTGACGGATCGGAGTGATCTTGGCCGCCGTTCCTGTGAGGAAGACTTCATCAGCGATGAACAGTTCGGTCTTGTCGACCGGTCGCTCGATCACGTCAATGCCCATGCCCTTGGCCAATTCGATGACACTGGCCCGCGTGATGCCCTCGAGGATGTCCTGATCCACCCCCGGTGTGATCAGCTTGCCGTCACGGACGATGAACAGATTCATCCCACTGGCTTCACTCACCTTGCCGCGGGTGTTCATCAGCAAAGCCTCGTCAAATCCGCTGGCGACAGCTTCCGATTTGGCCAGTGAGCTGGTGATGTAGGCGCCGCTGATCTTGCCGCGCAACGGCAGCGAACGATCCTCCTGACGTGTCCAGCTGCTGATGCGACAACTCACGCCATCGGGAGAGAGGTAATCACCCAGCTCAAGCCCGTAGATCAGAAAATCAGTCTCGATGTTGTGCAGTCTTGGCGCGATGCCGAGATCACTGGTGTAGACAAACGGTCGCAGATAAATCGGGGTGGTGGGTTTGTTGGCGAGGAGCATGGCCTTGAGCGCTTCCATCACGGTCTCTTCGCTGAGCTCAGCCATCAACAGATGGGCGCTCTGGGACAGCCGACGCGCATGCCGGTCAGCACGAAACAAGAGCATTCCTCCCGGTTTCGTGGGATCGGGGATGGCTCGCATTCCACCAAAAGCTCCGGTTCCGTAGTGCAACGCATGGGTCGCCACCGACACCTTGGCTTCCTCGAAAAGTACGCAGCGTCCCTGAAACCAGGCGTAGGGAAGGAACTGATGCATCGCTGAGGATCCGTTGACCAGATTTTCTCACCCGTCAGTTCCGGATCGACTGGTCCTCTGGAGAATGGAGCTATGCATCGTCTAAGCAGCCTGCCGGGGGCCGACATCGACGGGCCGGTCTCCTACGTGGAGCAACCGAGCGCACCGGTGTTGTTTCTCACCAGTGCAAGCTCGGACATCTCAGCACTGGCACGGGTTCTGGACACACAGGAGCCGGGGTTCTGGCAGAACGGGATTCGCGCACTGCCGCTCGATGCGCTCTCCCATCCAGCCCAGATCGATCATTACCTGGCCGTCTGCACGCAGTCGACGCAGCTGATCGTGATCCGACTGCTCGGTGGCCGCGGGCACTGGTCCTATGGGCTTGAGCAATGTTGCTCTTGGCTTTCGGAACAATCAGGCCGGCAGCTGCTTGTTCTGGCCGGCACATCCGATCAGGACCGTGAACTGCATCCGCTCAGCAGCCGGCCTGAGCCCTTCTGTGATGCCATGGCGCTTCTGCTGCGAGAGGGAGGAGCAGTCAATCTGCAGCGTTGGCTTGACGGTCTGGAATGGATCCTGTCCACGGCTTCAACCGGGTCGTCTGGCATCGATGCACCGTCATTGACGCTGACGCCCAGCCCCGATCCCGATCCCTATGACTGGCGGCAGGAGGAGGGGCCGAAAATCGGCGTGCTTCTTTACCGAGCCCATCGCCAATCAGCCGATGTTCACTGGTGCGATGTTCTGCTCGAATCGCTTCGGGCGCGTGGACTGGTACCAAAAGCGCTCTGGGTGAGCAGTCTGCGCGATGTTGCCGTTCAGAAGGCGGTGAAGGACCTTTACCGGCAACAGGCCGTGGAGCTGGTGATCACCACCACGTCATTTGCCTCGGTTCAATTCTCGGAAGCAGGTCTGGGGGCACCGCTCTGGGATGACCTGGATCGTCCTGTTCTGCAGATGCTGAGCTCCGGACGATCCCGTGAGCGCTGGCACGAATCGTTTCAGGGTCTCGATCCCGTCGATCTGTCGTTGCAGGTCGTGCTGCCCGAGTTGGATGGACGGATCACCACGCGCATCGGCGCCTTCCGGGAAGTGGACCACGCGGATGAGCGTTTGTGCACAGCCGTCAAACGGCTGGAACCTGATCTGACGGGCCTGATCTGGATTGCCGAACATGCCAAGTCCTGGGTCGAACTTCGGTCCACACAGGCCGAACGGCGTTCAGTCGCACTAATCCTGGCAAATTACCCCCTCAGGAACGGACGCCTGGCGAATGGCGTGGGTCTCGACACGCCCGCCAGCTGTCACAACATCCTGTGCTGGCTTCGCGAAGAGGGATTCGATCTCGGTGAACAGCATCTGCCGGAGGATCCTGATCAGCTGATCCAGCAGGTTCTCAACGGTCGTACCAACGATCCGGAAAGTCAAAACCGACCACCGCTCACCTATCTGCCGCTTTCTCAGTATCAGAGCTGGTGGTCATCACTGCCTGAAGCAGCCAGGTTGCCGATTCTTGAACGCTGGGGTGAACCGGAGAATGCGGTCGATCTTGAACCCCATGGCTTTGCCATCCACGGATTGCAATTCGGTCGTGTGGTGGTTCTGGTGCAGCCCAGTCGTGGTTATGACGCTGATCGGCTGAGTGATCTGCATTCTCCGGATCTCCCCCCTCCCCATCGCTACCTGGCGCAGTACCTCTGGCTGAGGGAGATCCATCACTGTCAACTGATGCTGCATGTGGGAAAGCACGGCAGTGCGGAATGGCTGCCTGGGAAATCAGTCGGGCTCAGTTCGTGCTGTGCGCCTGCACTCGCTCTGGGCGCCATCCCCCATCTCTATCCCTTCATCGTCAACGATCCGGGAGAAGGATCACAGGCCAAACGTCGTGGCCATGCCGTGATTCTGGATCACCTCACCCCCCCCCTTGGCAGAGCAGGGCTGCACGGACCGATGCTGTCTCTGGAGTCGCTTCTGGATGAATACATCGAAGCAAGACAACTCGGTGCCTCCCGATGTGACCAGATTCAGCAACAGCTGCTCCAGCTGCTGAACGATCTGAACTGGCCTTCGATCGACACGACCGTGGCGAAACAAGGCTCTTCAGCAGAGATCAGTGATTTGTTCGAACAGGTCGAGACCTACCTGTGCGAACTCAAGGAGGCACAGATCAGAACTGGCCTGCATCGGCTCGGGGATCAGCCCCATCCAGCCCAGCTGGCTGAGTTGCTGTTGGCGATCGCCCGCTCGCCGGCATCTGATCGCCCCGGACTCACCCAGTGGATGAGTCACTGCATCGGCCTGGAATGCGATCCCTGGAAGGACGAGGACGGCGATTTTCTAACCGATCAGGATCGGCACATCCTGGAACGCCATGGCTGCCATCAACCTCGGCGACTCAGTGATGCTGTGGAGTGGATCGAGGCACAGGCCACGCGGCTTCTGTTGCTGATGATCGACGGCGATGAACCGCCGCAGCACGACATGGCCAAGGCACTGGACCACTGTTTTCAGGTCCTGCTGCGTCAAGAGCCCCTGCCCGGCCCACTCCGGTTCATCAAGACTGACCTCTGGCCTCGATTGCAGCAATCCGCGGTTCAAGAGCGTCAGTCACTGCTGGCTGCAGCTTCCGGACGGCGTATCGCCAGCGGTCCCTCCGGAGCACCAACCCGGGGACGGGACGACGTTCTGCCCACGGGTCGCAACTTCTATTCGGTGGATCTGCGGGGTCTGCCAACCGAGGCGGCCTGGGATCTGGGCCGTCGCAGCGCAGAGCAGCTGCTGGATCTCTATGAACTCGAGGAGGGTGAACCGATGCGGAGCCTGGCCCTGTCCGTCTGGGGAACAGCCACCATGCGCAATGGTGGTGAAGACATTGCTCAGATGTTTGCCCTGGTCGGCGTGAGGCCCGTCTGGGATGGTCCTACCAGACGCATGGTGGACCTCGAGCTGATACCTCTGAGCCTGCTCGAGAGACCGCGGGTGGACGTCACCCTGCGCATGTCTGGCCTGTTTCGGGATGCCTTTCCACAGTTGCTTGCCTGGGTTGATCGAGCCCTGGCCATGGTGGCTGAACTTGATGAAAGCGACACCGACAATCCACTGGCAGCGCTGACCCGCAGAGATGGCCCTCAGGCCAGGCTGTTCGGATCCGCACCAGGCTCCTACGGAGCAGGTCTTCAGGCTCTGATCGATTCAGGTCAGTGGGAAGAGCGGGAAGAGCTCGGAGAGGCTTACCTGGCCTGGAGTTCCTGGCGTTATGACGCCGACGCGACGGCTCATCAGGACCGGAACGGACTTGAACAGGCTCTTCAGAATGTTCAGGTTGTGCTGCACAACCAGGACAATCGAGAACATGACCTGCTCGATTCCGATGACTATTACCAGTTCCAGGGGGGACTGGCTGCTGCGGTGCAGAAAGTCAGTGGCAGAGATCCCAAACTGATCGTTGCTGATCACTCGCGCAGCGAGCGATTGAGGATTCATGCACTGGCACGGGAAATCGACAAGGTGGTTCGCAGTCGACTGCTCAATCCCCGCTGGATCGAGGGAATGAAGCGGCACGGCTACAAGGGTGCTTTCGAGATGGGCGCAAGCCTCGATTACCTGTTTGCCTATGACGCCACCACGGGGGTAGTGCCTGACTGGTGTTACAGCAGGATCGCCGAGAACTGGCTGCTGGCGGAAGACGTTAAGAGCTTTCTACTTGAACGCAATCCATGGGTCCTGAGAGACATGGCTGAACGCTGTCTGGAGGCAGCCACAAGACAACTGTGGGCCGACCCAGAACCAGAACTCCTGGAAGCGATCAGACGCGTGTTGCTCGAATCGGAGGGCGCAGTTGAAGGGAGTGGACTCAACCGATGAGGTGACCTCTGAGGTTTTATTTATTGAGGTCCCGAACCATGGACAGGAAAGGATCGATCGAACCTGGTTTGTCGCTCTTCTGCGAACCTGAGGAAGACGCTTTCGGCTCCTCCTTGGGCTTGAGCTCCTCTTTGCGGGCCAGCGGAGCCGCATCCGGTGCAGCGAGTGCATTGACACCTGCCTGCTTCAAGGCGTTGCCCTTGAGACGTTCGTCCAGTTCCGATTGAGACATCGTTTCTGCGAAGGTCTTCTTCACAGCCTTGGGAACCCCCGTATTGACGCTGACAACCTCCTTTTTGACGACCTGGTCTCCAAGACCTTCACTGCGTTTGTCCACTTTGAGATCTGTGGCGTCAACCTCTGTGATCATCTCCTTCATTCCAGGACTGTCGAGAGTTCCAGGAAACGTGTGGCGGATGGTTTTGGACTCGCGCATGTAATCGCGGTTGCCAAATGTTGAAGCACTGTCGCTGTCGAGGAAAAAAGCTTCCTGCTTTGGCTTTTTGGCCTTAGGCCCCTTTGGAGGCTCGTTTTGATCCGAGCTGGAATTAAGCAGACGATCGAAGAGGCCCATACCCGAGGACAGGGAAGTCTGAAGAACTTAGCGGCCTTCCAGGTCCATGCCGTGGCTGTCTGTTCCACACGTACGCAAAAGGCCAAGGTTCTTCAAGCGGCGATCGATGGCTTCACAGACCACGGGGGACCAACTCCAACGGGTTTGCATGTCGTAGTCGTACCAGGCTTCACCTCCGTCAAATCCAAGTTCTGCAGCCGCATCAATCAGATCAGCGAAGCCGACTCTGTACCGCCCTGGATGGGCAAGAATCGCAAGCCCTCCGGCGTCATGAATCGCCTGACAGACACTCTCAGCTCTGAGAGCTTCTCCCACAGCTGCATCACCCCGGTTGTAGACGGCGAGTGACCTGTGAGCTGGTTCGAAACCGAGGGCCAGCACGTGGACCAGGCAGCCTCGCAGGATCGCACTGATTTCCATGCCGCTCCAGAGGTTAGGGACCGTCTCTCCAAGATCACGCTGCTTCTCAAGCCAGTCCTGCATGGGTTGGAAGGACGCACTGGAATGGTGATCCGTCACAGCCAGTTGAGTCAGTCCCTTGGCGGACGCCTGATGAATCAGCGCCAGCGGTTCAAGGCTGCCGTCGCTGCAGAGGGTATGGCAGTGGAAATTGAACTGGCCCGGACAGCTGTCGGGACCAACCGTCTCGAGAACAGATCTCAGGGGATGGCGATCAACTGGCATGGGACGCCTTTTTGGAGGCGGCTTCATGTTCAGCGGCAGCCATCCCTGCCGAACTGATTGCAGCAGCTTCCAGGGAAGCAGCCTCATTCGCAGCAGCCTCAGCCCGAAGCCTGCGCCATCGGGCATAAAACTGGATCGAGCCAGCCATGAACACCACCAGCGCGACGATGAACCAGGTGGCGGCGCTTGTGGGGAACTGGGTCTTGAACACCACCAGCATCACCACGATCACCAGCAGCAATGTCGGCAGTTCATTCAGTGCCCTCAGCTGTTTTCCGTTCCAGCTGAAGGTGCCTGCCTGCAGCTGAGCCATCACCCGATAGCAGAAGGCGTGATAAGCCAGCAAAGCAGCCACGAAGGCGAGCTTGGCGTGCATCCAGCCCTGTTGGAGCCAGGCAGGCTGGGCAATCAACAAACAAATCGCCATCGAGACCGCAACCACCATCCCCGGAGTCGTGATGATGTTGGCGAGGCGCTTTTCCATCAGGCTGTACTGCTGCTGGAACGCAACACGCAGTTCCGGTTCCAGCTCTTCAGCTTCCACGTGATAGATGAACAACCTCACCAGATAGAAGAGGCCTGCAAACCAAACCACGACACCAACGATGTGCAGTGTTTTGAACCAGAGATAGGCCTCAGGGGGAAGCGACATCACAGGGAACAGTATGAATTGACCATAGGCAGGGTTCAGGTCATCGAGTCAAGGAATGCCTCAGCCCGTCGTTGATGAGACACCAACACCTCCGGATCCATGCGGTCCAGATTGCGCGCCATCATCGCCAGCCGGAACTGACCACGGAAGAAGTCCTCGTGTGTCTTGATGAAACTCCAGAACAATCCATCCCAGATCTCGCACCACTCGCCTTTGCGGTAGTCCGACATCTTGCGCACGTAATTCGAGCCGGAGAGATAAGGCTTGGTGGAGAACAGGCCTCCGTCAGCAAACTGACTCATGCCGTACACGTTCGGGACCATCACCCAGTCGTAGGCATCGACGAACAGCTCCATGAACCAGCGGTAGACACGGTTGGGATGAAAGCCGCAAAGCAGCATCACATTGCCCAGCAGCATCAAACGCTCGATGTGATGGCAATAGCCGGTGTCCAGAGCGTGGTGGATGGCGTCATCAATTGGGGGAAGGCCAGTTGTGCCCTGGTAAAAGGCCTCGGGGATGGGTCTGTCGTCGAATTCCCAGAAATTTCCGGTGCGCATCTCCACCCCGTGACGCTTGTACATCGCGGCCATGAACTCTCGCCAGCCGATGATCTGGCGAATGAAACCTTCCAGTGAATTGAGCGGCACATCCCCCTCAGCAGCTCGTTCCAGCGTGCGATCGAGAACCTGCTGAGGTGTCAACAGACCGATGTTGAGCATCGGTGTGAGCACGCTGTGCCACATCACCCGATGCTGAGTGCTGATGGCATCCTCATAGGAGCCGAAATCCCGTAATCGCCGGCTGAGGAAGTCCTGAAGCCAGGCATCCGCTGAATTGTGATCCAGGGGATAGGCAAACAGCTCCCAGCGACCGATCAGCGGCAGATTCTCCTGTTCCAGCTGCCGACGCCATCGATCCTGAACAGCAGACGAGCTGGCTTTGGGTTCCTCAGGAACAACAATTCCCTTGGGCAGCTTCTTGCGGTTGTCGGCATCAAAACTCCAACGACCTCCCAAGGGGCCACCATTCTCTTCAAGCAGAACATTCAGCCGTTTGCGCTGCATCTCGTAGAACTTGGCCATCAGCGGCTTGCGTCCCGAGCAGAAGTGCTCGTTGATCACGGAATCAGGCGTCAGCAACATCGGGGTCGCGCTGATCTCAAGGCTGCAGTCGTTTCGCTCAGCAAAGCGATGCAGCCGCTTATTCAGCACATCGTCAACTGGATCCGCCAGATGAAAGCGCTTGTAACCCATGTTCAAAAGAGCCTGAAGATGCCCTTGCGTGTCTGAAGCCTGGTGATGGCGTTGTTCCAGAACGGAGAACCCTCGTCCACGAAGAGCTTCTGCGTAGACAGACATGGAACATCGATGCAGCAGCAGGCGTTGACGGTGCACCTGCATCGGCCATTGAGGGTCCGTGCCGAAGAAAAGAGGATCCTCGATCAGGGCAACCGGCCGGCCTGTCTGGAGGCTCGGGTGCTCGGCAAACAGCTGATGTGGATAAACGACGGTGACGTCCACCCTCAGCCCTCCCCGGCCAGACGACAGGCACGACGTCCGATGGATGTGGCATAAGCCCTGTCCACCGGTCCCGCCAGGGGACTGAGCTGTCCTGCTCTGCAGTTCATCACAACTTTTTCCCTGTGGCCCAGCTGGTCGTTGAGTTTCAACACAAGCTGCCAGTGATTCTTGGCGCTGCGGGTGATGTCATCGGCACAGACGGGCCCGGTGCACAGTCCAGGCGAGGCTTCGGCCACACAGGGGGACATCAGCAGAGCGACGATCAGACCAATCACCATTGCGGCCCTCTTGAAAGCACGGATCATGGCGTCGCGGAACCTGGGTCTTGAATCTGCCCATCCTGCTCGGCATCCGGATCAGGATGAAAAAAGCGATGGATATCTCTCGCCAGTGCAAGACCAACACCTGGCGCCTGAGCGAGAGTCTCCACCGGTGCCATCTGAATGGCGTCAATCGAATGGAAATGGGCCAGCAGATCCTTCACCCGTTTTGGACCGACGCCGGGAATATCCGACAGTCGCGAACGTTTCATGCGCTCACCTCGTTGCTGGCGATGGAAACTCACAGCAAAACGATGAGCCTCATCACGAAGACGTCGCAGTAGAGCCACACCCAGCTGATCGGGTTCACTGTCCAGCGGACGACTTTCACCTGGCAGAAAAATCTCCTCCCTCTGCTTGGCAAGCGAGCAGACGTTGAGATCCTCCTGCAGGTCGAGTTCTCTCAAAGCTTCCATCACAGCCGAGAGCTGGCCCTTGCCACCGTCAATCATCACCACATCCGGCCAGTCGTTGAGACCATCGGTCTGCAGAGCACTTCCGCCCCGGTGACGCAGCGCTCCGACATCGACGCCTTCAGCCTTGGCACGTGCCCAACGGCGGAAGCGGCGGCGCATGATTTCAGCCATGGCCATGAAGTCATCGCTGTGCCCAGAGCTGATGCTGCTGCTGCGGATCTTGTATTTGCGGTAATGCTGTTTGGCGGGCAGCCCATCAATGAACACCACCTGGGATGCAACGGCATCACTGCCCTGAATGTGACTGATGTCATAACCCTCGATCCGTCGTGGCGGAGAGGGCAGCTCCAGAAGCTGAGCCAGATCCTCGGTGGCAAGAGCCTGCTGCTCCTGCCCTTGTTTCGCCCGCTGAAGTTCGTAGTCGGCATTGCGTTGCACCAGTTCGATCAGATCAGCTTTCTGACGCTGCTTAGGGCAGTGAATCTGAACCTTGCGTTCGCGCTGTTCCGTCAGCCACTCCTCAAGCAGCGACTGCTGAAGCAGGGGATGTTGAACCAGAAGCTCAGGAGGAATCTCAACGGAATCAACCTGGCTGTAGTGCTCTTCGATCACCCGCTGAAGGATCTGTCCAGGATCCTGATTGCAGGCATCAGCCATGTATCCGAGCCGACCCACGAGCTTGCCCGCACGCATTTGAAACAGCTGAACGGCGGCCAGCCGATCATCGGCAGCCATGGCAATCACATCACGACTGACGGAAGCATCGGGCAGGCTCATCTTCTGATCCGCCGTGAGCTGATCGAGACCCTTGAGCTGATCACGCACTTTCGCGGCTGCTTCGAAATCCAGTCGTTCGGCATATCGCTCCATCTGCTCAAGAAGGAGTTTCTGAAGCTCATCACTGCGCCCCTGGAAGACCATGGCCACCTTGCGCAGAGTGCGGTGGTAGTCCTCTGAGCTGATCTGCTCCTGGCACACACCTGGACAGCGACCGATGTTGTAGTTCAGGCAGGTGCGATCCTGATGGAGTGGCCTTGGGCGCTGTCTGAGCGGGAACACACGCTTGACCAGAAACAGAGTCCTTCTCAGCAACCCCACATCCACATAAGGACCGTAGAAACGATCCAAAGGACTGCGAAAACGTCGACGCCGGGTAATGAAGATCCTGGGATAAGCCTCGCTCCAGGTGATGCAGAGATAGGGATATTTCTTGTCATCCTTCAGCAGCACATTGAAGTGGGGCTGCTGGTTCTTGATCAGATTGGACTCCAAAGCGAGTGCTTCCGCCTCGCTGTCGGTCACGATGAATTCGATTTCACAGATCTGTCGCACCATCAAGCGGATGCGAGGGCTCAGATCGTGGCGGCTGCGGAAATAACTGCGCACCCTGCTGCGCAGGCTCTTGGATTTACCCACGTAGAGCAGCCGATCCTCAGCGTCCCGCATCAGATAACAACCGGGTTCTGTCGGGATCTCTTTCAGCCGGCGTTCCAGGCGATCCGGTTGCTCGAGCAGGGTGGGCATGCCGAGAATCTAAAAGAAAGTCTGTTTACGCAGAAGGGAACTATCCAGGCTTTGAGAGAGCTGTTTAATAAAAAAACAAACCGACAATGCGTCTGCAGGGTAAAAAAAATCTGACTCAATAGGTTTATGGCCAGAGTTTGATGTCATGCAATTTGCTGTTTAACCAGCGCCATGTCCTGAGTTCTCTTTACCTGCAGAATTGCCGATATTCCACGCCATACCAATTACGATTCCGACTGACTTATCATTTTTCATTTGTGCATTCGGGTCATTTTCAATTTCTCCCGGTCAATCAAAGACCGGAGAAGAATCCAATGATTTCGCGAGGATTGTTATGCATTTCAAATTGTCAAATCATCCCTCGTTGCTCTTCAGATCTACCGCTCCCCATAATTCTGCAACATTTTATGATGACCTTCAAGCCACGCCTGCTTCAGTTCTTGAACGATAGATGCAGCTACATTTCCACCACCATTCACTTAAATTGATCAATTCAAAAACTAGTCAAACCTTTTATATTACACGCCTCAGCCCACATTCAGACCATCGCAAGGATGATCGGAAAGTCAATGCTGTTGTCCAGTGCCACTCCCATACCCAGGACTTAGAACAGTCCAAACAATGCCCAAGTCAGCGGGGTTGTCATAACCAAACACTGGCATCATCATCATGTCGAAGACATCACCCGATGTGCCCCTTTCAGGCCGATGTTTAAGTAAGATTGGATGTGGGCACCTCCATTGATGCGATCAACAGTGGTCCTTCACCTTTGGCAGAGCACTGGCGATATGACGCTGACCAGCGAACAGGAGTATCTTGACTCCCCGATACTGCAGGCAACTGGTTAAAGGCCTCTCACGAATGGGAATCACCACACCACCACAGCAGCACGAGATTGGTTTGTGGCAATAATGAGGCGGATGAATGAGAAGCTTCTAAATTGTGCTTGTTAGACACTCACCGGATGTCCAGCAAGCCGAAGCTGTTGACAACAACCCAGACCGTATCCTTTTGGGTTGGTTTAATTATTGCCATGTCGCTGTGGGTTCAACTCCTTTTGAGATGGACCCGAAATGGTGCTATCGCTCTCCAGCCTGAAACTCTGCCTGATTACATATCAATATTAGGGCTGTTTGTAGCGGTACCTCTTGCTGTTATTGCTTTGTTTGTGGGATTGGCGGTTTACGTGGCTTTAAACAAGGCCAATTCTGAGCAGAACTCTGAAGACTCGTAGTTAGTGAATCCGTTATGAGTCATTGGGTGAAAGCACATTTGGTGACGCTTATCCCGTCAAAGCTCTGGCGGTTATCCCTGTCACGGCAAACCAACTCAATTGTTAGACTCATTTAGCCACTTAAGCAGTGGTGATGACGATTAGGGAGAGGTGATTCTCGCCCTGTTTTCTATTCAATTCAGAAGCATCCATGCTTTACCTGTTGATTGCTTTTACCTGGTTTGCAGTGTTTATTGGCATCGCCAAAAGTGACAGGTCATAATTTTATAAATTGCAGATGCAGGCTAATCTCTCCGCAATGCAGAGAAGCTAAATTCCTTTAAGGTGCTTGCTTCTTAGTCGTTATCATCGCAAGAACCTTCATCAAAAGACAGTCTTTTTAACGCAAAAGGACAAAGAATAATCACATCAACTCGCAAGAATTTCAGGGATTCCTGGACCAATCGGGGGCCTCTTCTGTTCGCTTTCTACTGACACTTTAGAAAGTGTGTCTGGGAAATACGAAAATTTGTACATTAACAGTCGATTAACTCAGACCACAGTTGATTAATGCGAAGCTCTATCTGGCCACCAGCCAGCGCCGACAAACGACATAGCCAGACACACCTGCCTGCAACATGAGATCGAGAAGCACACCGACAAACACAAATCCAATCCACTCAACCGGCTGGAGATAACGAGGAACAGCATCTCCCACTGCATAGGTGCCGAACAGATACAGCGTGAGTGGCAGCAACAGCACTAGGCATTGCAAGCGCTGACCCGAAAGCAACACACCTGCCCCTGCTCCGAGCAGAGCCATCAAGCCGAGTGGTCGTGCTGTGAATCCTGGATAACCACCACCGGAGGGATCGTCTGGTGTACGCCCAAGCCAACGCAAATTTCGATCAACCCAAGACATAGAAGGGAGCAGCTGGAAGCGCCGATGACGACCCTGTTGGCGCTTCAGCTCAAAACCCGACTGATTCACTCCAAAAAGGCGATTGAAATATCGAGGATTGTTCAGCCAACGTTCAGCAATCCTAGTCTGCTGTTCTCGCCAGAAATGAGCTGGATCAAGGCGATGGTCTAACAGTGTGCTTGACATGGCAATGGCCATAGTTTTTAAAGTCAGGCCTGCAAATTGAAGTGGTTGATTAATAATTGCTTCAGACCAGAATGAGCGCGCCACCTTAGAAAATTCAGGTTTATTGCGATTCAATTCGCCCCAATCTGAATGCACATCATCAGGAGACTTTTTATTTAATCGTTTCTTATAGATCTTCATCACCCATGGATAATCATCGCCGTACTGACGAGCCTCCAATATCTGCTCTTTCAATGCAGTGCGATAACGGGAATAAGGCTCTCCGTTCATGCGCACCAATGGCAATGTGGAACTCAGCGCTAACCAGTCTCCCTGTGAATTCTTGCCAATCGTAGACACCAATAAAACTGACAAACAAGCTAAAAATAGTGAGATTTTTCCCCACAGCCAGCGTCGTGGATCATGGTGAATCACAAACAAACCCAACACGGACCCCATCCAGAGGAATCGACCCGCACCCTTCATCCCGGCCAGCAAAACAAAAGCCAACATCAAAACAATCAAGCCATAACGGCTATGAACAATGTCAGGCGTCAGAAGCAGTGCGATAACAGCCACAAATGCAGCCAGGAAAAGTGATTCGGCAATGAATTCATGCTCATACCAGAGCATTCGAGGCCAAAGTGCCGCCAGCGTCGTTACGAGCGGAACCACCACCTTTGGTCGTTCCACCAGCTGAGCAGAACACCAACCAATGCCAACAATTGTCAACAGTCCTGTCGCATGTTGGATCAATGGAACGAGAGACCAACCTGGCATTGGGAATCCATCCCAAAAAGCCAGGAAAAGGGGATATAACCATCGCCGTTTTTCATTTAAATAAATCACACCATGGTCATATAATTGGTGAGTGAATTCATAGTAAGAATGACTATCAGATCCAAAATATCCCTGCGGCAAAGCGACAATCAACGCAACTCTGAGCACAAAGCCAACTAAAAGAGCAGGCAATGCAAGCAATAGCAGTTGCCTGAATGTGATTTCACCAGGCTTCAGAAGCGCATTGATCAAATCGCGCATACGGTACAAACCAAACGTTTTGAGTTTCAAGTCATTCGATCCAACAATAGAACTCTTTCATTGAGTATCTCGGAGGTTTGATCCTGCAATGACTGGTTCAAAACCACAAGCAGACATCAAATGAACCATTTCCGCACAAGCGACGCCTGAGTGACACAAGGCTTTCAATCAGGTATTGAGTGTCCTGGTGAGAGTCAAGACAGCCAGGGAAAGCGAACACCTGTCGAAGACCCTGGGAAACGTTTACATCAGTGCCTGGAGCTATCAGTGGCTGATCTGTTCACCGCTGCATTGATGGATGCAGTGCACAAACAATCAGCAAGAAAAGTTGAATCGTCGCTGTCGCTGAAATAGCTTTCAGACAATCTTTGATCTCTGCGGTTAGCACAGGATTGATTTCACTGATTTGATCACTTTTGGCTCAAACGCTACCCGCTTAACCCTGACAACTCTCAGAGCCTTGGCTTGAACTTGTGCCGCATGAAGATCAAGAGATGGTGATGTGCATAGGATCCGGCCACTACCCGCTGAGGTCGTCGCGATGAAAGCGCTCTATCCAGGCAGCTTCGACCCTCTGACCCTTGGTCATCTGGATCTGATTGAACGAGGAGCCTCCCTGGTTGAGGAACTGGTGGTGGCAGTGCTTCAGAACCCAGGTAAGTCGCCAGCATTCTCGTTGGAACAGAGATTGCACCAGATCCGTTGCTCAACAGGCCATCTCGCCAATGTGAATGTGATCAGCTTCGACGGTCTCACCGTTGAATGCGCCAGGTCCCACGGCACACGACTGATCCTGCGTGGTCTGCGTGCGATGAGTGATTTCGAATATGAACTTCAGATCGCCCATACCAACCGGTCACTGGATCCGGACTTTGAGACGATCTTCCTCAGTACGTCAGCTCACTACAGCTTTCTCAGCAGTTCCGTGGTGAAGGAAGTGGCCCGATTCGGAGGTTCTGTCGATCACATGGTGCCGCCTGTAGTGGCGGAGGACCTCGTGAGGTTCTTTAATTCAGCTTTCAGCCAGCCGCAACGATGAGCGAGATCCGGTTTTCTGTACTCGACCAGCTTGATCAACTTGAGGAGATCCTGCTGGAGGGAAGTCGCATCCCCTTCAGCGGCGGAAGACTCGTCAATGAGCAGGACGCCGTTGAGTTGCTTGATGCTGTGCGTGAAGCGATGCCTGCTCAGATCGATCAGGCCGATCAGCTGCTCCAGAAGCGTGATGAGTTCATCTCCACGGCTCGCACCCAGGCCGACGACATCGTCAGCAAGGCCCAGCAACAGCGTGAGCAGCTTCTTGCCCAGGCATCAATCCGTCAGGAAGCTGAGCGTCAGGTCAACGACATGCGCGAACAGGTGCGTCAGCAGTGCGAACAGATGCTGCAGGGCGTCCGGCAGCAGGCTGCCCAGATGGAGCAGGACATGCAAAGCAAGCATGCGCAGCTGGAACAGCAGTTTGCCTCCCGTCGTCAGCAGCTTGAACAGGAGTCGTTGCAACGCCGTCAACAACTCGATCAGGAAGCCAACGAGCTCAAGCGCCAGCTGACCGAGCAGCATGAACGCAATCGGCAGCAGTCACTCCAGGAGCTCGAACAGATCCGTGTTGAAGGACTGCGTGTGCAGAAGGAAGCTCAGGCCGAAGCCGAGCGATTGCATCAAGATGCATTGCAGTTCAGACAACAGACCCAGCAGCAATGTGAGTCGTTGATTCAGCGCAGCCGCCAGGAAGCAGGAAATGTTCAGGACGGGGCAAATCGTTATGCAGAACAAACCCTTGGTGAGCTCGAGCAGAGATTGAAGGAGATGGCTCAGGTGGTGCTGGCCGGACGTCAGGAACTGGTCAAGATCCAGACCGGACGACAGGAGACATCGGAGATGGAACCCAAAGATGCCAAGACCGTCCCGATCAGCCGAGCGCGTCGCGCCGCTTCGCGGGTGCGACAGATGAGGGGCATGGGCTGAATCTCTGAACGGAACGCAGGATCTGCCCCATCAAGGTGTTGGGGCGAACGGATCCGTTGGAGATCATGCTCACATACCTCGGACCATCAGCGGTCTGCAGATAACCGGAAATACTCCGCACACCACTGATGGTTCCTGTCTTTCCACGGAAACGGCCATCAAGAACCGATCCGCGGTAGAGGTTGCGCAAGGTTCCCCTCTGGCCGGCGATCGCCATCGATGCCTGGTAGTAAGCGGAGAACGGATGCTGATCCATGCGCATCAGCAGAGCAGCGATTGTGCGGCTTGTGACCCGATTGTTGCGTGACAGCCCACTGCCATCGGCAACCCTCAGCCCCTGAATCGGCAGACCCTGCTCGTACATCCAGCGCTCTGTGGCTCGTGATGCCGCTCTGACATCCCAAAGCCCTGAAGCCTGGCGCATCAGAACCTCCGCAGTGAAGTTGTGGCTCTCCGTGTTGGCGAGACTGAGCAAGGCGTGCATTGGAGCTGATGTCTCCTCGTGCAGCACGATCTGTGGGTCCATCCGTTCGGCATCTGACGTGCTCAGGGGCGGCTGCCCCCTCTGGATCCGAACCGCACCGCCACGTCGTTGCGCTTCTCGCTCGAACAGGCGCTGAAGACGCGCATAGGGGTCACTAACGGCACCACCGACAGCATTGCTGGTGAGGGCCAGACGGGTGATTGGAGCTCCGTAGGCGTAGCCACGATCGGCAGGGTGCCAGTCACTGGGCCACCAGTTGCTGCGTGGCTCCTCACGCACCATCAGCTGGACGGTGTTGGAGGACTCTCCAGGACCACCACCCTGACGAAGAGCTGCAAGCACGAATCTCTGCAGACCGGCGATACCCAGATCGGGATCACCCTGTCCATTGAGTTCCAAAGAACCGTCTGGGTTCTGAAGAAGGCGGGTTTTGAGTCGGAAATCGGGCCCGAGGCGATCAAGCGCATAGGCCGTGCTGATCAGCTTCTGGTTTGAGGCGGGAATTCTCGGAACCGATCCATTCACATCGCCGAGAACATCTCCATCACTGTTCAGAACGGTGACGGACCAGACCTTTGCTTCTCCTCCAAGATTGACTCTGAGAGCCTTCTCAAGAGCCGGACAGACACGGGCAGGTTGCAGCTGAGGCAACGGCTGCTGAGTCTGAGGAGGCGGGGGAATGATCAGTGGGACTGCCGCTCCTGCGGCAACAGGCGCTGAAAAAGGGATCAGCAGCAGACCAAGGCTCAGAACAGTTTTTTTCATTGCAGGGAGACTCCGCTCACAATTCCATTGACCCGGTAGAAACGACCCTCCAGCTCCACGGGAGTGCCCACCTTCAGATTGGTGCCGGCCATCACGACACCGGAGGACTTGACCGTTGCGTCACCTTGGAGAACAAAACGCGCGTCAAGCATCCCCTGGATCTGCCTGTTTGGGTCATCAGCCGTCACGACACGGCCATCAGGAAGGACGGACACCAGCCTGCGCCTGATGTCATCCACCCTGATCAGCTTCACGCTTCCAGCGGGCTGATTGCGGATCACCAGGGTGGTGCGCCCGGATTTGAGGGCTTCCGCAATCAGTTGATCAGGATCCGCGGCACTGGTGTTGCGGACATCAACCGTGACTTCAACAGGCTTGATGGCTCCTGTTGCTCTGGCAACCGTGTTGCTGAGCTTCGGACTCCACAACACACCTCCCACGGCAACCAATGCAACAATCGCCGCTGCTGCGTCAATGACTGACATCGATCGAAGACGATCAGAGAAGGCCATGGGAGAGCGCTGAAGACGGCAACACTAAAGATGTTGGGCTTGAGGATCAACCACGCAGATCGTCAATGAAGCGGTCCATCGCCCCGAGAGTCTGCTTTAAACCAGCTCCACTACTGGTAAGAGCCTCATCAATCTGTTCCTGATCCGGACGAGCTTCAAATTGCTTCACCCAGCGAAAACCGTCAGGATCCTGTCTGAAGAGCTCCCACTGCTGCTGCTGTTCCTGCAGCAGAGCACCTTGAACGAAGGGTTCCAGGTGAAAGGCTGATTGCCAGGTGGACATGAATCCTTTACGTCTTTGGCGAGCAACGCTGCCGATTCCAACTGCGGCGTCTTCGAGACGGCTGTTGAGCAGCACCACAGGTTGAAACCACTGGGCACAGATGGCCTCAACCGTTTCGTAATCGTTTGGCTGAGCACCCACAATCAGCAGGAGATCGCCACGTCCTGCCCAGGCGGGATCACGTTGCAGCTGATTCAGATCAACACAGCACTCGGCAAGCTCAGGGCCATCGCGCTTGGCCAGCGCAGCAGCGCCCGCATCAGGCCAGGCCAGCAGCAGGCCGATGCCACTGTCCTTGAGGGCCAGAGCAAGCCGGATGGAAGGGCCCAGCAAACGAAGACCTTCGAATTTCCAGGTGACTTGCCAGCGACCACGACGTTTGGTGCCGAGAACCTCACTCAGAGCAACGAATGTCCGCTGTTCAGCTTCGGATAGATCAGCGGGAAGAACGGCGCTCACAAGGATCTTTCAGATCAGTTGGCCGGAGCGTACAGCCGCTGACACTTCAACTGCAGAGGGCCTGCTCAAGACCGGCCTGGAAGCGCTCCACAATCACATCAAGATCCTTGTGTTCAATCCAGTCTCCGAGGCTGATTCGGATACTGGAACGACGCATTGCCTTTGGCAGTGCCATAGCCGTCAAAACCGCACTGTCGCTGTCCTTTCCCGACGAACAGGCGCTGCCGCTGCTGACGGCAAGCCCGCATGCATCAAGACTGCGGACGAGTCGCCGCCCTGACACTGGGGTGCCATCGTGATCGCTCACCAGCAGTGAAAGATGGTGAGGCAGCCGAACCTCCGGATCACCACAGACGGTCAGCCGTTCATCCTTGATCAGACGGTCCCGTAGATCATCACGCAGAGCAGAGATCCCATGTCCTGATCTGGCGAGATCAGCTGGCGCACAGCATTCGATCTGAGACAGCGCTTCGGCCATGCCCGCTGCCAGAACAACGGATTCAGTACCACTTCTCAGGCCTGCCTCCTGCCCACCACCGGAGAGCAAAGGATTCAGCGCGGAACGGTTCCGGTCCCTCGTCATCAGCAATCCGATCCCCCTCGGGCCTCCGCATTTGTGAGCCGATGCACTCAACAGATCAACGGAAAGTTGAACCCAGCTGGGAACCCCCTGGCTGAGGACCTGCGTGGCGTCTGTGTGAATGAGAATTCCTCTCTGACTGCAGGCTTCTGCAACGGCAAGCAGTGGCTGAATCGTGCCGACTTCACCCTGGCCCCACACCAGAGACACAATCCGGGTCGGAGGTGACAACAATTCATCCAGACATTCAAGACGGATTCTTCCAAGCTGATCAACCGGCCATTCGCTCACATCCCAACCGCTTTTCGCAAGCTGATTGGCACACCCAGAAACGGCGGGGTGTTCAACGGAAGAGATGACAAGCCGCCCTGGTTCAACGGAGGAGGCCATTCCATGAAGTGCAAGGTGGATGGATTCGGTGGCACCGGAAGTGAACACCACGTCCTGAACATCCGAACGGAGCTGCTCAGCAATCTGAAAACGGGCCCTCTCGAGGGCTTCGGATGCTTTCACACCAAATCCATGGAGACTCGAAGGATTGCCCCAGGCCTGATCTTGGGTCGCAATCATGCGGTGAAGCACCCCAGGCCTGAGGGGCGCTGTGGCGCAGGCATCGAGATAGATCAAGCGTCCTTCAGGGTTGAATATCGCGTTGAAGACGCGACAGGGTTCGCTGTTCCAGGGATTCAGTGGCGATGCTGATCATCGAATCCAGGGAATTGGAGGCAAGGAACTCCTGAACCCGTGATTGAGCCTCTTCTTCGGAACAGTCATCAACTGATTGGGAGATCGCGGAGTCACTGATGAGGGGCTTTGAAGACACAGGTTGTTTTGCAGTCGGCTGTGTCTCATCTGCCGGTGATGGGTGAAACGAAACACATTCAGGGTTGAGAACACCATCGAAGACGGCCACGGCAGGACCGGTCATGAACACTGATGCATCGGATGTCTCCCAGCTGATCTGAAGAGGGCCTCCGGGCAGCTCGACAGTGGCCTGTCGATCACTCAGACCGAGCTGAACTGCAGCCACAAGCGTTGCGCAAGCCCCTGTGCCACAGGCAAGTGTGGGACCGGCACCCCGTTCCCACACTCTGATTTCGAGCCGGGAAGGGCCATGCACCTTCAAAAAATGCACATTGGCCTTGGCAGGGAAGACCTCATGGCACTCCAGCTGCGCACCCCAGCGTTCAAAGGGAATCGAATCAAGATCCTCAACAGGAACGATGGCGTGGGGATTTCCCATCCCCACCGCTGCCAGGGCAAGAGTGTCGCCGTCCAGTGAAAGTTCCCCTACCGGAAGTCCCCTTTCGTCAGCAGTGAGAGAGGTTGGAACAGCGGCTGGATCAAGGAACGGAGCTCCCATGTCCACCCGGATCTGTCCGTCATCCTGAAGTGAGGGAATGATCAGACCAGCGGGAGTTTCAATCGGCCATTGACGACCAGGACCATCCCCGTCGCTGTCGGCGAGGAAGCGCGCCAGGCAGCGAATTCCGTTTCCGCACATCTCCGCCTCGGAACCATCGGCATTGAAAATGCGCATACGCAGCTCCCCGTCACTTTCCGGAGGCAGAGCCAGAATCAATCCATCGGCTCCGATGCCGAAACGACGATCACACAGGCGCCGGACCCAGCTTGGATCAGGGTCGCGAATCTCAGCAGGCAGTTGACCGGAACGACCCTCCATCAGAATGAAGTCGTTGCCAAGTCCTTGATATTTACTGAATGTCAGCATTCAGAACAACCCTGTGATTGCAGTAGTTTACAGGATTTCAACACCTGATTAGTCAGACTCAATCTCGACTCATGCAAGCTGTTCTACCGGAAGGTTGATGTCGATCGCTGTGCCTGCAGGCAAGGCGAAACCCACAAAATTTCAGCTGAGAAAAACAATGGTCCGACCCGGTCCATTACTGCCCACTGATTTCAGCCGAATCTCCATTCAGCTTGCTGATGACAGAACAGCCCAGCCTCCGAGCATCGCCACCAGGGGCAAGATCAGAAGCAAAAGAAAATTCAACACAGAAACCCCAGTAAGATCCGGGCAAAGTAGCGACACAAGCCGAAGTATGAGGAGCAAAGATCAGAGAATTTCCTCATAAAGCTGTTGCAAAGGATACGCGCATTGAACACTTTGATCCAATTCGTGCACTGCAAACAAGAAAGATTTTCCAGGAATCACCACACACGACAAAGATGATTGAAAACCTGTGAGCCTTTGTTCAGAAATTTTTTTAGCAATCATGCAATTGGCGTCCTCGCACAATTCAACAGAGATTCATCACATGACCACGAAGCAGGGAATCCATTCGTCCAACTACTTTTTGCTGTGAAAAATGATCCACAAAGATCTGCATTGATCACTATTGGCATTCTACTTAGTGTCGAGGGTTTGGTGATCTTTTTGATCAAGGTGATGACCAGAAGCCGCTGTAATACCAGTCATCAATAAATTTGTTCAGTTCTTCGGCCGTTTGACAGTCACACTCCCTGATCAGCTCATCGTCTGAATCAACTTTACGGATTTCATAAAAATCTTCAGGGGTGAAGTCCCCCTCATCCAGCTGATCCAGCATGGAAGCCCACTGATTCGTCAGCGCGATGAGCAACTGCTCTCTTGTCTCAGAAGTTAAATTCAAAAAAAACCCGATCAGTGTTTAAGTAGTAGAGAAATAGCCATGTCTGATCATTATTTCAACAGGTTCTGATACAGGGTCAATCCAACACACAAGCGTGCATCCCCCATCCTGATTGACGTTCCCAGATCTCTTTGCTGAAGTGATGATGGCATGCCGTATTTCATCTCAAAACCATGGATTCAACGGGCTTTGATCCCAGCTTGCCCGGTATCCGGTTGATTCAGTCGTGGATTCGAGAGCAGCGAATACTGGGCATCGAGCTGAACGACGGTCGCAGATTGGACGGTCGTCTCACCTGGCAGGATCCTCAGTTTTTCGCACTCCAACGGGAGGAAAGCAGCGAACCTCTCCTGATCAATCGGCTTGCAGTGCTCACCATTCGCCCCTTGGCCTGAACGACTTCGGCACTGCCTGCAGAGGAAGGCCTCGAGCTGTGTCACGATCTCTCGCAGGTGTTTTCCTGATGTGACAGCCCCGCAGTCCTCGCCCAAGCCCGACTCCACCCCGGGGCTGTCCGATCGCTACAACCCCGCTCTCCTCGAAGAACAGTGGCAGCGGCAATGGGAAAGGGGAAATCTCTATCAGACCCAGGAGCCAAGCTCAGACCAGAGGGCGTTTTACGCGCTGTCGATGTTTCCATACCCCTCCGGCAGCCTTCACATGGGGCACGTCCGGAACTACGTGATCACCGATGTGATCGCCAGGGTTCAGCGCATGCGCGGTGATGCTGTGCTGCACCCGATGGGCTGGGACGCCTTCGGTTTGCCGGCTGAAAACGCAGCGATTGAACGCAACGTGGACCCCGGAGTCTGGACAGACAGAAATATCGAACAGATGAGAGATCAGCTCGGACGTCTCGGGCTATCGATCGATTGGTCGCGGGAACAGGCCACATGCCATGAGGACTATTACCGCTGGACACAGTGGCTTTTTCTTGAGTTGCATGCAGCAGGCCTGGCCTACCAGAAGGAAGCAACCGTGAACTGGGACCCCATCGACCAGACGGTGCTTGCCAACGAGCAGGTTGATTCGGAGGGTCGTTCCTGGCGATCCGGCGCACTGGTTGAACAGAAAAACCTCAAGCAGTGGTTCCTGAAAATCACTCAGTACGCCGATGACCTGCTCGACGATCTGGATCAGCTGCAGGGCTGGCCTGAGCGGGTCCGCACCATGCAGGCCAACTGGATCGGACGCTCCATCGGAACAGAAATCGACTTCCAGGTGAATGGCCATGAGGACGCCACGATCACCGTGTTCACCACCAGGGCTGACACCCTGTTCGGTGTCAGTTACGTGGTTCTGGCCCCTGAGCATCCATTGGTCGATGCACTCACCACAGCTGCTCACAGAGAATCCGTCGAAGCCTTCCGCGATCTGATCAGCGACCTCTCAAACGATGAGCGCACGGCGGATGATCGTCCAAAGCGTGGCGTCGCCACCGGTGCCGAAGCGGTGAATCCTGCCAACGGAGAGAACGTTCCGATCTGGGTTGCTGACTACGTCCTTGCCGAATACGGAACCGGAGCGGTGATGGGAGTACCCGCCCATGACGAACGCGATTTCCGTTTCGCGCGGACCTATGAGCTGCCCGTGCAGCGCGTCATCCAGATGGATGGGGCTGACGAACACCTCAATGACGGTGAGGCATGGACCGGTCCTGGAACCCTGGTCAACAGCGGGCCGTTCGATGGACAGAGCAATGAGCAGGCCAAGCAGTCGATCACCGAACACGGCACGAGCAAAGGCTGGGCGCGAGCCAAACGTCAATACAGGCTTCGGGACTGGTTGATCTCGCGACAGCGCTACTGGGGTTGTCCGATTCCGATCGTCCATTGTCCGGATTGTGGTGCCCAGCCGGTTCCAGCCGATCAGTTGCCGGTGGCTCTGCCTAAAGACGTGAATCTTGCCGGCAAGGGTGGATCCCCTCTTGCGGCACTCGATGCCTGGGTGAATGTCCCCTGTCCTGTCTGCGGAAAGCCGGCACGACGCGAGACCGACACCATGGACACCTTCATGTGTTCATCCTGGTATTTCCTGCGTTTCGCTGATCCTCACAACTCAGATCGTCCATTTGATGACGAAGCCGTGAAGCGCTGGCTTCCCGTTCAGCAATATGTGGGAGGTATCGAACACGCCATTCTGCATCTGCTGTACTCCCGATTTTTCACGAAGGCACTGAGGGATCGCGGCCTGATCTCGATCAACGAGCCTTTTGAGCGGCTGTTGACTCAGGGAATGGTGCAGGGGGTGACCTACCGAAATCCGCGCACCGGGAAATATGTCGCACCTGCTCAGGTGGCTGATCAGGGTGCTCCCACTGACCCCGAAGACGGCGGGGAACTTGAGGTGCTGTTCGAAAAAATGTCCAAGTCGAAGCACAACGGAGTGGATCCGGCAGTGGTGATTGACCGCTACGGAGCGGACACAGCACGGATGTTCATTCTCTTCAAAGCACCACCGGAAAAGGATCTTGAGTGGGATGACGCCGATGTGGAAGGTCAGTTCCGCTTCCTTCAACGTCTCTGGCGTCTGGTTGACAGCGTCAGGACTGTGACAGCTCCGGATTCACTGCTATTCACAGTCTCCCCGTCCATTCCCGAAGTGCTGACGGAATCCGAAACCGCGATCCGACGCGCTGTGCATCTCGCCATTCAGGCTGTGGGTGAGGATCTCAGCGGGGAGTTCCAGTTCAACACCGCAATTTCGGAGTTGATGAAACTGTCGAACAGTCTTTCAGGGGCTGTGCTTGAGGCATCAAGACCCATCCAGGTGGAAGCGATGGGTGCGCTGGTCAGACTGCTTGCCCCTTTTGCTCCGCACCTTGCAGAAGAGTTCTGGTCACGGCTCGGAGGCCAGGGCAGTGTTCATGGCCAGAGCTGGCCTCAGCATGATCCTCAGGCCCTGATCCAGGACAGTGTCGAACTGGTGATTCAGATCAAGGGAAAAGTCCGTGGAACCATTCAGGTCCCGGCGGACTGCGACAAGGAAACTCTCGAGGCCCTTGCACTGGCCAGCGAAGTGGCGAAGAGGTGGCTGGAGGGCAAACCGCCAAGAAGGGTGATCGTGGTGCCTGGAAAGCTGGTGAATCTTGTTCCGTCCTGAACGCGGATCACAATTTGCTGAAACGCAGAGTGGCCGGTTTGTTCCAGTCACCCTGCGCTTGATAGCCACGGTTGTTTCCGGTGAGATGACGCACAATCCAGAAAACGGCTTCAACTGATCCTTCGCCGATGGCCTGCTGAATCTCCACAACCGAACGGGACACTCCATCGCTGAGCACCTCCTCCACCTGGCCCTGGAGTTTGAGAATCGCTGCTGCTGCTTTCTTACCAGCCTCCACTCCTGGCTGGTGATAGGCATTGATATTGACCAGTTCTCCATAAAGGCCCACGGCACGCTCGAACAGTGCAATCAACGCACCGAGTCGGCAGGGATCGAACTGACGCATGCTGATACTCAGACTCTGGCGTCCTCCCTCTGTGAGTGCCGAGCGGGTTCCCTGAAGGAAGCCGTCAAGGAAGTCTCCGGGGCGCTCGCCGTTGATCTCAGGAATCGCCTCTACATCACGAAGCACTTCGATGAACGTCACAAAAAAATTGTCGACGCCGTCCCGGAGTTGTTGAACGTAGGCGTGTTGATCCGTTGACCCTTTGTTGCCGTAGACGGCGATGCCCTGGTGGGCAACGTCACCATTGCGATCAAGGCGCTTGCCGAGCGATTCCATCACGAGCTGCTGCAGGTAACGGCTGAACACCTCCAGACGATCGCGATAGGGAAGCACCACCATGTCGCGCTTGCCCTTGCCATCCCCGGCCGCATACCAGGAAGCTGCCATCAACGCTGCAGGGTTGCGGCGCACATCACTTTCACGAGTGACCTCATCCATCTGTGAAGCACCTGCCAGGAAGCTGCGGATATCAGTTCCGATCAACGCCCCAGGAACCAGGCCAACGGCGCTGGTAATGCTGGTGCGCCCTCCGACCCAGTCGAACATGTCGAAACGCTGAAGCCAGTTTTCCCGAACAGCCTGTTGATCCAGCTTGCTGTCGGCCATGGTGATCGCCACAGCCTGAGCTGACCACTGGCCTCCGACCGCTTCCAGGCGATGACGCGCCTGTTCCATACCGAGATGGGGCTCGGGTGTGCCTCCGGATTTGCTCACCGTCACGACCAGAGTGGTGCGCAGGGCATCACCAATCCCATCAAGGACCCGACTCATTCCGTTGGGATCCACATTGTCGAAAAAATGGAAAGGAAGACCGGCATCCTTGTCCTGCAGGGCACGGATCATCAAGAGGGGGCCAAGCCCACTGCCACCGATGCCGATCCACAGCACATCGGTGAACGGTTGACCTGTCGGAGACTTGATCCTTCCGTTGATCACCGCCTTGCCGAACTGCTCGATCTCATCAATTTCCGAAGCAATGTGCTGACCGACGTCCGGATCGGGTGCCAGTTGAGGATGTCTCAGCCAGTAATGACCAACCTGACGATTTTCATCGGCATTGGCGATGGCACCGTTCTCAAGAGCCTTCATGGCCTCAAAGGCCTTCTCCAGCCTGGGAGTCAGCTCTTCAAGCTGGGCGTTGTTGAGGTGCATGCGACTGATATCAAGCCACATTCCGAGGTCCTCGTGATGCCAGAGAAGATCACAGAATCTCTGCCATTGAATCTGGGCATCCGTGGCACTGAAATCCGGGAAACTCATCTAGTGGAGAGAACTCTCTGTGCCGAAGTTATCCAGGATCCAGCGGAATGCCCATGAACTGAGACGACACGGCTAGTCTCCGTCAATACTTCCTGACAGGCTCAGTTTCTGCACCGCAATGGTCCCCAGAGCAATCAAAAGCCTGACAACTCTGGCAGTCGTGGCGATTGCCATATCAGGGTCGTTTCGGCAACCGCTGGATGGGATCAATTCCCAGGGCGATGCTGCGCAGTCTTCCTCACCCCTTTCTCAGGAGAATGACCCTGACCCAACCGATTTCAGCGCGGAAGAGCTTGAACTGCTTCAACGCCGATTCGGTGTTCATGGTCCCCAGACCCAACTGGCCCAGCTGTTCACCAGGGGGGTCGATCAATTCCAGCCTCTGCGTGCCAACACCCTGTCAAGACTCAACAGGCTGAAACCCTCAATCCAGAGGGAAGCCGCTCGCCACCGGATCAATCCGATGCTGATCACGGCCATCCTGTTCGACGAAATTCAGCACTCGAAACCGGGGGAGGACCTTCCTTTCGTCGTGCATTCAGGACTCGTGGAGACCCATGGCCCTGCACAACTGGGAATCAGTGAGCTGATTCATCAAGGTCGATTGCCTGCTGATCCCACCTATCAGCAGATCGCTGCCGCCCGGGACCTGCTGATGGATCCCGATGCCAACATTGAACTGCTTGCGGCGAAGCTCTCACGCTTGAAAGGGGAGCTTGGACTGGAGCGTGATTCAATCCTGATTGCCAGTCGTTCCTACGTCGACGCCAAAGCGATCGCCACCCTTGCTTACCTGCATAACGGCAAACTTGACTACCCCGCCAGGGTCCTGCGCTACATGCAGGACCCGGCACTGCACGGGCTGATCTACTCAAGAATCCGCCCAAAGCCGCTTCCTTTGATCTGAGCAGGAATCACTCGTGACTACGAGTGGCACATCGTTCCTAGAGCAGCGAGCCGCTGCTGCAGATCGGACCAGGAGAAACTCCGGGGATCAGCCCTTGCACCGCCAAGATCCACATGACGATGCGTGGTGATCGCAGCAGGATCAATTTCAAAACGTTCCAGCCAGCCATCAAGAACCAGAGCAAGGGCGTCGTACTGAGCGGCTGTGTAGCCGCTGTGGTTGCCGGTGCGACCCTGCCCATCATCCGGCGTTTCCAGACTGAGATGGAGAGCAAAATTGTTGACAGAACCATCAAACTCGGAGTTGGTGACGGCCCACTCTCCGAGGAACGCCGAATATCCGGCGCCATAGGCCCTCTTAAGAGGGTCGACAACATCAACGATCGATCCATCCAGGCCAACCAGAGTGTGGTAACTGACCTGATCCTCATCACGGGGATGGGGTGTGAGAAATGTGTTCAGCGCTGAAGTGAGGGAATAGACCGTTTCATGCAGAACCACAACCCGTGGAGCGGGGTCGATGGCCTGACCCCAGGGATTGCTGCGGAACCGGTCTCCATAGTTGGTGGGATCGGCTGGGATTGATTGACGAAGCTGAGCGAGTTTGCGCCGTTTCGAAAGCAGCCGCTTGCGCATCGACTGATCAATTCCGGAACATTGCCGGGCCAGAGGTGAAGACCAGGAAGCAGCTTTTGGAACCTCCGGCGGCAGTCCTGGAGGAGCCTCTTTCTGCTCGGCGTCGCGAGCGACTTCATCCAGCAGATCGAGCAGGGAAGGCTTACGGGCGTCCTGTTCAGTCGACTTCTCCGCTGTGAAGCCGACGAGCGACAGAACAAGCAACAGCGTAGAGGTTGTCCCCAGCAGAATTCCAGCTCCCGGACGGCGCAGCCGATCACGAGCCTTCAGCCAGACACGGTTCAGATGATCTGGAACCATTGATCGCGGAGCAAACGAGCCTCCCTGGGTGCACCAGGGTCCCAGGCCAATCGGTGACGTTCCACCCCGGCCTTTTTAAGGGATAGCTGCGTGTTGGCGATCCGTCCACGACGGCTGTAGATCACCTGACAATGATCAGAACCCTGCAGCAGCTGTTGGCTTCGTTTCAGAGTCCGGCAGCGCCAGTTTCTGATTGCCATCAGCTCATCGCCGGCAACCAGACCTGCTGACTCAGCGGGCCCGGAGGAGGTCGTGCGATCGATCCACACACTTCCATCTCCTTCACGCAACGTCCAACCAGCATCGGGATGAGCCGCCATCACCGGCTCAAGCTCGAGACCCAGTGCGTTCAGGCAGGGCTCAATCGGTATCGAGCCGCAGTCATCCAGCCAGTCGGGCAGTTGTGCGGCCAGTTGAGCTGAACTGGCTCCGATGGCTTCCATCAAGGCAACACGCGTGTAACCCCTTCCGCTGACGCCCAGTTGGTTCCAGAGCAGACGCAGCGTTTCAGCCAGTGATCCCCCGACCTGCCGCAGGCGCACATCAAGACAGAAGGCCAATGCGGTGCCAAGCCGGTAGTAGCTGATCTGGCTGCGAGCGTTGGCGGGAGATTGTTTATACAGGCGAACCCAGGCCTCCCTTGAACTGTCGGCGAGGGACTGGATGCCCGTACCGGGATTCAACAGCACGTGGGAGAGATCGGCAGCCAGATCCTCGAGAAGATCCAGACGGCTGGAAAAACCGGAAAGCAGAGGCAGAGCCAGATCGAAATAACTGGTGATGCCTTCAGCGAACCAGAGCCCCTCACTGATCACAGGCCGGTCATAGCGATAGGGAACGTATTCACTCGGACGGAGTCGTCTGACGTTCCACTGATGAAGATATTCATGGCCGATCAGCTGAAGCAAACTGCGGGTTCCCCCCTCTTCGAGCAGCCGCGTCCAGGGGAACTGCATGACCGAGGAGTTGTCGTGCTCCAGCCCTCCGTAGCCCTGATCCAGCAATTGCAACACAAGCTGATAAGGCTCTCGAGAAGGTGGGTCCGAATCCATCAGATCGCAGACGGACGAACAGATCGCTTCAATCTCCTGCGGCAAGGTTTTCGACCAGCCCGACGGTGGAGTGCCGATCAAGACCAGTTCATGGGCCACCTTTCTCACGTTCAACGTCTCAACCTGGAGCTCGCCGGCATGAACCGGAGCGTCAACAAGATGGTCGAAGTCCTCGGCCAGAAAGGAACCGTTGGTCCGTGGCAACGGACAGACCACAGACCAGGAAGCCGGAAGCAACACGTCAAGAACATGTGGATTCCAGCGCTGCCCCTCCACCAACATCACCACTGCTGAAAGGCAGAGAGAGGCAAAGACGGGATCGAGGTGGTTGGTGCGGACTGTCAGCTGCCTTGCTTCCAGCGCGTACCGCAGTGTGATCGGCTCTGAAACTCGGCATTCCAGGTCCCATGTCTCCGGAGATCGTCGACGAGGGACCAGGACTTGACCTGCCTGCTCAACGGTGAGGCTGTGAAGATGCTGCGAGGGATCCCTGACGGTGTAGGACCCAGGCGTCCAGACAGGCAAGGTCCATGTCTGCTGGGGTTGTGTGGGACTCCACCGCAGCTCGACCCAGAGAAGCTGTGATGCAGGTGAACCAAGGTCGAGCGCAACGTGAACGTCGGCCATCAGCTGCCGGCTGTGACCGTCTCGGCATCAAGAATCTCCGCATGCTGCATGGCCTGATTCATGGCGTAACGACGCAGCACACGTCGCAGAGCTGATTCGGTCTGTCCTGAGCCCTCAGGTGCGGCCAGATCCGCCACCAGATCGAAATGGGGCTGATCGTCACTTTGTCTCCAGCCCAATTGCAGACCGGAGGGGTGGACAGCGGCAAGGTCCACCGACTGATGAGTGTCGAAGGAGCTGACGATCCCTCGTCGAAAGACCTTGAATCCTTCGCTGCGTAGAGCGATCTCAAGCAGATCGAGATCCGTCACCAATGTGGGCAGGATGGACAAATGGGACATGGATTCGGAATGCCCGCGCAATCTGACCCTAGCCAGATGGACAGCGGGTGCTATTCCGCATTGATCGTTCCAGCCATCGGGACATGGCCCAGGTTCGATTCACCCTTGCGGCTGGGGGTGATGGCCTCAGGAGCAGGTACGAATTTCGAAGCACTGCACAACGCCATCAGCTGCGGCGACCTGGATGCCCGGATTCATCTGCTGGTGGTGAACAACCCCGGTTGTGAAGCGATTCAGAGAGCCAGTCGACTGAATATTCCCTGTGAACTCAGAGATCACCGCCAGTTTGCGAGCAGAGAGGCCATGGATGAAGACCTGGTGACCACATTCAGGAACGAAGGTGTTGAAGCTGTGGTGATGGCCGGTTGGATGCGCATCGTCACACCTGTGCTGATCGACGCATTTCCAGGCAGGTTGATCAACATCCATCCATCACTGCTGCCGGCCTTCCGAGGAATGGATGCCATCGGTCAGTGTCTGACATCAGGAGTCACCATCGCCGGCTGCACGGTGCATGAGGTGCAGAAGGATGTGGATACCGGACCGGTGCTTGCTCAGGCCGCCGTTCCAATCCTTGAGGGCGACGACCGGGAGCAACTTGCCCGCCGCATTCAGAAACAGGAACACCAGCTGCTTCCCTGGGCAACGGCTCTCGCGGGTCAACGCTGGAGATCAGCGGCGGGAACTCAGGGATAGAAGGGTGCCAGTGGTAGCCCCTCACTCACCGGGAGGCCCGCCATCAGGTTGAGACACTGCACTCCCTGGCCTGCCTGCCCCTTCATCAGATTGTCCACGGCGCTCATCAACACGAGACGTCCGGTGCGACCGTCCACCTGGACAGACAGAAGAGCCAGATTGGTGTGCCTGGCCCATTTTGTGGCGGGATAGATGCCCACAGGCAACACGCGGACACAGGGGTGATGGCGATACACAGCCTCGAGAACCGTCGTGCAGTCTTCCGCGGTGAGACCGGGATCACGCAAACGTGCATAAACCGTGGACAACAGCCCTCTGACCATGGGAACGAGATGGGGAGTGAACTGGATCTGGATAGGGCATCCCGCCACGCTGCTGGCAAGCTGTTCAATTTCCGATGTGTGGCGATGTCCCACCACGCCGTAGGGACTGATCGACTCGGATGCCTCGGCCAGCAGTAAGTGCTCCTTGGCAGCCCGACCTCCACCGGAGGTGCCGGTTTTGGCATCGATGATCAAGCCTTCGGTCTCAATCAGCCCCTGCTTGAGAAATGGCAGCAACGGCAGAAGGCTTGTGGTGGGGAAACAACCAGGAGCAGCCACCAGCAAAGCGTCGGCGATTTCAGCGCCATGCCATTCAGGAAGGCCATAAACCGCCTTCCGGCAGAGATCAGCATCCGTGCGCTGGTGAGTTCTGGCCTCATGGACGTAGACCGCAGCCCATTGATCCAGGCTGCGGTAGCGGTAATCAGCGGAGAGATCCACCACCCGCACTCCTTTGTCAAGAAGAGGAGGCACCAGCTGACTCGCCAGACCGTTGGGAAGACTCAGCACCGCAAAGTCGGCAGCGGCGGCGATGCGATCCGGATCCGGACTGTCCACAGTGAGGTCATCACCAAGCGGAAGAAAGGGGCAGATCTCGCTCCATGAGCGACCTGCTGATCTTTCACCACCCAGGTAAGTGATTTCAAACGCTGGATGGGCGTTCAGGAGGCGAAGGGTCTGCAGACCTCCGTACCCGGAGGCACCCACCACAGCAACCCGTTGAATCCCCATTCCGGCGACGGCACATGAATCGATCGTACCGACGTCGATAATGGCTAAAGCTTTAAGGGCACCTGGAATGGTGTCCGATTCCGTTGTTCATACCGAGGGGACTGGCCCATGTTCGATTCGATTCCCGATGCACTTGCCGCCATCAGAAATGGGGAGTGCATCGTGGTCGTGGACGATGAACGCCGGGAAAACGAAGGTGATCTGATCTGCGCAGCTCAGTTCGCCACGCCTGAACAGATCAATTTCATGGCCACTGAGGCGCGTGGTCTGATCTGTCTTGCCATGGAGGGTGAGCGCCTTGATGCGCTTGATCTGCCTCTGATGGTTGATCGCAACACCGACTCCAATCAGACGGCTTTCACCGTGAGCATCGATGCCGGCCCCGAAAATGGAGTGTCCACAGGGATTTCTGCAGACGACCGATCGCGCACGATCCAGGTGGCGATCCAACCGGGTTCCAAACCGTCGGATCTGCGCAGGCCCGGTCACATCTTCCCGCTCAGAGCTCGACCGGGAGGTGTTCTCAAGCGTGCAGGGCACACCGAGGCTGCCGTTGATCTCGCCCAGATGTCGGGCCTCTATCCATCCGGTGTGATCTGTGAGATTCAGAACCCCGACGGCTCCATGGCACGACTTCCGGAACTGAAGATCTACGCGCGTGAACGCGGATTGAAGCTGATCAGCATCGAAGACCTCATTCGTTACCGGCTTGATAACGAACGTTTTGTAGTGCGATCGGCCCAGTGTTCACTGCCAACGGAATTCGGCTCCTTCCTGGCCATCGGATACTCCAATGAACTGGATGGCAGTGAACATGTCGCTCTGGTCAAGGGCGACCCCAACAATCTGAACGAACCCGTGCTGGTACGGATGCATTCCGAATGCCTCACAGGTGATGCCTTCGGATCCATGCGTTGCGACTGTCGTGCCCAGCTGCACACGGCAATGAAGCACATTGAAAAAGAAGGAGAAGGAGTTGTTGTCTATCTGCGCCAGGAAGGCCGGGGCATCGGTCTGATCAACAAGTTCAAGGCCTACAGCCTCCAGGAGGGAGGACTCGACACCGTTGAAGCCAACGAAAAGCTGGGATTTGCTCCTGACTTGCGCAATTACGGAGTCGGAGCACAGATTCTCAGTGACCTTGGGATTCACAGGCTCAATCTGCTCACCAACAACCCAAGAAAAATTGCAGGACTCGGTGGCTATGGCCTTGAAGTGGTGAAGCGTGTGCCGATGAAGCCTCCTGTCGGTGATTTCAATGCCAGATATCTGGCCACCAAGAAAGAAAAGCTTGGCCATCTGCTGGATGCCATCGAATTCAGTTCCCACTGGGTGCTGTGTCTCGACAGCAACTCAACCGATGACGGAGTTCTTTCCGACCTGCTGCATCGGGTTGAACTGCTGAGCGAAGCAAACGGACTTCAGCTGCAGGCTGAACAGGGGCCTCGCCTGCTGGCACTGTGGGAACGCCCACGCTTTGTCTGGTCCCTGCAGGACTCGAATCCTGATTCGAATTCAATTCAGGCAATACTCAGGGCCATGGCGGCCTGGCCGGAAACATCACGACTTGGTCTTCTGCACACGGTGAATGAGCAGCAGATCACTCACCCACCCCAGACGCTGGAGCGCAGGGAACTGAAACGCAGTTCACTCGTCGGGGAGCAGGAGGGGAGCGCCTGGTTCCCCGATGGAAACCAGGCTGCCTTGATTCACTGGTCCTGAACCGTGACCTTCTGAATCCTTGTGCCGTTCTTGATGGCCATCACCACATCCATGTCACCGGTCAGGCCGAACACGGTGTGCACACCATCGAGATGAGGCTGGGCTTCATGAACGATGAAGAACTGGCTGCCGCCCGTGTTGCGACCGGCATGTGCCATCGACAGCGCGCCCGGTACATGCTTTTTGCTGTTGATTTCGCAATCGATCATGTAACCGGGGCCGCCGGTGCCAGGAGTTCCTCGTGATCCCTCGCGGCTGTTGGGGCATCCGCCCTGAGCCATGAAACCGTTGATCACCCTGTGGAAGGCAAGTCCGTCATAGAAGCCGTCGCGAGCAAGCTTGACGAAGTTGGCAACGGTGTTTGGAGCGTCCTGTTCGAACATCTCCAGCTTGATGTCGCCGGCGTCCGTGGACATGAGAACGGTCGTCAAGGCGTCAATCCGAAAACACCATGCTAGGCAGATGATTGTGAAGGACGACCTCAACCGCTCCATGCCTCAGACAGCCTCAGATCCACAGCTCGATTCCGCCCGGGTGGGAGTGATTGGTGGCAGCGGTCTTTACTCCATCAACAGCCTTGAATCGATCCGGGAGGTTCAGATCGAGACTCCATTCGGCAGCCCATCGGATGCCCTGAGGATCGGAACCCTGAACGGGGTGGAAGTGGTTTTTCTGGCTCGCCATGGACGACAGCACCATCTGCTGCCCAGTGAGGTCCCCTATCGGGCCAATGTCTGGGCCCTGCGCAGTCTTGGCGTGCGCTGGCTGATTTCAGTCTCCGCCGTGGGCTCGCTGAGAGAACATCTGAGACCGCGCGACATGGTGGTTCCTCATCAGTTCATCGACCGGACCAGGCAACGTCCTCAGTCCTTTTTCGGAAATGGATGCGTCGCTCACGTCAGCCTGGCAGACCCGTTCTGCCCCACTCTGAGTGAATGGCTGGCAGCAGCTGCAGCGGGCGAGATGCCCGTTGGACATCATCTTCATCAAGGCGGGACCTATCTCTGCATGGAAGGTCCCGCCTTTTCAACCCGCGCTGAAAGCGAGCTTTACCGCAGCTGGGGTTGCGATGTGATCGGCATGACCAATCACACGGAAGCACGACTGGCCAGAGAAGCGGAAATCGCTTATGCCTCACTCAGCATGGTGACTGATTTCGACTGCTGGCACGATGACCATGACGCGGTCACCGTGGAGATGGTGGTGGGCAACCTCAAGGCCAATGCAACCGCCACTGGCCCGATCCTGGAACGGTTGATGGACAGCTTCAGAAAGGAAAGGCCAGGATCTCCTGCCCACAACGCCCTGGAACATGCTCTGATGACATCTCCTGATGCAGTGCCTGCAGAGACCCGAAAGCGTCTCGATCTCTTCACCAGTCCTTACTGGGGGAGCATTCAATCCTGAACCGGGAGAGATTGACCCTGGCTGTTCAGCGCAGCTCTGAGATCAGCTGAGTGAGCTTCAAGGAGAACATCAGCTTCATCCGTTTCAAGACCACAGCTGCCCATTAACAGAGCACGTTTCACAGATCCCTGGGCGCGTTCCAAAAGCAGCAGAGCAAGCTTTCGATCCAGACCGAGAAGATCCCCGAGAATTCTGATGGAACGGTCGACAAGCTTGCTGTTGCTGGCGGCAACATCAACCATTCTGTTGCCGTAGACCTTGCCCAGCTTCACCATCACTCCGGTTGAGAGAATGTTGAGAGCCATTTTTGTTGCCGTTCCTGCTTTCAGACGCGTTGAGCCTGTCAGCAGCTCGGGGCCAGTGAGCAATCGAATGTCGATTGCGCAAGGTAGAGGAGCCTGGTCTGAGGGCACACAGGCCATGGCGATCGTCAGTGCACCGAGATCCTTGGCATGGCCCAGTCCACCTCGAACGTAGGGGGTCGTTCCTCCTGCGGCGATACCGACCAGGCAGTCATCCGAGTTGAAGCCTCGTTGCTGAAGATCATTCACCGCCGCGGATTCAAGATCCTCAAGGCCTTCGGAACTGCGCAACAGAGCCGGAGCACCCCCGGCAAGAATCCCCTGCACGAGCTCCGGAGGGCTGCAGAAGGTTGGCGGACATTCAGCTGCATCCAGCACACCGAGTCGGCCCGACGTCCCGGCACCCAGATAGAACAGTCGACCGCTTCTTTTCAGACGTTCCGCGATGGCATCGACGGCCTGACTCAAAGCTGTTCTGGCCCCGAAGACCGCTTGCTGTGGTTTGAGATCCTCTTCGATAAACAGCCCGACAAGTTCATCGGTTGAAAGCTGATCGAGCTGAGCACTCGCAGGGTTCACCTGTTCGGTCAGCAGATAACCACGGTCGCCGGAAGGAGCAACCAGGGAGGAAGATCCGCAATCAGGGGATGGGGAGTCAGCCATGCCTAGAGAAGGCCCTCGAGACGACGACGCACATCATCAAGGTCCTTAACCGCGGAATCGCTTTCTTTTGATGATGCTTCCCCAGCCTGCGATTGATCGGGCTCCGACTCCTGCCAGTTCGTCACGTCGCGGTTGGCACTTGGAGGAGCAAGCATCAAGCGCTCATCATCGGTCTTGGGAACAAACCCATCGGATACGAATCTGGCCTCGTACCCGGCTTCACGGCAGAACAATTCAATCTCCTCACGATCGAGAGCCTCAACGCTGGGAGTCGGAAAGTCCTGAGCCTCCAACAATCCGGCGTAGCGATCTGCGTCGTCGCGGTTCTCAAACATCAGCACCACGGTCTGACCTGAGAGCTCAAGGGAGTGGATCCCTTCGCTGTCCTGTCCTGCGTCGTACAGGAGCACGTGAACCAACATGCTGATCAATCGTCAGATGCAGTCTCTCATCGAAACTGCGACTTAGAAACCGTTTGCGCGCTCGAGACTGAGCTCCTGCAGTCGTTGATAAAGCGCACGTTCATCGTCATCGAGCGCCGCTGGAATCACAATCACAATCTCCACAAGCTGATCGCCGCAATCGTCTCCGAACCGCAGACCACGCCCGCGCAATCTCAGCAAACGTCCGCTGGATGAGCCCGGTGGCACCTGAAGCGTCACAGGACCGGAAAGGGTGGGCACGTCAACGGCACAACCCAACGCTGCATCCGGTGGAAGCAATTCGAGTCGGTAATGCACCCGAAGCCCATCGATGCGAAGGCCGTCATCCGTCATCACCCGCAGATGCAGGAAGTGATCACGCCCACCGGGGGCAACACCTTCAAGTCGTAGGCGCCAGCCATCCCCGGCCCTGGGCGGAGTGCCGACCTCCACCAAGGTGCCATCGCCCAGTTCCAGCTCCACGGTTGTGCCCTGCAGAGCCTGGTCAGGGGTGAGATCAACAACCGTCTCAAGATCATCATCAGTGCGGACCGGAGGAGGTGGCTGCGGCGAAGCCTCAGGCCAGTGAGATCCATAGGCATGATCAGAACCCTCGCTGTGGTCAAACGACCGTTCCTGTTCTTCCTGATCCTTCGACGCCTGCTCTCTCCGCACAGGTTCACGCTCGAGACCCAGAACGACAGCGAGGTAGTCCTCAAAATCAGGAAAGCCAGTGCTGAAGGGGTCAGTTGCCGCGACACCTCCGCGTTGTCGCAACTGCCATTCCTTTCGCCTGTCAGGGTTGCTGAGAACGGCGTAGGCCTCATTGACGAGCTTGAAACGTTCCTCGGCATGACGATCATTCCCGTTCAGATCGGGATGCCAGCGCCTGGCCTCACGCCGGAAAGCCAGCTTCAGAGCATCGGGAGCGGCACCGGGCTCCAGACCAAGCAATGACCAGTAGTCCGGGTCAGCGGAAGTTGTCATCGTCCCAGGGGTCAATCCCTCTTCGGCCGCCTCTCATCGGTCCGTCATAGCGGGACTGTGGCGATGCCCAGGGGTCATCATCCCAGTCGTCCTCGGCGAACAGCTCGTCCTTGAGGGTTCCGAGAGTGCTTTTCAGACCCTGCAGGGGACCGTTGTCATTCTGTCGCTCAGCCGTAAGCCGGCGGTTCAGACCGAACAGCGCTTCCTGAAGGCCGCTCACGGCCATCTCAAGTTCCTGAAGGTCGTCCTGCTGCAGAAGATCCTGGACGTCGCGAACCGACATCTCAACCGCTCTCTGCTGGCGTTCTGCTCCGTAGGGGCCAAGTTCCAGAGCGGCGTCGCGAAGACGACGCTCCGCCTGCGCAACCAGGGTCATCGCCGAATTGCGACGCTCGATCGTGGAGCGCTTGCGACGGTCTTCATCAGCACGAGCCTCTGCTTCGGCAAGAAGGCCCTGAATCTCATCCTCGCTGAGGGTTGAGCCTCCTTGAATCGTGACCGACTGCTTGCGACCGGTTGTGCGGTCTGTGGCACTGACCTGAAGAATACCGTTGGCATCGATGTCAAAGGCAACCTGAATCTGAGGCACTCCACGAGGTGCGGGGGGAATTCCCGAAAGGCGGAAACGTCCGAGCGATTTGTTGTCTGTCGCCATCTGACGTTCTCCCTGCCAGACATGAATCTCGACTGAAGACTGGTTGGGCTCCGAGGTGCTGAACACATCGGACTGACGCACAGGAATCTGCGTATTGCGCGGAATCAACACCTTCATCAGTCCTCCGATGGTTTCCAGCCCCAGCGAGAGCGGTGTGACGTCGTTAAGAAGCAGATCGCGCAATTCGCCGGTGATGATTCCCGCCTGAACGGCAGCTCCCACTGCGACCACCTCATCGGGATTGACCGACTGGCATGGATCATTGGGAATCAGGGTTCTGACCAACTGCTGCACCATCGGCATGCGGGTGCTTCCGCCAACAAGCACCACGTCATCGATGTCTTCAGCCGCCCAACCGGAATCCCTGAGTGCCGTCTGAACCGGAACCAGCAAACGATCGAGAAGATCGGGGCACAAAGCTTCGAACGTTTCGCGGTCCAGGGTTGTCTCGATGTGAAGAGGTCCATCTGTGCCCGTGGCGATGAAGGGCAGGGAAATTGGTGTGGAGGTCACCCCGGAGAGCTCCTGCTTGGCTTTTTCAGCAGCTTCGGTGAGCCGTTGGAGTGCCTGTCGATCACGCCTCAGGTCGACCCCGTGCTGCTTGAGAAAGGCTTCCGCAAGCCAGTCAACAATGCGTTGATCGAAGTCGTTCCCACCCAGCTGGGTATCGCCGTTGGTGGCTTTGACATCAAAGACACCGTTGGCGATCCTCAGCAACGAAACATCAAAGGTTCCGCCTCCGAGATCAAAAACGAGAGCACGGCGGACCGCACTGCGATCGAAGCCGTAGGCGAGGGCGGCTGCGGTCGGTTCATTGAGAATCCGTTCAACGCTGATTCCAGCCAGTCGACCGGCATCACGCGTGGCCTGACGCTGAGCATCGTTGAAGTAGGCCGGCACGGTGATCACCGCGGATACGACCTCCTCTCCGAGATAGGTGGAAGCGTCATCCACAAGCTTGCGCAGGATGCTGGCCACGAGCTCTTCCGGTGCATACTCACGCTCGGTCTGCGGACAGGCCACACGGACGTTGCCCTGACTGTTGGAACGGACCGTGTATGGAACGGTGAGTGATCCTTCGTCGAGCTCATCCCAGGCACGACCGACAAAGCGCTTGAGATTGGAAAAGGTGTTGCGCGGATTGAGAACCAGCTGACGTCTGGCCGGCTGACCAACCAGCAATTCATTGTCTTTGGTGTACCCCAAGACAGAGGGGGTCGTCCGGGTCCCTTCCGCATTGGCGATCACCACGGGCCGCCCGGCCTCAAGAACAGCCACGACGGAATTGGTGGTACCCAGGTCGATTCCGACGATCCGGCCCATAAAAGCCTGTGTGAAATCCCACGGTAACGGCCCAAACAGCTCTCACCCAGCCCCTGCACAAGCAATCCCACAGGGGGCGTTAACGCGCTCTTAGTGATCCAGGTCCCGTTGGACCGGTACGTTTCAAGGGTCTGTTCAGTACAGAATGCCCAGGCCGTTGGAGCTGTATCGCTTACGGCGACGTCCGCCGATGGAGAAATCGGTGGATGGCGGCTTCAGGATTCTGGCCATCATGCTGGCCTCGGTGGTGGCCATGGTGTTGCTGGCCATCCTCATCGTGGTGTTCTGGGGATCGCTGGATTCAATGGGCCGTTATGGCTGGTCATTTCTCGTGACCTCCAACTGGAATCCCGTCAAGGATGAATACGGCGCCTTCACAGCCATTTACGGAACGCTGCTGACATCGTTGCTGGCATTGCTGATTGCCGTGCCTCTCGGCGTGGGAACAGCGATTTTCATCACCGAAAACATCATTCCTCTGAAAATCCGAACGCTGATCGGATTGATGGTGGAGCTGCTGGCGGCGATTCCTTCCGTGGTGCTTGGTCTCTGGGCCATCTTCGTTCTGGAGCCGTTCATTCGTCCGTTTCTTGAGATCCTTCACAGGACCCTCGGCTGGTTGCCCTTCTTTTCAACTGATCCAATGGGGCCTGGAATCGCACCAGCGGTTCTGATCCTGGTTGTGATGATCCTGCCGATCATCACAGCGATCGCAAGGGACTCACTCAACCAGGTACCCATGAAGCTGCGCCAGGCTGCCTACGGCATCGGCACAACACGCTGGGGAGCGATTCTCAACGTGCTGCTGCCCGCTGCCATCTCAGGCATTGTCGGTGGCGTGATGCTTGCACTGGGACGCGCCATGGGTGAAACGATGGCCGTCACCATGATCATCGGCAATTCGAACACCTTCAGCTGGTCTGTGCTGGCACCTGGAAACACCATCTCAGCCATGCTGGCCAATCAGTTTGGCGAAGCTGATGGAAGTCAGGTTTCGTCGCTGATGTACGCGGCTTTCATCCTGATGATTCTCACCCTGGCGGTGAATCTCCTGGCCCGGTGGATGGTCAAACGTCTCAGCCTCAAGTACTGAATCATGGCACTTTCACCAACAGCCAGTCTGAGAAGAGACAGTCCTGACCTGAGCTACAAAAAGGGCCTAAAGCGCAATATTCTCAACAGAATTCTCACATCCCTGGTTGGATTGTTTTCAGCGATTGCTGTTCTGCCACTCGTTGCAGTATTGACTTATGTGCTGATCAAGGGGGGCAGAGTGCTCAACATCAGCCTGTTCACTTCACCGTCCACAGGACTGGAAGGGGGTGGCATTGGCAATGCAGTGATCGGCACCATTATTGTCACCTTTCTATCAGCCCTGATCGCCATTCCAGTCGGCGTTGGAGGTGGAATTTTTCTCGCTGAATACTCAGGCGGGGGAATTTTTGCGCAGTTCATCCGATTTGGGACCAACGTTATGTCAGGAGTCCCATCCATCATCGCCGGTGTTTTTGTTTACTCCGTCATTGTCAAGACAAAGATTATTTTTGGAAATTCCTACAGTGCAATTGCCGGCGGAGTTGCACTATCAATTTTGATGCTGCCCACGGTCATCAAGACCACTGACGAAGGGCTGAAACTGGTTCCCGACGATCTCCGCCGCGCCGCCCTTGGCGTGGGCGCATCCAAATTTGTCACCATTTTGCGAATCACTCTTCCTTCAGCCTTCACACCGATTGCCACAGGCGTGGTGTTGTCGATTGCAAGGGCAGCAGGAGAAACAGCGCCATTGATTTTCACAGCTTTGTTCTCACCCTTCTGGCCGCAGGGATTTGAATCAGTTTTCAACCCGATAGCAACACTATCAGTGTTGATATATAACTTTGCAACCCTCCCATATGAAGCACAGAACGAACTCGCATGGGCTGCATCTTTTGTACTTGTTCTATTCATCCTGCTGATCAATCTTTTTGCTCGATGGCTACGACGATTTGCTGCCAACTGAACTGCAAATCTTCAATCCATTGCTTCTGTTTCAAGTCTTTCCATAAAGCCAACCGAGAGTTATGACTTCCACCAGCAAAACGAGCTCCGAAGCATCAGACGATATCTGCCTGTCAATTCAAAACACCACGATCAGCTATGGCAGCCAGGAAGCCGTCAAGAACGTTTACTGCGACATTCCACGTGGCAAGGTCACCGCATTCATCGGCCCTTCTGGTTGCGGGAAATCAACGGTTCTGAGAGCGCTGAACCGCATGAATGATCTGATTGAAGGTTGCACTCTGAAAGGTCGCGTGCTCTTTGATGGAGCTGACCTGTATGCCCCTTCGGTTGATCCCGTGGAAGTGAGGCGTCGAATCGGGATGGTATTTCAGCAACCAAATCCTTTTCCAAAAAGTATCTACGAAAACATCGCCTTTGGAGCGCGAATCAATGGCTACACCGGAGATATGGATGAGTTGGTTGAACGCTCTCTGCGCCAGGCGGCTGTATGGGGTGAGTGCAAAGACAAACTCAACGAGAGTGGCTACTCACTATCAGGAGGACAACAACAACGTCTCTGCATTGCACGCACGATTGCCATTCAGCCTGAGGTGATCTTGATGGATGAACCCTGTTCAGCCCTGGATCCAATCTCAACATTGAAAATCGAGGAAACAATGCATGAATTAAAAAAGAGTTTCACAATCGTAATCGTGACGCATAATATGCAACAGGCCTTGAGGGTGAGTGATATGACCGCATTCTTTAATGCTGAAGCGGTGGAAGGAGGTTCCGGGAAAGTCGGCTATCTGGTGGAGTTCAACGAAACAGAAATGATCTTCAATTCTCCCTCTCAACAGGCAACTCAGGATTATGTCTCTGGTCGATTCGGCTGATTGAGCCGAAGCAGTCAAAGCTTTGAAGCAATTGTTGTTTAGCTCTTGATTGAAACAGACAATCTCGACAGATCGATCATTCAGACCGAGAAAATAACCGGTGCAAAAAAAAACCGGCCCTAGAGGACCGGAGAAAAACGGAGAGGGAGGGATTCGAACCCTCGATAGAGTTGCCCCTATACAGCATTTCCAGTGCTGCGCCTTCGACCACTCGGCCACCTCTCCA
>NYZI01000004.1 GCA_002687115.1 Cyanobium sp. ARS6
CATTCAAACTGGAGAGTCACGAACGATCAGAAGCCGGTACAGACGTCATCCTTCACCTAATGGATGACGAACTGGAGTATCTGGAGCCTGCAAGGTTACGCACACTGATCACTCAGTACTGCGATTTCATGCCCATCGACGTTCAGCTCGAGGGAGAAAGTGTCAACAAGCGAAACCCGGCATGGAGAAGAAATCCCAGGGAAATGTCTGATCAAGACTATATCGATCTTTACCACTATCTATATCCGTTTCAGGGCGACCCGCTGCTCTGGGTTCATTTAAATACGGATTACCCCTACACATTGCAGGGAATTCTTTTCTTCCCACAATCGGTGGGACGGGCTGACTGGGAAAAAGGGGATATCCGTTTATATTGCAATCAGGTCTTTGTCAGCGATTCGATCAAAGAAATCGTACCCAGATATTTGCTGCCATTAAGAGGAGTGATCGACTCCCCTGATATTCCTCTCAATGTCAGCAGAAGCGCACTCCAGACTGATCGGAAAGTCAGATCAATTGGAAATTTTGTTGCGAAAAAAGTTTCTGACCGGCTTAAAACTCTTAAAGCAGATCATCCCCAGCAATACGCTGAAGCCTGGGAATCACTCGCGCCTTTTGTAAAGATCGGTGCAATGGAAGACGACAAATTCGCCGATCAGGTTTCGGATCTGATTTTGTTTGCAACAACCGCAGAATCAATCGAAGGAAAACAGGAACCCATCAAAGCAGGAGACAAGAGATATACGACACTTTCCTCTTACCAGGACAGGCTTTCAGATCCACAATCAAAGAGAATTCTCTACTGCACTGATGAAGTTGCGCAAGCAGGAGCACTGACACTTTGGAAAAGTCAGAACGCTGAAGTGATTTTCGCTGAAACAGTGATCGACAGTCAGTTTCTGCCCTGGCTCGAAGCAACAAAAGATCAATACAAATTCCAGAGGGTTGATGCGGAGCTTGACGAAAGTCTCCATGATGAAAAACCGGAAATCAGTGACCAGGATGGTGAAACACAGAGTGAGACGATCAGAAACCTGATCAAGGACGCTCTCAACAATGACAAGGTCACCATTCAGGTGCAGGCACTGAAGGGAGGTGAGGACGCACCACCAGCGATGATTCTGCTTCCCGAACAGATGCGTCGCATGAACGACATGGGGGCTCTGATGGATCAGCGGTTGCCTGGATTGCCTGACCATCATGTGTTGCTGATCAACCGTCGTCACCCACTCGTTGAAGGACTCTTGAGGCTGTCTTCGGGGGGGGTCCTCATCGGCGCAGAAGAAGCTTCACCCAGCAGACGATTGGCCTCCGAGCTCGCCTTGCATCTTTACGACATGGCACGCCTGGGTGTTGGGGGACTGGAACCCAATGAGCTGGCGGGGTTCCAGACACGCAGCGCCAAGCTGATGTCGGAGCTGGTGAGCAAAGGAACCTGACCAGGCCTGGCTGCTAAAGTGATGTCTTGGCTTTTGGCCACAGAAACAAAGGAACGTCATCATGTCCCGGGTGTGTCAGCTCACTGGAACGCGTGCCAACAACGGAATGGCAGTGAGCCACTCCCATATCAGAACCAAGAAGCTCCAACAGGCCAACCTGCAGCAGCGTCGACTGTGGTGGGCTGAAGGCAATCGCTGGGTGAATCTGCGGATCACGACCCGTGCTCTGAAGACCATCCAGAAAAAGGGCCTTGGCGCCTACGCCAAATCTCTTGGCATCAATCTGGCCAAAGTCTGAGTTGGTATTCACATGCCTCAGCTTGCGCTGAAACGCCGAGACTTCCTTGGCTTCACAGTCACTGGGGCAGCAGCTCTGTTCTGGATTCCATCGCGAGCAAGAGCGTTGGGGGGAAAGCTTCCTGAGATTGGGGAGCCGGCTCCGCAATTCAACCTTCCAGGCACACTGGGTGGGGTGCCTTCAAAAAACTGGGGATTGGACACCTGGACAGGTCGGTGGCTTGTTTTGTACTTTTATCCGAGAGACTTCACTTCAGGTTGCACAATTGAGGCTCACGGATTTCAGGAATCAATCCAAGACTTCAATGCTCTGAATTGCGATATTGCAGCTGTTTCGGCTGACAGCATTGATGATCATGAATCATTCTGCAGCAGTGAAGGGCTTGGTTTCACTCTGCTCTCTGACCCAGAGGGGGAGGTGAGTCGTCAGTACGGTTCCTGGATGGCTCCTTACTCACTGCGCCATACATTTTTGATTGATCCCGATGGGATATTACGTGCACGCTGGACTGGTGTCAGACCTGTTGGACATGCAGAGGACGTTTTGAACACACTCGTTTCAGAACAAAGTCAATTAACCGCATAACAACACCATTGAAGTTCTGAATGGCGAGATTCATTTCAAACCACACAGGAGGTTGTCAAAATGAAAACAAGTATAGGAAGTAGTAATTTTATTATTCTTTACCATCGAACACCATTTGATGAAGCAAAAAATGAAAACGGTGAAAGAGTTTGGAGAGATCAGAAAAGTCCAAATGGAATTATTCCCACTCTGAGAAATCTGTTTCGCGACCGGCTGAATGGAACCTGGATTGCCTGGCGTAAGGTCAACGATCTGGCCAAAGCCGAGGATGAAAGAATTGCGATGGAGTATCCAGCTTCATTCACGCTGAGGAGAATACCGCTTGAGCAGGAACAAATTTCAAGTTTTTATCACGTCACCTCCAAAGAATCTTTCTGGCCGATCCTGCATACTTTCCCGAATTTCTTTAATGTTAACAATACTGATTGGAGAATCTTTGAAGAAGTCAATCAAAGATTTGCAGATGCAGCATGCTCAGAAGCGGCGCCAGGCGCAACCATATGGGTCCATGATTATAACCTTTGGCTCGTTCCAGGGTATATTCGCAGCAAACGCTCAGACCTGAAAATCGCTTTCTTTCATCACACACCTTTTCCAAGTAGTGATGTTTTTTCGATTCTTCCATGGCGTAAACAAATCTTGGAAAGTTTATTAAGCTGCGACGTTGTTGGCTTTCATATTCCTCGTTATACAGAGAATTTTGCAAGAGCAGCTAACTGCCTCCTGGGTGTAGAGAAAGGAGATAAAAGAGCTGTTCCGTTTCGCTTTCTTGGTTGCGGATCTGCATTGACCGAACCATCTGAAACACCATGGTTGAACTACAGAGGACGAAAAGTACGTCTGCTTTCATCTCCCGTCGGCACCTCTCCAGACGTGATTCAAGCCATGACAAAAGATTCTGAAATTCTTCAATTATCGGAACGCATTAACGAAGATACAAAAAAAGGCAGGAAGCTCATACTTTCAGCAAGCAGAGTCGATTACACAAAAGGGAATGAAGAATTATTATTAGCCTTCGAACGACTTCTTGAGCGGCGACATGACCTACACGGGAAGGTTGTATTGATGCTGGCATGCGTTGCTGCAGCCTCAGGGATGAAAATCTATGAGGATACGCAACGACTCATTGAAGAAACAGCTGGACGAATCAACGGTCGATTCAGCAAAATTGATTGGGTTCCAATTCGATTTTCAACTCGCAGGATTCCTTATGAAGAAATGGTGGCTTGGTTTTCGCAGGCAGATATCTGCTGGATCACTCCACTGCGAGACGGACTCAATCTTGTTGCCAAGGAATATGCAGCTGCAAGAAAAGGCAAATCCGGAGTTCTCGTGCTGTCTGAATTCACAGGAGCTTCAGTCATTCTTGATGGGGCCATTCTGACCAATCCTTACTCGCACAAACAGATGGACTCAGCAATTGACTCTGCCATTGATATGCCTTCGTCAGAGCAATTTGAAAGAATGGAGAAAATGAGTTCAGCCGTTGAAGCCTTCACCGTATCCGACTGGGCTGATGAACAAATGGGTGCACTTGAGTTGCCGGAATAAATCGATGTTCACGATCAGAAAGCGGTCACTCATACTATTGACAGCAGCAATATTGTTCATTTCCAGTAGCCTTCTTTGTCTGTCTGTTCTTGCAAAGCGCCCGGATAATGTTTCCATATTGATGGCAGCTCCTTTCGCTGATTCAACGTCTGAGCTTGTCAAGATCTTCAACCAGAAGAATAGGGGTAGAATTCATCTTGAGGTGATAAAAGGGCCTCTGGAGACTGAAGCGATCTCAGATCTGGCAATCAGCAGTCTTCTCCTGGGTAATACACCATTTGACGGACTGTTGATGGACGTAACGTGGGTACCAAAGTATGCCAAAGCAGGTTGGCTTGAATCCCTTGATAACTATTTCAATGAAGACGATCTGAATGCTCTTGCAGAAGGTGCAGATGAAGGCAATCACTACCAGGGCTCTCTACTGAGATGGCCATTGAATGCAGATATCGGACTTCTTTACTGGCGAACAGACTTGATGGATGAGCCCCCACGGACTCCGCAGGAACTTGAGAGCATCAGTCAAAAGCTTCAGAACGGCGGCAGAATACCCTATGGCTATGTATGGCAAGGCAAGCAATATGAGGGACTAAGTTGTGTCTTCCTTGAGATTATTGACGGCTTTGGTGGTGAATGGTTTTCACCAGATTCAGGGCGCATCGGGTTGGACGAACCACCAGGACTGGACGCTTCAGAGTGGCTGAATCATCTGATTCAAACGGGTGTCAGTCCGCGGGCTGTAACAAACTTCGCTGAGTCTGAGGCCCTGCAGAGTTTCAAATCCGGTCAGGCAGCTTTCATGCGCAACTGGCCCTACGCATGGGCTGAATTGCAGAAAAACGACAGTCAAGTCAGGAACAAGGTCGGGATTACAACAATGGTGGCGGAAAAGGGACATCAACCTGCGGCGACACTTGGTAGCTGGGGGTTAAGTCTGTTGAAGGGTTCAGCACATCCTGAATCGACTGTTGAAGCTTTTAAATTTCTCACCAGCGAAGAATCTCAACGCTATCTATATACCAAATATGGAAATACGCCAACTAAGGCCGAGATCTTCAATGATCAGAAACTCCTTGAGAATTATCCTTCCCTTCAATCCATCGGCGAAGCCCTGGCCTATGCCCGATCGAGACCTGAAACTCCCCTTTATGCACAGATCAGTGTTGTATTACAGCGAAAGCTGAGCAGCTCATTGACAGGTATGACAACTCCTGTGGAGGCGATGCAACAAGCGGAACGATCCACAGCTCAGGTGCTCGAAGCCGCAGGAGAGTCTCCCTGATGCCGTTGCTGATTCTGCTGATTCCATCTCTGCTGTTTCTCGTAGCGGTTTTTGCTCTACCTCTGTTTCGCTACACATGGCTCAGTTTCCATGCAGATTCCGTGATGACGGGTCTTGTGGCGATCCCGAATCAGGGGGCCAACTGGCAGCGATTCATCCATGACACCCGTTACCTGCAGGACCTCTTCCAGACCCTTCGGTTTTCAGTGGTCTCAGTGACCGCTGAAATCGTGCTCGGTTTGGTTATTGCCTTGATCCTGCATCAGCCCATGCGCAAGCGGGCATTGATCAGGTCATCAGCTTTGATTCCATGGGCTTTGCCCACAACAGTGATGGCTCTTGGGTGGAGATGGATCTTCAATACTCCCTACGGCCCTATTGATCGACTGACGCAATCGTGGCTGGGTCAATCGCTCAATGCTCTGGGAGAACCATCCATCGCATGGATCACCACCGTCTACGCCGATATCTGGAAAACAACTCCTTTTGTGGCACTGATTCTGCTTGCGGGCCTGCAGACCATACCTTCTGATCTCTACGAAGCGGCAAAGCTGGAAGGGGCAGGTTCCTGGATTTGCCTTCGACGCATCACAATCCCCCTGTTGCTTCCCTACCTCGGCCTTGCCTTGATGTTCCGTCTTGCTCAGGCATTCGGAGTGTTTGATCTTGTGCAGGTGATGACTGGAGGCGGTCCCGCCAGCAGTACGGAGAGCATCGCTCTCTACGCCTACTGGAATGCCCTGCGATTTCTCGACTTTGGCTACAGCGCCACCATCATGATCGGAAGCTTTGTGATCCTCAGCTCACTGATTCTCATTACTTGGCTTGTGGTCACAACAGCGCGAAACAGGTCTCAGCAATCCCTAGCAAGATGAAAGCAACACGGTTCCTGATTCTCGCTCTACTGGTCTGGTCACTGGCTCCTTTGACTTGGCAGCTTTACACATCGTTCTGTATTGATCAGGCACTGGTCACACCGTTTGCTTCACTGAATCAACGCTGGACACTTGATCATTATCAGAGTGTTCTGAACAGCAACCCACCGTTCATTCGCTATTTGTTGAACAGCTTGTTCGTAGGAGGACTTTCTACATTTCTAACCCTTTTATTAGCAATCCCCTCAAGCTACAGTTTAAGCAAAATGGGGCGACGAAGTTCACTTGTCATCAAATTCTTCTTGATTGGCTGCGCACTTTTTCCCTATGTTCTTCTTTTTCTTGCATTGCTTGAAATCGCGCGCTATCTGCAACTGGGGAACAGTCTGATTGCACTGGCTGTTCCCTACGCAGCATTATCCCAGCCATTGGCAATTCTTTTATTGACAAATGCCTTTTCTGATCTTCCTGCAGAACTTGAAGATGCTGCCAGAGTTGAAGGTTTAAGCGTGGTGCAGAGGTTTCGATGGATTCTGCTCCCACTCATCTCACCGGCAATTGCAAGTACAGCAATTCTTGTATTCCTTTTTTCATGGAACGAATATCCAATTGCCCTCACATGGATCAGCGACTCAGGCAAACTGACTCTTCCTGTTGCAATGGCAAGAATTGCTGGCTCCTCAATTCATTCGGTTCCCTACGGTCCTTACGCAGCAGCCACAGTGATAGGTTCAATTCCTCTTATTCTCTTGGTCATGGTTTTCCAGAAACCAATTGTTTCGGGTTTAACCACTGGAGCTGTTAAGGGATGACGCTTGAACTCGAAAATGTAGGGCGAAATATCAACAAGCAATGGATTGTTGAAAATATCTGCCTGACTGTTGCTGACAATGAATGCCTTGCCCTGGTTGGGCCAAGTGGTTGCGGCAAGAGCACAACATTGAGGCTGATCGCAGGGCTTGATCCTGTCAGTGCTGGTTCCATTCATATCCGTGGTCGTGACATCACATCCCTTTCACCTTCTGAACGAAGTGTTGGGATGGTGTTTCAAAGTTATGCACTGCTTCCACACCTAACTGTTTTCGAGAACCTTGAACTCGGACTTCGGGTGCGTGGCGTTCCAAAGCCAGAAAGACGATTCAAGATCAAGGGGATTCTCGATCTGGTCCAACTCTGGAATCGTGCAGACAACCGTCCTGCTGAACTCTCAGGTGGTCAACGCCAAAGAGTGGCTCTAGCTCGCGCACTACTCAGGGACCCTGAGGTTTATCTTCTCGACGAACCGATGAGCAATCTTGACGCACAATTGAGGGAAGATATTCGTCCAGAACTTCGAAGGCTTGTTCTGGAGCAACGTAAACCAACCATCTATGTCACCCATGACCAACATGAAGCCATGGCGATGGCACAGCGAATTGCTGTTCTCCATGAGGGAAGGATTGAACAGATCGATACTCCATACAACCTTTATCACAATCCTGAAAGTCTTTTTGTTGCTCGATTCATCGGTCGGCCGCAAATCAACTGCCTGAAGGGTGACTCTGGATCTATTCGCGCCGTGAGACCGGAGTCCATTCGTTTTTCTGATGAAGGATTATCAGGCAAACTGCAGTCAAGGGAATGGCTGGGAAATTCCCAGTTGCTGTTTCTGGAGACTCAGCAAGGCGTGATTCGGATGATGACATCACCCGACCAGGGGATACCCGCACAGATCAGGTTGACCTGGCGGGCTGAGGACGAAATTCTCTTCGACGCTGATACAGGACTTCGATCACGCCGATAATTTTTGGAGCTCCTCAACGAGCATCTCCTCATGCAGCTGTGCGTCACGCTTCAACTGCTCAATGTCTGAGTCACTGCGGTCGGCCGTCATGACAGATTGCCATTGACGGCTCAACCGGTCGACATCAAGTGCGTCGTTCAGATCCACCCATGGCAAGGCTGCGAGTTGCGCCGCTGCCTTCACTTTTGGGTCATAACTCAGTGCCGCAGTTGGACAACCCGCCGTTGCAGCCAGGATCAAGGCATGCAGACGCATTGCGATGACCAGTGCGGATTCACTGAACAGTGATTGAACCTGTTCCAGAGACTCTGCCTGCATCTGAACGGATCGCCGATCCAAACCTTCAGGGATCAGATCACGATTTCGCAGGTCATCCCACAATGATGCGTCCTGCTCAGTGTGAAAAGCCAGCCAGATCACCTCAGAACAGTCATTGGCACTCAATCGATCGACGGCTTCGAGAAGAACACCCCACTTCCTGCTGTTCAACAGCGGAGTAGGTCTCCAACAGAGGATCAGCCGGGTTCCGCCTGTCCAGGGTGGCGAGGGATGACGCCACACCGGATCAGGTCCCATCAGCATTGGAATCTTGAGTCCCCAACGCTCAGCCAGACCAATGGAGCTGGGATCTCGCCATGACACAGCCCTGACTCCAGAAAGTGTGTGTTTGACCAAAACACGACTCAGCCGATGTTGAAGTGGACCCAGCCCCTGACCCCAAAGCAATATCGGCACACGTTTGAAACGGGCACTCCAGAGAAGAACGAGATAGTAAACAAGGCTTTTGAAGCTGGTTCCGTCCTGCAGCAAACTGCCGCCGCCAAGAACCAGCGCATTCACCTGATCCAGGCCTCGAATGGTGTCTGAAAGTGATCGCCGATTCACGCTTGATACCCCGGGAACCAACGCCTGTACGGCCTCTGAATCCCTTGCTGTCACGACAGGTTCCCAATCGGAAGGGATCTGCGACACCAGCACCTGAAGCAAAGCATCGTCACCGAGATTGTGCTCGCCGTAATAACCACAGAGCATCACCCTCAACTTCCGCCCACTGCGCAGTGCCTTCACCAGCAAACAAGAGTTGATCGACCCATTATCCAAGTCTCCAACCGTTACGGTGAACGACGCCATTGAAATGACATGCACGCACTATCCCTGGGGACGTGGTGGATTCATTGGGCGTCAGTGGCTGAATGGCTGATGGCCATCGTGCTGATTCATCAATACAAACCGGATGGACAGAACGTTTCGACTCAGCGCATCGCCTGGGCGATGCTTCCAGCGCTGGTCAGTGCAATGGCAGCCTGCACCTGGCACATTTACGACAACGCTGAACAATTGCGCTGGCTGGTCACGCTCCAGGCATCATTCACCCTGCTCGGCAACGCCACGCTGGCCTGGGCCGCATGGTCAATCAAGCCGCCAACAGAATTGGAGGAACAAGCCTGATGCCTGACTTCGATCCATCACCGTTGTTCGCACTCTCGCTGTTTCCATATCTGGTTTTTCTCTATTACCTGGGACAGCGTCGGCTGCTTCCCGCTCTCAGCCGTCGTGGCTTTCAACTCACGCTGCTGTTTGTTGGAGTCACCATTGCAGCAGCTGTCGTTGCTGATCTGCGATTTGGAACTGAACTGGTGGCCGTTGATGCTCTTCATGGTGGAGCCGAGGCATTTCTGACGCTCAGCAACGCCGTGATCGTGGCAGGACTGATCGGGTATCAAAAAGCACTGCGATGAACAACTTTTACAAGAATTAGGCGTGCGTGCCTAAAAGCTGGAAGATAAATCGTTGCCTCTGATCTTCATGCTCGCTCCACTTCTGGCCATTGCTCCAGCAACGCTTACCTGGTCTCCGAAAGTGGGGCTGGTGATGATTGTCTGCAATGTGATCGCCATTGTCATCGGCAAGGCTGCGATCAAATACCCCAACGAGGGAGCTCAGCTGCCCAACCCATCATTTTTCGGTGGCATGAGCCATGCTTCTCTCCTTGCCACGACAAGTCTGGGACACGTCATTGGCATGGGGGCCATTCTCGGTCTGGCAACCCGGGGAGTTCTTTGAAACACCATTGAGCCGAAAACAACGTTGAAAGGTGGCTCAGCCACCTTTTTTCATCAGCTGCGAATTGAAGGCACTTCCACACTCGATTCAGAGGCAGTCTGAATCGGGACAACGACCAGGTTGAATCTCTCACTGATCCTTGCGGCCATCTGATCAGGGAGAAGGCCAAGCGTTTCAAAACTCTGTTGTGGCGTGGCGTGGTCCACAAGGACATCAGGAATTCCCAGTCTCAGGACAGGACGATGCAGATCAGCGTCCTGAAGCGACTCAATCACCGCGGAACCGAAACCGCCTTCAAGGGAGCCTTCCTCCATGGTCACGACACGACCGATGGTCCTGACCAATGGATGCAGCAGCGCCGTGTCGAGCGGTCTGAGAAAACGGGCATTGACCACCGTGGACTGAATTCCCTGAGCAGCGAGGATTTCAGCTGTCGCCATCGCTTTTGCGTTCATGGCGCCATAGGCCACGATCAGGAGATCCTCTCCTGAACGCAAAAGCTCACCACAACCGATCGCAAGAGGTTCCCATCCTTCCTCCATGAGGGGAACTCCTTCACCGGGACCTCTGGGAATCCGGATGGCGCAAGGCCCTTCATGCCTCAGAGAGCTGACCAGCATCCGTTGGAGTTCAGCTTCATCCTTGGGTGCCATCACCGTGAAATTGGGGATGGAACGCATATAACTGATGTCGTACTGGCCTTGGTGTGTTGGCCCATCGGCACCCACCACGCCAGCGCGATCAAGCACGAATGTGACCGGCAGTTTCTGAATCCCAACATCGTGGATCAACTGGTCGTAGGCCCTTTGCAGAAATGTGCTGTAGATGGCCACCACAGGACGAAGACCATCCGATGCCATGCCAGCGGCCAGGGTCACCGCATGTTGCTCAGCGATACCTACATCGATGTACTGGTCAGGTAGAGCCTTCTGCAGCAGGTCGAGACCGGTGCCGGTGGCCATTGCTGCTGTGATTCCGACAACGCGGGGATTCTGTTCGCAGATTTTGACGAGCGTCTGACCGAATACCTTGCTGTAGCTGGGCGGTTTGGGAGTTTTGCTTGGGCGGGCCTTGCCTGTGTTGAGGTCAAAAGCCGACTGAGCGTGATAGCCAACCTGATCAGCCTCCGCATAGGGATATCCCTTGCCCTTGGTGGTGAGCACATGGACCAGCACCGGACCACCTACCCGATGGGCATCCTGGAATGTTTTCGTCATCTCAGCGATGTCATGACCATCCACGGGTCCCATGTAGGTGAAGCCGAGTTCTTCGAACACCGCACCGACCTTCGGCACCGCCAGGCGGCGCATGCTGCCCTTGAGTCGATTGAGCTCAGCGGGAAGATCACCACCCATGAAAGGGAGATGACGCATGCTTTCTTCAACACTTCCGGAAAGAAACTGCAAAGGAGGGCTGAGCCGCATCCGATTCAGATGACTGGAGAGAGCTCCAACTGGCGGGGATATGGACATGTCATTGTCATTGAGCACCACCAGCAGAGGGGTGTTGGGCATGTGGCCCGCATGATTGATGGCCTCAAGAGCCATGCCTCCGGTGAGCGCTCCGTCACCAATCACCGCAACACATTTGTGATCCTGGCCGAGCCGATCCCGGGCCATGGCCATCCCAAGTGCCGCTGAAATGGATGTGCTGGCATGACCGGCACCGAAATGATCAAATCTGCTCTCACAGCGTTTGAGATAACCGGCCACTCCGCCCTTCTGTCTCAGGGAGTCGAAATCGGAATAGCGACCTGTGATCAGTTTGTGTGGGTAAGCCTGGTGGCCTACATCCCAGACAACCCGGTCACGATCCAGATCAAGGGTCTGATAGAGCGCAAGCGTGAGTTCAACAACCCCGAGACCTGGACCGAGGTGGCCGCCGCTGTTGGACACCACTTCCAGGTGACGCTGGCGAATCTGAGCGGCAACATCCTCCAGTTCCGTCACTGACAGACCATGCAACTGATTGGGATGCGATAGATCGCTCAGTTGCATGAGCCTCCCGGCAGATCAATTCAATCTACGGGGCCCACCTGCCACCCGCGAAAGCCCTCGGTTGTCAGACTGACTCGATGGATGATTACCTGCAAAGGATCCTGCGCGCGAGGGTTTACGACGTCGCCCGCGAGAGCCCTCTCGAGTCAGCGACCAATCTCAGCCGGCGTCTGAACAATCATGTGTGGCTGAAACGCGAGGATCTGCAACCGGTCTTTTCCTTCAAGCTGCGCGGTGCGTACAACCGCATGGCTCAGTTGTCGGACGACGAACGTTCACGGGGTGTGATCGCCTCGAGTGCTGGCAATCATGCCCAGGGCGTTGCTCTCAGCGCAGCTCATCTGAGCTGCAGAGCCGTGATCGTGATGCCAGTCACCACTCCCAGCGTGAAGGTGGAAGCGGTTCGTCAGCTCGGTGGAGAGGTGATCCTTCACGGAGAGACCTACGACGAGGCCTATGCGGAGGCCCGCAGACGAAGCGAACAGGAGGGCCTCTGTTTCATCCATCCATTTGATGATCCGGAGGTGATCGCCGGTCAGGGAACGGTTGGGATGGAAATCCTGCGCCAGTGCCACCAGCGTCCGGACGCGATCTATGTGGCGATCGGCGGAGGTGGTCTGATTGGTGGGGTTGCTGCCTATGTCAAAAGCCTCTGGCCTGAGATAGAGGTGATTGGTGTTGAACCCCATGACGCCGCCGCGATGACCCTGTCGCTTGAGGCAGGTGAAAGAATCCGTCTGCCTCAGGTGGGATTGTTCGCCGATGGGGTGGCTGTTCGAGAGGTGGGAGAACACACCTTCCGACTGGCTCAGAGCTATGTGGATTCCATCGTCACGGTGAGCACGGATGAGATCTGCGCCTCGATCAAGGATGTCTTTGAAGACACTCGATCCATCCTCGAACCGGCAGGTGCTCTGGCCGTTGCAGGGCTGAAGGCTGACGTCACGAGGCGGCAACTCAATAACAAGCAGCTCGTGGCGATCGCCTGCGGCGCCAACATGAACTTCAACCGTCTGCGCTTTGTTGCGGAACGCGCAGAGCTCGGCGAAGAGCGTGAGGCCATGCTTGCGGTTGAAATTCCGGAACAGCCCGGCAGCCTGCGCAAACTGTCAGAACTCCTTCAGAAGCGCAGCCTCACGGAGTTCAGCTATCGGATGGGTGCCGGCGATCAGGCGCACATCTTCATGGGTGTTCAGGTCAGGGACCTCCAGGATCGTTCTGATCTGCTGGCCTCCCTGCGCAGCAATGGATATGAATGCCTGGACCTCAGTGACGACGAACTGGCCAAGGTCCATCTGCGTCACATGGTGGGAGGTCGTTTGCCGCTGAAGTCGCAGGAGCCAACTCAGGAGCTGCTCTACCGCTTCGAGTTCCCGGAACGGCCCGGTGCACTGATGCGGTTTGTGAATGCGCTCCACTCCAACTGGAGCATCAGCATTTTTCACTATCGCAACCATGGTGCCGATGTCGGTCGGATCGTGGTGGGTGTGCTCGTCAGCCCTGATGATCTCGAGTCATGGCAGGCGGTCCTGAAAGACCTGGGTTATCCGAGCTGGGAAGAAACATCCAATCCCGCCTACAGGATTTTTCTCGGTCCCGATGGCACTCCCTGAGATGAGCGTTACGTTGGCCTGTCGGATCAATGGAAGCCGGTTTGGACCAGGGAAGCGACCAACAACGCAGTCACAACACGCAGGACGCTGCGTCGATGGTGTCACTCCCCGCTCGTCTTGAGGCGATCCTCTACCTGAAAGGTCGGCCAGTCACGCTGCAGGAACTGTCTTCATTGGTGGGTCTGTCCGAAGCGGAGACCGAGCAGGGAATGCTGATCCTGATTGCGGGCTATGCCCAACGGGACACCTCCCTGGAAATCAATCAGAGCAACAGTCGTTACAGCCTGCAGTTACGTCCTGGCCTGGGAGAACTGGTGCGCGATCTGCTTCCGGTGAACCTCTCCACAGCCACACTCAGAACCCTTGCCACGGTTGCACTGAAAAAAAGAATTCTTCAATCCGACCTTGTGGATCTCAGAGGTTCGGGGGCCTACGACCACATCAAGGAGCTCGTGAACCAGAACTTCATCGAACGCAAGCGTCAGAGTGAAGGTCGCTCCTACTGGATCACCTTGTCCGAGAAGTTCCACAGAACCTTCTCGGTCCTCCCGGACCTTGGCGGTGGCTCCGAACCGTCCCAGGCTGCATAGAGTTCCATTAATCCCGCGATACCCATGGCAACCGAGCTTGTGTCCACAGTCCTTCAGGTTCTCGCCCAGACACTTCAGATTTATTCGCTGGTGTTGATTGTGCGTGTACTTCTGAGCTGGTTCCCCAATCTCGACTGGGCAAATCCTGTGCTCAGCACCGTGAGTTCGATCACCGATCCCTATCTGAATGCGTTCCGGGGATTGATCCCTCCTCTCGGTGGACTGGATCTCTCAGCGATTCTGGCCTTTATCGCCCTGAGCTTGATGCAGCAGTTGCTGATGTCTGCCAGCTTCGCCTTCGCAGGCGGCTTCGGCATGTACGGGTGATTGCAAATCACTTGCTGATCAACGGTGATCGCCTTCGCCCTGGAGAGTTCCCCGCTGAGATCTGCTTTTGAGTTTGCTGAGGTTTGCTGAGGCAACCTCCTCGAGGCTGAGCCCAAGTTCCGTGGCCAGTTGCGCCAAATACCAGAGCACGTCTCCCAGTTCCAGAGCCACATCCTCACGGAAGTGCTCGTCAACAACGCCGCCACGGTCACGAATCAGTTTCTTGACTTTGTCGGCAACCTCCCCGGCCTCACCGGTCAGGCCCAGGGTTGGGTAGATGAGATTCTCACCGGCATTGGGGTAGCAAGCCGTACTGCGCGATTCAAGTTGGTAGTCGTTGAGCAGCATGGAAGGTCATCGGTGGGTTGAGGGCATGACGGTAGATTCCGCTGGTTTCCGGCGCCAAGGATGGCCGAGCTCGATCTGACACGTAGAACCAAGATCGTCGCCACGATCGGCCCAGCCACAGAGAGTCCCGAACGCATTCGAGACCTTGTTCAAGCAGGCGCCACGACATTTCGTCTGAACTTTTCGCACGGAGACCACTCCGAGCACGCCACTCGCATCGCCACCATTCGTCAGGTGGCCCATGAGCTCGGCGTTCACATCGGCATCCTTCAGGATCTTCAAGGGCCGAAGATTCGATTGGGCCGCTTCGAGGAAGGTCCGATCACCCTGGGCAACGGGGATCACTTCGCTCTCACCTCCAAGCAGGTTCGCTGCAACCAGACCGTTGCCACGGTCACCTACGACAGGCTGGCGGAGGAGGTCACCGCAGGCAGTCGCATCCTTCTCGACGATGGTCGGGTCGAGATGAAAGTCGACCGCGTTGATGAAGCTGACCAGACCCTTCACTGCGTTGTGACCGTTGGTGGAGTGCTGTCCAACAACAAGGGCGTCAATTTTCCTGATGTGCAGCTTTCGGTGAGAGCTCTTACCACCAAGGACCGTCAAGATCTTGCGTTCGGCCTGCAGCAGGGAGTCGACTGGGTCGCACTGAGTTTCGTGCGCAATCCCTCGGACATGCAGGAAATTCGTGAACTGATCAGAAAGCACGGCTTCTCGACTCCGGTGGTCGCCAAGATCGAGAAATTTGAAGCCATCGATCAGATCGACGCCATTCTTCCCCTCTGCGACGGCGTGATGGTGGCTAGAGGTGATCTCGGCGTGGAAATGCCAGCCGAGGAGGTGCCTCTGCTGCAGAAGGATCTGATCCATAAGGCCAACAGCCTTGGCATTCCGATCATTACGGCCACCCAGATGCTGGATTCCATGGCCTCAAGCCCTCGTCCAACGAGGGCCGAAGTCAGCGATGTGGCGAACGCCATTCTCGATGGCACGGATGCTGTGATGCTCTCCAACGAGACTGCTGTAGGGGATTTTCCGGTGGAAGCCGTCGAAACGATGGCCACGATTGCCCGGCGTATTGAAAGGGACTACCCGCAGCGGCCGATCGACACGCATCTGCCAAGCACCATTCCCAATGCCATCAGTGGCGCAGTCAGCAGCATTGCCAGGCAGCTCAACGCTGCTGCAATTCTGCCGCTCACCAAAAGCGGTGCGACGGCTCACAACGTCAGCAAATTCCGTCCATCCACCCCGATCCTTGCCGTCACTTCTGAGGTGTCAGTTGCCAGAAAACTTCAGCTTGTCTGGGGCGTGACGCCCCTGTTGATCGAAACGCAGCAGAGCACAACCGCAACCTTCACGCTCGCCATGGGCGTTGCTCAGGAGCTCGGCGTGCTGAAGGACGGCGACCTCTGTGTTCAGACAGCAGGCACCCTGGCAGGCGTCAGCGGCTCGACCGATCTGATCAAGGTGGGCATCGTGAGTGCTGTGCTTGGACGCGGAACAGGCTTCGGCAGCGGTTCGATCAGCGGAAAAGTGCGCATCGCAACCTGCGCAAGCGACTGCGCCAAGATCGAGCCCGGGGAAGTCCTCGTGGCCATGGATACCGACGCCGACTATCTCGATGCCATCAGAGACGCCGCGGCGGTGATCACTGAAACGCCGGCCGAAAGCTCGCATGCCGCAGTGATCGCTCAGCGTCTCGGCATCCCCGTGATTGCTGGAGTCGCCAATGCCACCCGTGATCTGCTGGACGGTGAGGTGGTGACTCTGCTCGTCAAGGAGGGAGCTGTGCATCGAGGAACCGGCAGCAACATGGCGGTGAAACTCGACACCATGCTCTAAGCCTGATCAGTCATCCATGGCGAGCAATCTGCCCATCGCCGAAACCGTCGGCATGGCCCTCAACACCCTGAAGGCCAACAGGTTGCGCAGCCTGTTGACGATGCTCGGAATTGTGATCGGCAATGCATCCGTGATCACGCTTGTCGGCGTGGGACGTGGGGCCCAGAATCTTGCTGAAAGTCAGTTGAGCAACCTGGGAGCCAATGTGCTGTTCGTGGTGCCGGGCAGCAACGACACAAGGCGTCAGGGCGTGGCTTTTCCACGCACTCTGGTGCTGGAGGACGCTGAGGCGATTGCCCAACAGGTTCCCAGCGTCAAGCGGGTGGCGCCCCAGATCAATGCCAATGAAGTGGTGCAGTCAGGTGCGAGAAGCAGCACCGCCGCCATCTTCGGTGTGACTCCTGAGTTTCTGCCGGTCAGAAGTTTTGAAGTGGGCCGGGGCCGTTTCATCAGCGAACAGGACGTCCAGGCAGCACGAACCGTGGTGGTGATCGGTCCTGATCTGCGCGACAAGCTCTTTCCTGGCGGTGGAGCAATCGGCAGTTCCCTGCGAATCAGAGACCAGAGTTTCAGCGTGATCGGTGTGATGGCTCCCAAAGGGGCTGTGTTCGGATCCAATCAGGATGAAAACGCTTATATCCCACTCAGCACGATGGTCAGCCGCCTGACAGGGCGCGACCCCACCTACGGCGTCAGCCTCAGTTTCATCAGTGCTGAAGCAAGAGATGAGAACAGCACAAGTGCAGCAAAGTTCCAGATCTCCAATCTTCTGCGTCAACGGCACCGCATCCTCAGGGATGACGATTTCGCTGTTCGCTCTCAGCAGGATGCTCTGACAATCGTTGGAACCATCACCGGCGGCCTGACCCTGATGCTTGGTGCCATCGGAGGAGTATCGCTGCTCGTTGGTGGGATCGGAATCATGAACATCATGCTGGTTTCGGTGAGCGAGAGAACTGAAGAGATTGGACTGCGCAAGGCGCTCGGTGCACGCAGCTCGGATGTTCTGCGTCAGTTTCTTGTCGAATCACTGGTGCTCTCCAGTCTGGGAGGCGTGATCGGAACTGCGGTCGGTTACGGAGCGATTGCGGCGGTGGCCTTTTTCACCCCTCTTCCCGCCGCCATCGGCGTTCCAACAGTGCTCCTGACCGTAGGGCTTTCAGGCTCAATCGGACTGTTTTTCGGTGTTGTTCCCGCAAGGCGTGCCGCTCGGCTTGATCCGATTACGGCTTTGCGGAGTCTTTAGGTAGAACAACTGCACAGTTTGTAACCCGAAGCTCTTACGATCATCGGATCTTCATCATTGCCATGAATCAGCGCTGGCGGCAGATCCTTCTCTGGGGACTCCCTATCACTGTTGCTCTGCTGCTGGCATTGCAATTTTTTGGCAGTGGTGCGCTGAACAATCTGAAGCCGGGGGGGCCAACAGTGGCTCCTCGCAACACGGCTGTAGCGAGAATGAGTTACGGCCGTTTCCTTGATTATGTGGAAGCGGGCCGTGTCACATCGGTCGACATCTATGACGGGGGAAGAGATGCGGTGGTCGAGGCTGTTGATCCCGATCTCGACAATCGAGTTCAGCGATTGCGGGTTGATTTGCCTGGTCTGGCACCTGAGCTGATCAACACGCTCAAGGCAGAGGGCATCAGTTTTGATGTTCATCCGCCGAAAACCGCACCCCCGGCTCTTGGAATTCTTGGCAATCTCCTGTTTCCGCTGCTGCTGATCGGTTCTCTGATTTTCCTGGCACGACGAGGCAACAACATGCCTGGAGGACCTGGTCAGGCCATGCAGTTCGGGAAAACAAAAGCCCGCTTTGCAATGGAAGCTGAAACGGGTGTGATGTTCGACGACGTTGCAGGGGTGAACGAAGCAAAGCAGGATCTTGAAGAGGTTGTGACGTTCCTGAAGCAGCCGGAGAAATTCACCTCCGTTGGAGCTCAGATTCCTAAAGGTGTGTTGTTGGTTGGCCCCCCTGGCACAGGCAAAACCTTGCTTGCCAAGGCCATCGCTGGAGAGGCAGGTGTTCCGTTCTTCTCGCTTTCAGGTTCTGAATTCGTGGAGATGTTTGTTGGCGTCGGAGCCAGCAGAGTGAGGGATTTGTTCAAGCGAGCGAAAGAGAACAGTCCCTGCCTGATCTTCATCGACGAGATTGATGCGGTCGGCCGCCAGCGTGGAGCTGGAATCGGTGGTGGAAATGACGAACGTGAGCAAACACTCAACCAGCTGCTCACGGAGATGGATGGTTTTGAAGGCAACAGTGGAATCATCATCATTGCGGCCACAAACCGCCCGGATGTCCTTGATTCGGCCTTGATGCGTCCTGGCCGTTTCGATCGTCAGGTGACCGTCGATGCTCCTGACATCAAGGGACGTCTGTCCATTCTCAAGGTGCATTCACGCAACAAGAAACTCGCAGAAGATCTTTCACTCGAGAGCATTGCACGCAGAACACCTGGTTTCACGGGTGCCGATCTGGCCAACCTCCTCAATGAGGCAGCAATCCTCACAGCCCGTCGCCGCAAGGAAACCATCAGTCTCGCTGAGATTGATGATGCCGTTGATCGGATCATTGCGGGACTGGAAGGTCACCCGTTGACCGACGGACGCAGTAAGCGACTGATCGCTTATCACGAGGTTGGGCACGCTCTCGTCGGAAGTCTCGTCAAGGACCATGACCCCGTCCAGAAAGTAACCCTGATTCCACGAGGGCAAGCACAGGGTCTGACCTGGTTCTCCCCTGACGAAGAGCAGATGCTGGTGTCCCGTTCTCAACTCAAAGCACGGATCATGGGTGCCCTTGGTGGTCGCGCTGCTGAAGATGTGGTGTTCGGATACGCAGAAGTCACCACGGGCGCTGGTGGAGACATCCAGATGGTTGCTTCAATCGCTCGGCAGATGGTGACCCGCTACGGGATGAGCGGCCTTGGACAGATGTCAACCGAGGGAGGAAGCCAGGAGGTATTTATCGGCAGAGATCTGATGACTCGCAGTGACACCTCCGAGGGCACTTCGAAACAGATTGACGAACAGGTTCGTGGCATCGTGATGCAGTGCTACGAAGAAACACTCAGCCTTGTTCAGGGTCAGCGCGAAGCGATGGATCGTCTTGTTGAGCTCCTGATTGAAAAAGAAACCATGGATGGAGATGAATTCCGTGAAGTTCTCTCGAATTACACCACAATCCCTGAGAAGGATCGTTTCTCCCCGGTTCTGAACTGAACCAGTGATTCATCAAAAGATTTTGCCCAGTCACCTCATGTAACTGGGTTTTTTATTGACTTATTCGCCTCTGTTGAACCATCAGAAACTAAAAAAGCTTCCATGAAGGGAAGCTTTTTTAAAACCGGAATTGGAGTTCAAACTGAATGTACCGGTCGCTTATCAATCACGCTGTCGATTAAACCATAATCCTTGGCTTCTGACGGGGACATAAAGAAATCCCGATCTGTATCTGCCTGAATTTTATCGAGAGGCTGACTGGTCCTATCAGCAAGTTCCTTGTTTAAGCGATCTTTCAGAAAAAGAATTTCATCTGCCTGTATACGAATATCACTGGCCTGCCCCCTTGCACCACCGAGTGGTTGGTGAATCATGATGCGTGAATGCTGAAGACTGCTGCGTTTGCCTTTGGTTCCGGCACACAGAAGGAATGCACCCATGCTGGCGGCCAGACCAACACAAACTGTTTGAACATCAGGCTTGATGTGTTGCATGGTGTCAAAAATCCCGAGACCGTCATAGACGGAGCCGCCCGGTGAATTGATATAGAGGTAGATATCCTTTTCAGGATCCTCAGCTTCGAGAAACAGCAACTGAGCAACAATCCTGTTGGCTGACTCACTTGTCACAGCTTCTCCAAGAAAGATGATTCGTTCGCGCAGCAACCGCGAATAAATATCAAACGCCCTTTCCCCGCGTCCGGATTCCTCAATGACGATGGGGATCATGCTGGATCTGCTCACTCGCTGAATCTTAACGGCGGCAACAGCGGCGCTATGGTCTTGCCTTAAAGACAGCCTGAGAAAAGCTTGACTGGGTCCCAGACGATCGCTGACAGCAAGAAAGCATTTCACACCGCTTTCCCATACGTCATTCCTTCGCTGTATCGACGCACAGCAGATGAACTGCTGGTGGAACTTCACCTGCTGAGTCACCAAACCAACTTCACGATCAACGCGTTGTTCGCAGTGGGACTCTGTCAGGTCTTCCAGGCCTTTACGAAGGGGTATCGCCCGGAGAACCAGCTTGACCCGCTGTTCTCCGCCCTCTGCAGTTGCAATGGCTTTGATGGCGATGAAATCAAGGCCCTCGCTCAGGGGAGCAGCAAGGCTGTTCAGGGTCACACGGTTGAAGACGTCCAGGAATGGTTGAAATCGAAGGGGAAAGGAGCTCCGGAGCCTCTGGCCAGTGGCCTCACAGCGGTGACCGGAGATCAGTTTCATTACTCCCGCCTCGTGGCTGTTGGATTGTTCAGTCTCCTCTCCGAAGCACAGGGAAAGGAAAGTGATGACCCCGAGGAACTGAGCAAGACCGTTCACTCCATCGGTGAGCAGATCGGTTTATCTCGGCCTCGTCTGGAAAAGGATCTCGGTCTGTACCGCAGCAATCTCGAGAAGATGGCCCAGGCGGTTGAACTCATGGAGGAGACACTCGCTGCAGAACGACGGAAACGCGAACGGCAAAAGGCTGAAAAAGCTGCCCAGGATTAAGGCTTGGCAGACAGCGTCAGGTTTCCACTGACCTTCCACCAGGACTGCTGGTGTGAGTGGCCTGTTCCTGAGCTGTTGAGGGGCAGGATCACCATGTTCAGTGCTGATGCGCGCTGAACAGGTTTGGGCCAGAGACCGGCAAGCAGGCCGAGTTGCGTCAGACGTTTCGGGTCACCTGTGACTCTCAGCGCTGATGATTGCTGTTTCGAAAGTGGCGCGAGGAAAGGCTGAACGGCAGGTTCCGTTCCAAATCCGATGCTCAATAAGGAAGCTGACTGATCTTTGATGATCTGCCAGCCTCCTACAGTGGTCTGATCAGGGTCATCGCGCTGCTGCCAGAGACTGCTTGCCCCACCCTGCGACGGGTCCTGAATATTCTGGTGTTGCTGAAAATTTCTGGAAAGAAGACGATCCGAAACCGCTTCCAGGATCGAGGACCATTGCTGCCGACTCCCGCTTATCGGCAATTGAATCTGAAGACCAGCCTTGTAGGCACCGCTTGAGAGGCTTTTCAGTCTCATGGAGAACGGAAGATCAGCGATTCTGCTGCGCATTGCACCATTGATTCCGTAATGTTCCTCGAGCGGAGCCTGAATGATCTGACGAGACAGCAGCGTGCCCAGAATCAGATCAAGACGCTGTCCATCAACCTGAAGCAATGTGCGATCGCTGGCTGATCCACCCGATGCGCTTGAACTGGGCTCTATTGGACTGGGCTGTCTTGGACTGGTGCTGCTCTGATCCAAACCCGCTTTGAAACCTCCTGAGATCATCCCTGCACTCGGTCCGGTGAGGGAGCTGAGCGGTCGACGACCGATCACTCCATTCCAGACAAGAAGATTATTTTCGAGCCGGAGCTGAACGCACCCCTCCCGACCTTGCTGGAGCAGCGGCGCCAGCGTTCCACTGAGCGTTGCCAGAGCATCTGCATTCCAGATCACCCCTGGACCCTCCGACAGATCTCGAAGACAGGCTCCAAGGAGACTGTCCGGTTGCAGGGTGGCCTTTGAACCCTGACCGGCTTTCAACCTTTGCAGCAATTGCTCGCGGTGCAGTGCATCGGAAGCAACAACTTCCATCGAACCCACACGCTGGAGATGCAATCCCTGAATCTCTCCGGAGAATGTCGACGAAGAAAGAATCAGATAAGCATCACCGTCCTGTGCCCATCCCTGCCACCAGATGGAACGACCGTATCGTCGCCAGAGTTCAGCGGCAGGCTGGACGCCCAGACGCTCTGACCAGAGTGACGGTGGCGTCCGCGATGGATCACCACGAAAACTCTGGACAAGACTCAGAGCCCCGGACAGCTCAGCCAGACTCGATGCTGAACTGCCATCAGCCCACTGCAGTCGCTGATTGCTCAGTCGCAATCCAACCAATCCGGAACCGATGAGCAGGGAAATACCGGCCACAGTCGCCGTTGAACCCAACAGCTGCGTACGCCAACGATTCCAGCTCTGATTCAAGAAGGCAGATTCAGACAAACGGTTACCTTCGCCGGCGCTTGTCCTTCCACTCAATGGTGGACAGGTAGATCACAGCTCCACTGACGAACACGAGCAGTGCTATTGCTGTAAAGGCGAGTCCCTGATTGACCAGAGGAGACTGAAGTGTCTCGTACACGTCAGAAATTAATGGAGCCGTCACCATTACGACCCCACACCACCATGGCGATCGAAAAGCTGAACACAGCTGCCAGAGAAGCCCAGCCCAGGGTGAAAAGCATTGTGGATCTCTTGATTTCCGGAATTGTAACTAAGCTGCCCAGCGGATTCATCCCGTCTGTTCACGAGACCTCATGACTTCGTCATCACCCGGTGCAGCAACGGTTCTTGAGCGCCAGAAGACAACTCAGCGTTATCCACAGGCCCGCGTGATCGTGCTTGACGATGACGTCAACACGTTTGAACACGTGGTCGAGTGCCTGTGCAAGATCATTCCCGGTATGAATTCCGATCGTGCCTGGGCACTGGCTCGCCGCATCGATGGAGAAGGTCGTGCCGAAGTCTGGTGCGGCCCCCTGGAGCAGGCGGAGCTCTATCACCAGCAGCTTGGCTCAGAAGGGTTGACGATGGCTCCGATCGAGCGCTGCTGAAGCCCCACCTAAGGTCAGCAAATCGCTTCTGAAGTCCGTGGGATCAGCACGGTTCATCCTCCTGGCCCTGAGGCTTGGTCTGTTTCAGGCCTGTCTGGGTGCACTCTCGGTCCTCACCCTTGGAATCTTCAACAGGCTGCTGATCGATGAATTTGAAGTTCCGGCCGCTCTGACTGCACTGGCTCTGGGCAGTCAGCAACTGGTTGCTTTTTCCAGAGTCTGGTTTGGACAGCAATCGGATCGCTGCCGCTGGCGGGGGTTAAGGAGAACACCCTTCATTGTTGGTGGAGCAGCGATGTTCTGCGCACTGACCTGGATTGCAGGCAACACCGTTCTCTGGCTTGCGGAAGCTTCCCAGGCAGGCAGCCAGGCTGATGTGATCTGGCGAGGGTTGATCCTTGCACTGGTGTTCATGTTCTACGGGTTGGCCATTGCAGCCAGTTCCACACCATTCGCAGCCCTGCTGGTTGACGTGAGCACGGACAAACAGAGACCTGGGCTGGTCTCCATCGTGTGGTCGATGCTGATGGTTGGAATCGTCGCAGGTGCGATTCTGCTGAGTTCGTTTCTCGGCTCCTCATGCGCCACAGCCGAGCTGAGTGATCTGATCTCCGGAGTGGAAAGACTGATCACAGTGGCTCCCCTGACGATCTTCACGATTGTGGTGGTAGCAATCGCAGGAGTGGAGCCGCGTTTGAAGCCTGGCCAGGAGAAAGATCAGTCACGGCAGGCAGCAAACCAGGAAATTTCTCTGCGTGGAGCCTGGACTGTGTTGAAACAGTCTCCCCAGGTGGGGTATTTCTTTGCTGTTCTCTCCTTGTTCACCTTCGCTTTGTTTCTCCAGGAAGCTGTCCTGGAGCCCTACGGCGGTGCGGTGTTTGCCATGGATGTCTGCACAAGCACGCAGCTGAATGCGGTCTGGGGAGTCGGAACGTTGCTGGGTATTGCTGCCACAGGCTTCGTGATCACACCACGACTTGGCCCACAGCGAACGGCACTGGCAGGTGGAGTGCTTTCAGCCCTGTTTGTTTTGCTGATGGTATTGGCGGGATTCATGGTTTCAACACCGCTTTTCCGTACAGCTCTTTTTCTGTTTGGTGTCGGAGCTGGAATCAGCACCAATGCAAGCCTGACATTGATGCTCGGTCTGACCTCACCACTGATGGCGGGAACGTTTATCGGTGTCTGGGGGCTGGCCCAGGCCTACGCAAGAGGGCTCGCCACGATCAGCGGCGGAGCGCTGCTGAGCGTGTTCGGCGAATTCACCGGATCTCAGAACAGTTATGAGGCCTACGCAGGTGTCTTCATCGTCCAGGCGTTCGGTCTGCTGGCGGCAGGACTGATGCTCCTGCGCGTGAACACCGAGCTGTTTCAGTCCAAGGTCGAACAGGCACTCAGTTCGGTCCTGGTCAGTGAGCTCGAGTGATCCGAAACAAAGATCTGGCTGTGTGTTCAGGCAGCAGGCTGCCTGCTGCTGCGAGCCAACCGCAGCACCTCAGTGGTTTTGATGGGTCTGTTGTGAGCTGTCAGCACGTATCTGAGCACCTTGCCGGGACAAAAGGCCAGACCACGGACCTCATCACCGTGAACCTCCGTCGTCAGAACTCGGGCCTGAGGACCACAACGATCCTGCAAAGGACCAGTCACCTCACGAAGCAGCCTGTCGACAGATCGAAGCATGGCTGGCAGATCTCTCTCTTCTCTGTAGCCAGATCCATTAGCTTCGACCAACTCAAATTTCATCAAACAGCAACTCTCGGTGGGGCGCCTCGTAATCACACACAGCACCTACGTTGAAGGGTTGATCCCCTGGCTGAAGGTTCTTGCGAAGGACCCTGAAATTCAGACGATCACTCCAGGGGTGATTTCCAGAGTTCGCGGTCACAGCTCAGGCCTGCAGTTGCGTGTATCGATACCGGTGACAGGCGGTTTCAAGATGCTCGCTCGCAAAGGCACCACGGCCCAGGAGGTCTTCGTGGTGACGCAGCTGGCCAGGGATGAGCTGCTCAGAAGAATCAAGACCTGCAGCCCCTGAAAGCTCTCAGGGAGGCCCCGTTTCGTAGCCGGGACGATGAATGGTTGTCTTGACAAGGGTCAAAATCGTTGATTCGTCAGCCTGAGGTACTGATTTCCAATTCAGAGATGGCATCGCCCATTCGGAGCCAGGAGATGAACCCACATCACTGGAACTTCACTGATGACACTGCAATTCCAATGAAGGATCTATTCAGAAGATGAGCAAAGCAGTGTCGAAGAATTGAATCATCAAATCAAAAGATCGGTTGATCTCGATTTCTGCAACATCAAGAGCGAACCGTGTCAAAAATCTACCAAATTATATTGAAAACTGAATCTTCGACGAGCAATCACAAAAACCTGCAATTACCAACCAGAGCGACGTTGCAATTAACATTGTCAATGCAATGTGCAAACACAATCAAGGTCAATATTTATTTAAAACGAATCAATCCAAACGCAAGCAAGTATCACCTAGCCTGAATAACAGCGAAAAGCTCACCGGCCTATCAAGCAAGTGAGAGCAAGCTGGCCCATTGATCAGCCAAAGGAAACATGCCTAACGATTGAGTGCAAACCGTAGGCAATCAGTATCGAAAATGCCTGACAACTTTCCACTCACCCTTTCTACCAACTTCATCCTGATACGTTCCATTTTTAATCTCATTGTTCTGATAACCCAGAAACTGCGATGTCTGCTCTTCTTCCTGACAATAGCGTGGATTGATACTGATAGTTTCACTGATTGACTCTGACGCAAAGGCAAGCTTTTGCTTCTCCCACTCTTTGATTTCATCGTCCCAAAAAGCAGCATCAGGGCGTGGATTGTCTTGCTCGAATTTTGTTCTTTTCTCAAAACCAAGCAACTCTCGTTCATAATCGACTTTCTTTTCACTCGCTTCCCACTTATCGCAGGCACTCTCCGCTTCAGTTCTTGAGGGGTAATCCATCGAACAAGCAGCTGTCACCATCATCACAACACAAACCTCTATCAAATGATGGCGTTTCACAAGTGCCAGGAAAATCTTTGATCATCATAGCGACAGCGAAACTGCACTATCTCCCCAGATATTGATGGCGCGGATAAAGAGAACAACAAAAAACTCGAACTACTGAAGAATTGATTGCGCAACCAGCGACAACACATTCCAAATTTCATTTCAACGCATATCAAAACAATCAATCAATAGTCCCGCCAACATAGATATTGATGACTTTTGCTGTACAAGACAGCTTCAGACGATGTGTGCACTGATATTCGGAATTCGGACCAACCTGAGCGAACAAGGGTCATCATGACCTTTCAGTCCATCTGAAGATTGATGAAAACCATTCAGAAAATCGGTCGGAGTTCCTCCCGCACGGCCAGTGCCTCTTGATCAAGCCCTTGCCTGTGGAGGTGGCGGGCACGAAGAATCAGTGGATCGATGTCACAGTCGAGACACCAACAACGCTCAAGACAACGACGCCATGCTGGCTCTGGACCGGAAGTGAAACGAATGATGGCGGCCATGGCAGCAAGGGCCTGAACCCGAAGATTGGTGATGGCGACTCCTTAATGTTGGCTTAAGGCGAAACAGTTCCGCAACACGTTTCTGGCGCCACGCCACAGGGCTGGTCTCCACTGGCCACAAAACTTCAGGATCTGGATCAATTGTGATGAACCACCTGACAGTGCGAGCCCCATTGTTCGACCTGGAGTTGTGGGACTAACTCCAAAAGCCACTTATACCCAACAAATGATGAAAGGCAAGTCATGATTCCACGTTGAGGTCAATGTTCCGAAGTGGGTTCGAGAGAGAACAGACGCAGAGAGCAAAATCTTCTGAAGCTAGGGAGGCAAGACCAGGCAAGAGGCAACACGCCAAGCACTGGTCATTGAGGCCAACAGAACAGGAGAGAGGCTGGATGTAATGGTTGATGACCTGATGCATGTGGCTGGATGGTCAAGGGAGTCAGAGGCTGTGTCGTGACTGCTCGTTCTGCCACAGAGGAACAGCGTGAAAGGCAAGGAATCGAAGCTCTTATGGGAGAGCTGAGAGGGTAGGTCGAAGGCTTGTTGATGGGTGTTGGCACCTGGCAGCAGTGGCTCGAGACGCGATCACTGGATCAAGTCAGCACCTCAGCATCAACAAAGAGGAACTGAGAAGGAAGGCAGAGGGGCCAGAGCATTGAAGAAACAACGACATCCACCTATCTCTCTCTGTTGTCTGGCTTTTGGAATTGGGCAAAGGAAACAGGTCAGCTAAAGGGTGAAAACATTTGGACAGACGTGGAGAAGGGTCTGAAGAGAGATACGGAGAAAAAACCATTAGACAAGGCAAAGCTGCTTGAAGCAGAAGCAATGGCAGACGCAAAGCAAGACATCCCTTTGGTTTTGTCGATATCGGGGCCTTGGGAAAGAGGATTACTGCGGCCTGAGGTGGTGTGACCTTGAACTTAATGAGGGTGTCCTGCATTGGAATAAGTACCAATGGACTGCGGCTGATGGAAAGGTTCAAAAACCGAACCTAAAGCTCAAAAGAAAGGTGAAAGAAACATCTCAATCCAAAGCGACGTGATGAGGAGACTGAAGGAGTGGATGCCTGAAGCAGCTACCAACAGCAGCAAGGATCCAATCTGGGCAGATGACTACAGGGCAACGATTGAAGATTGTGGCAGCAGATTTGCTGAGCACTTTAAGCCACGTAATGGATTGACAGTCATGAGCTGAGGTCATATGGAGTGGCTCAGATGATGCAGAAAGATATCAACCATTATTACCGAAATACAAAAACCGGACACACAAATTTAGGATCTAGCGAGATTCTCAAAAACTATTTAGTTCCAGCAATCCAATAGGTGCGAGAAGATCTGGAACTCCTGGACTGACTCGCAGCGACTCAAACCAAATCCACTAAACTTTCGTCAAATGCGTAAGCAATGACCACTTCAAACGAACCAACGGAAGACCCAGTTGAAGTTCTTTCAAACACCATCAAGCTGCTCAAAGAGAAAAACTATTCATCGCACGTCATCAAGTGCTATGGAAAGCGTCTGAAAGATGAGTTGAAAAGAAGAGAATCTACGTAGTTCTACCTCTCAAACCTCAGTCAACATGCAGACCATTGCAAAGGTGATCGGAAAGTAAATGATATTGTCCTGTGCAACTCCGATGCCCAGAGCGCATAACAGTCCTATCAATGCCCAGGTCAGTGGATGTGTCATGACATGACACTGATATCACCACCATGTCGAAGACATCACCCGATATGACCATTTCAGCCCTTGGGTTTTAGTCAGAACGGGTGAAGACAACCCGACTCATATGGGCAACACTGGTATTTCACCACTAACGGGGCAAGGGGGGATATGACGCTTACCAGAGAGCAGGAGTGCCTTTACCAGGAGCTGATGGACACTGATACCGAACTCTTTTACCTGAGTTCCAGAGACTGCAAGCAACTGGTCAAAGGGCTGACGAGGATTGGGATCACAACACCTCAGCTGCTTCAGGAATGGTTCGATGCATTGCTTGAAGCAGACGACTGATCCTTACCGCCTGGCCTGCAATAGTCCTGTGCTGCTGCTGCGCCTATCGATCACGGTTACTACAACCAGCCTCCAGGGAAGCGACCAATATCCCTGAACGTGACACTCAGGATGATTGTTGTGATCACGCACCTCCAATCAAACATTTAAAACTCAAAAATCTTCAAGTGAGTCTGATAATCGATACAAGCTCAATGAATTTGGTTCGGCTGTGATCCCCATTACCTCTAGTGAACTTCAGCCAGGCTTGACTAGGCCAGATACTCCGGTAATTCTCTTTTGTCGCTCGCGTCAATGGTTTTCTTCTATATCTTTTCATCGCTGATTGCTCTCCTGATAGCAGGAATCATTCTTTATGCTCCTCTGAGCTGATCTTTTCTCGAGATGCTGAAAGATATCGAAGTAATCTCAATCTATTGCAGATCGCTAATATTGATTTGGGTGTTATTCGTTTTAGAAGCAGGACTATGATGGATTTCTACTCCCGATTAGCGCGATGCTGAAACCTTTAATAGCCATTGTGGCTTGGCTTGTTTATACCTTTGCATATATATGGGCACTAGGGCTAGTTAAATCCGCTACAGGCTATGACTGGTTTGTAGAAATGAATAAACACAGAAGAGGCTGGAAAAATGGATTTTATTTCTTACTATTGTTGACGATATACGCTGCTGGATTATTTTACTTGATACTGCTTTTTGCATGAATGAGCAGCTTTGACCAAAAAAGAGATGAACGCAAACAGACTTCTATTCGTTGTTTTTAATCTCTGATGCAAAGATGAGTTCCTAGAAGGTGCCTGTAATCTTAACTGGACATGATCTGGTAAGAAGAACTTTTTGAGCCGTTACAAGGCCTAATTCACCCAATTTGTGAAATGACTGTTTCTACGTAACCCTCTTTAACTTCCTCAACTTCTAACCGCTCTCCCTTAGACAGCACTTCCTTCAGTTGATTGAAGAGCTTTAATGCAGGTTCGTACGTTGTCCAGCTTCCAAGACAACTCTCACCTTTAACAACTCTGAACTCATTAGCTTTGTCCATGGCTTAGTCTATGACCATTGATAATAGTAGTCTGTTATAAACACGACAGAAATTTCTGAAGCCTGTTCGCTGTAGGGGCTGGATTTTTAGACCCCCAGTGGCCTCTCTATGTCGCTGTGTATAACTAGAATTACAAGAATTAATCGTTTTAATTGTTATTCAATCGCAGCCATAGCAACACATTGACCATCAGCAGTGCATCTGGTAAGGACTGATGGGAGAACAACAACCCGATTACAGACAAACAAAGAGCTCTGTGCGTCTGCTTAGGAGTAGAGATATCACTGCGCCTCCCACTCATAGGTACGTCGCAGCCGGTCATGAAGTGACTTCTGCTGGTACTTGCAAGCAGGTAAAGAAAGCCTCTTAGACCGCCCGTGCGCCTGAGCAAGAGTTAATTCAGGAACATCTATTGAATCTGGACAATGATGATTTTGACCGCTTACATAGGCTCAGAGCTGCCTTAGAGAAGGCTCAGGAGATACAGGGTTCACCAGACATAATCAAATCCCTGCTAGAAGCTATTCATCAAATTCAAAAAGACAATGACGTGTAATCACCCAAACCTAAAAGACAAACTAGAGCAAGCTCAGAACCAATATGAAAAGGGTTCACAACAGCTGGAACAGTTGCAGACCCAGTTGTTGCAGATTTCAGGCGCGATTCAGATGTTGCAGCAGCTTGTCGAAGAGACTGAATCGACGTGTTCTATCAGTGATGACGCTGAAGAGCTGATAGAAGCAAAACAGGGCTGAACTCAATAACTTTGCAAATTGATTGGCATGATGTATTGCAGGCTACTTAAGTATTGTAAGGATTAACTGGTGCAGGGAGGAAAAGCCTCTTAAATACTATTAATCAAAGGAGATTTATGGAACAGCCTAAATACACCTTTGTTAGAAAAGATGCTGGAATGATTGAGCAGTGGTGGAAAGACCGTATCAATCATCTGCTTTTAAAAAGGCAATTGCAAGATGCTGATGCACTTTATCGTGAGTTTGATATTGCTGATGATAGTCAATAGTGAGGGTCTCATGATGTCACGTCTGATGGATTAAAGGTCCCATATCCGTGCCAGGGCCAGGGCCAGGGCCAGGGCCAGGGCTTGATAACTAAGGATTGCACTTTGTGATTAGTGAAATAATTCCTTAGGCTAATTCAAACCAGGGACTATTTCTTCTCTTTCTTCTTTTTCTTCTCATTCCATAAGCACACCACTAACCCAATAACGGCTGAAGTTAAAACATAGGGAAACAGCCAGGGGAAGATAATTAGCAGGATTATGTCAAAGTAGAAGAACCAAAACTTCTTGAATGACTCTAAAAATTTTGACATTAATTCCTCAAAACTATTGTCTTATGTAGATGGAGACAATTATGCCCCATGGCCTAGGTCGCGTTCTCCAGTTAATTCCTGCCCGCCAGACTTCGAGTCGGGACTTTTAGATCACCTTGGCCGATTCCAGGGTCTTCGCGAACGGACGCAGATGCACCTAACCCAAAGCTATGTCTGGAGCCTGCTCAATTGATTGATGATGATTAAGGCTCTATGATAAAAGAAAGAGAGAACTAATGCTCAATGAGCAGTCCCATGATTGATTTTTTTCGTCCCCTTTATCGGCTTAACACTACATCTACTGAGCGTTAGTTATCATCACTGCATTTATTTATATAGGATATGTGTTAAACCTTGATTAGCTGACAAAACTATTCTGATTTTGCTCTATATGGACCTAGAAGGTGCTTTTTTGTGTCATGTGCGTTGGGCCCTATGCTGTTTTGAAGGCCTCTGAGGGGCATATTTAACCCCCTTAAATTTCAGCATAAATTTCTGAACCCTCATCGTATATACAGCGCGCAAACTTACACCCCCAGCATGGGTATCGCTGCGTCTTGAATCTGCTGACCAGGGGGGAGGGTCATCAATCTTGCCTACCTGACCCTGTCTCATGGTCCTTTTGTGCCACGGGCTGGGCCACTATCCTTTCCTAGCGCCAACGACTGGGAACAAGATCCTAGTCATAACAATGCATCTGCCGATTTGCCTTGGCCAATAGATCTAGCATCTAGCAATGCTGCGGTAAATCCATCAAGAAGTCACGGCGCTAACGCGTTGCGCTTGCCATTAGTTATCTATTAGATGTTACTCACATTGGCTTCACTTGGTGCCGATATTTATTGATAATTACTCTCACTTAACTCCCTGTTATTGTTGTAATCAGTTCGATTAACACATGTACCCGTTTATCAAACCCAACACACATTGAGTGACAACTGCAAGCCTCTGCAGCAAGCCTAAGCATTAATTAGACATCTTTCATCATCAGCATACGCACGCCTTTCAGGGCCTTGCAGCCACCTTAGAGGGCATCGCTAAATATAAATTAAGCCAGGCCAATCAAAGACCCCTCACGCCTTAAGCGTCAAAAAAGAGCATTGACTTGAGCCTGGCTGAAACTGCATGGCAACCAGGCATCAACAGAGGACGCTTGATTGACCAGAACCAACACCCGCCTTAGCCTTGGTACAGGCGTACTAAAGCAATGGATGGCTGGCTTGCTGATCCAAAGGGATGCTGGTTTGCTCGGTTTCACCGAGATCCATCAAGCACCTGGGTCAAAGACCAAAGAGTGTTCGTCGATCACGGCAAACCCATGCCTGGTGACCAACCCGCCTTGCTCAAGACACGACGGGAGATGCGTTACGAGGATGCAGCCAGTCTTTGGTTTGAACTGAAGAGCGTTGGTTGGACCGTGGCTAAAGCGGCTTGGTGATCAACCGCTGACGTCTGGGAGACCATGCAGAAGTTAGGCGGGTGGAAGCGATGTCAGCCCAGGTGGTGATTCATTCAGTTGCTGGTGAAGCTATGAAGCCCGGCAACCAAGGCAGAAGTGGGGCCTCTGTAGGGGTCTGCCTCAGCGCCCTCGGGCGTCAGTCCATCGACTGCAAAAAACGCTGCCGCGCCCAGAAGACCGCCAACAGCAGAACCTATTACGACAGAAGCAATAGCGGCAGAGCCGACAACAACACGTCCGAAGCCTTCCATTGGTTGATTGCGAGCGCACGCACAGTTGCTGAAAGATTACCGAAGGTGCATTCCCCAAAGGGGCCAATTCAATTCGTTACGAGTGGGATCAGCGAATCCGTCCGACGACGTAACCCACCAGCAACCCTGCAGCACCGCCCAAAACACCACCGCTCAGTGCGGCGCGTTGGGTGACGTTGAGGCGGCCCCCGAAAACGATCGCAAAAGCCACAACTACGAGCAGACCTGAAGTTGCAATGACTGCATCAAGGCTTCTGTGTTTTTTTGCTGGGTTGTCTGGCTTCTGGTCCTTGGCGAGCTTTCCTCCCTTTGTCTCTAGATCACGCTCAATTCGATTGGTCTGGTCGTGTGGGCCTGCCATGCAATTGAGTGCGCTCAAGCGATTCTGGCTTCTGCAACTCAATCCAGCTTGTAGCTTTCGACTTGTTGGCGAACCCAGCTGCGCTGCTCTCTAAAGATCCTCAGGTAGATGCGTACGAGGACGCAGCGAACCTTTGGTTTGAACTGCAGGGTGTTGGTTGGACCGCGAGTGAGGCTGCTTGGTCAATATGTGTCCGCAGACACAAGCCACTGGTTGTAGCTTTTGTTTGTCGAGACCGCGTCAAATGAAAGCCTTGCTGACCATTGCGAATAAGTGCCAGACGGTCAGCTTCCTTTCCGATCCGAACTCCAGCTGTTCAGCAGATGAGGTCTTTGTGATCGTTGACCACATCAAAGACATGCCAGAAGGTCATCCGCCGCTTCTCAAGACACGCCGGAACATGCGCTACGAGGATGCCGTCGCTCTTTGGAAAGAGCTTCAGCGTTGTGGATGGACCACATCTGAAGTTGCTCCTAGTGATCGTCTTGATACGGGTCACTGAGTCAAAGCAACAGAAAGCCAATCGTGTGCTTTCTCGCCACTTCCTCACTGGTTTTGAGTAGCGCTTTGGGTGGTGATTTACCGACGTCTTCCAACAGACGCAGTGGCCCTAAACCGTTACCACCACTGCGCTTGCTAAGAGGTGGACCACCTGACCGTGCGAGCCCCAGTGTTCGACCTGGAGTTACCAGAAGGGGCGACAAAGCGAGGATTCGTTTCCGGCTACAAGGCCGGTCTACGGCACCTTCACGACAGTCACCCCAAGTCGAAAGAGAGTCAGATCAGAGCACTAGAAAAGGCTGTCACCAACCAGGCAGTCCACTGTCAATTTAAGGGATTCGGCCAGATTTCACGGACTTGGTTCAGAAGGCTTTCAGCCTCCTTGCCGCGAGCATCAGAGTCGGCTTGCTCGAGCAGGACAGTCACGTGCCCCACTTTTCTTCCAGGTATTTCCTGTTTGCCGTACCAATGCAGGTGAGAACTGGGAATGGCCTTCAGTGCAGCAAGCCTCGACTCCAGTGATTCGGAGCCTTCAGAGGGCAGTCCAAGGAGATTCACCATGATCGCGCCCGGCACCACAAGGTCTGTTGATGGAACCGGAAGACCAGCCGTGATGCAGAGCTGCTGATCGAACTGACTGCTGCTGCAAGCCTCGATGGAGAAATGGCCAGAGTTGTGGGTTCGCGGGGCAATCTCGTTCACCATCAACCCTTCCGGGCCGTAGAAAAACTCAAGTGCCATCACTCCCACGTAATCAAGGCTTGTCAGCAGTGATGCGGCGATGTTGTATGCGGTGGCTTCCAACAGTTGCTCCGACGGAGCAGGAGCAAGAACCCAGTCACAGACCTGGTTGCTCTGATGCGTTTCCACCAGCGGAAGGCTACGGATTCGGCCCTGCCGATCACGACTGACGACGAGTGCCAGTTCACGCTCGTAAGCAACCCAGGTCTCAAGCAGCCATTCCTGAATCGAAACGCTGCTCAGCAGGTCCCTGAGAGCCTTGAGGCTGCCGATCACGCAGGTGCCCTTGCCGTCGTAACCGCCATGGGCGGCTTTCGCCATCACCGGAAATGTCCATCCTGCGGGCAGGGATGGTGAGTCGAGGTTGATTTCATCCAGGGCAATCCAGGCCGGACTGGGGATCGCCAGATCATCCAGCATTCGTCGCTGAGACAGCTTGTTCACCAGCGGCAGAAGACTCACGAGTGAAGGGGAAAACATCACCCCATCACGGTCCAGTGTCCGCAATGCATCCACCGGAACCCACTCATTCTCGAAAGTGACGTTCTGGCAACGCTTCAACAATTCCGCCGTGGCGGCAGCATCGGTCGGCGCACCCGTGACCTGCTCCTGCGCCACAGCCATTGCCGGGTCCTGCCCGGATGCGCTCTGCACAATGACATCAACATCGCGCGATGACGCGGCTTCACAGAGCATCAGTGCGAGCTGGCCACCCCCAACAACACCAATTGTTCCGGCAGCACTGGCCATGGCCGTTGATTTCATCCCCTGAAGCTTGCCATCCGACCCTCAGGAAAGTTGTTGTCTAGATCAGTGACTGGTCCTCAGCGAATGCAAATCTGATCGCCGTCAGCAGCAGAACGATCAGAAACAGTGCAAGACCAACTGTGCAGGCGTAACTGATCTCCAGCTCTGCAAAAGCCTGGTCATACACGTAATAGACAAGGGTCCTGGTGGAGTCCGCAGGTCCTCCCTGCGTCATCAGAAACACTTCCTCGAACACCTTGGTGGCGGCGATGGCTGAGATCACCGCCACCAGGGTCACGTAGGGCTTCAGCAAAGGAAGGGTGATATCGAGATGTTTCCTCCAACCCTCACTGCCGTCCAGTTCCGCTGCCTCATAGAGCTCCTTGGAGATCCCCTGAAGACCTCCAAGAAAGATCACCATGTAGTACCCCAGCCCTTTCCAAAGGGTCACCAGCATCACGGAAGGCAATGCCAGCAGGGGATTGGTCAGAAAGTCGATGGGGATGAAACCGGACCCGATCAAGGCTTCGAGCCAGCCATTGATCAGGCCGTTCTCCGCATACAGCCAGCGAAAGGCAATGGCGGCGACAACGATCGACACAAGCACTGGCGTGTAGAAGGCAGCTCTCAGCCAGTGGATACCCGGCAGAACGCGATTCACGAGGACGGCCAGAGCCAGGGCACCGAGAACAATCGGAGGGACCACGCCGATGAGGTAGACGAGGGTGGTCCCCAGCACGCGGTAGAACATCGGATCACCGGCAAGCCTGCGCAGATTGGCCAGGCCGATGAAGCGCAGAGGTTCCGACACATCAAGCCCGGTCTGCGTGAAGCTGATCAGCAAAGCCATCGCGGCAGGAATCAGCACCGAAAGACTCAACAGTGTGAGCGCAGGCGCAAGAAAAGCCCATGCTGTGAGGGTGGTTCGCCGGTCTGGCCTGGAGACAGGGTTCATCGAACTCGAGAAGCCTCCGGCTGAGGATAAGGTCAGTCGATCGAATCGCCAGCGGATTGCACCCGCAGCATCGGCCCATGAGCACAAGCACAGCGCAGCCAGCTGACTTGCAGGAACGCACCAGGATCACGGTGTCGCTGGAACGCAATCCCTACGACGTCATCATCGGCCGTTCGATGGTGAGTTCGATCGGAGCGGCACTGGCCGAGCTGTCGATTCGATCAGGGACCAAAATTCTTGTGGTGAGCAATCCCGACGTGGCCGGGCCCTACGGCGAGAGCTGCCTGAAAGGACTCAAAGCTGCTGGATTCAAACCGGTGCTGCTGGAAATCGATGCGGGTGAAGAACGAAAAAACCTGCACACGCTGAGCCTGATTCTGGACAAAGCGCAGCAGGAGGGCCTGGAGCGCACTTCCCTCATGCTGGCGCTCGGTGGTGGTGTTGTCGGCGACATGACCGGCTTCGCGGCGGCATGCTGGCTGCGCGGTATCGGAGTTGTCCAGGTTCCGACAACTCTTCTGTCCATGGTGGATGCCTCCATCGGCGGCAAGACCGGTGTCAACCATCCGAAGGGAAAGAATCTGATCGGAGCCTTCCATCAGCCACGACTGGTGGTGATTGATCCATTGACGCTGAACACCCTGCCTGTGAGGGAATTCAGAGCTGGAATGGCAGAAGTCATCAAGTACGGAGTGATCGGAGACCCTGAACTGTTCCAGCGACTGGAGCAAGCCTCAGATCTCTCTGATCCAGCGGCCATGGATCCGACATTGCTCCACGACATCCTCGTGCTCTCTGCGGAGGCCAAGGCATCGGTTGTCGCTGACGATGAACGGGAGGGCGGTCGGCGGGCAATCCTCAACTACGGCCATACCTTCGGTCATGTGGTGGAGACTCTGACCGGATATGGAACATGGCTTCATGGCGAAGCGGTGGCGATCGGCATGGCGGCGGTGGGGCGGCTCGCTGTCCAGAAGGGACTCTGGAGCGAAGCTGATCAACAGCGCCAGGTGAAGCTCATTGAGAAGGCCGGATTACCCGTTGCCTGGCCGGCCCTGAACCAGGAATCAGCACTGCAAACCCTGCAAGGCGATAAAAAGGTCCGCCACGGTCAGGTGCGTTTTGTCCTGCCGACCCGGATCGGCAACGTGATCATCAGTGACGAGATCAGCAAGGAGGATGTCACCCGTTGCCTTGATTCACTCAATTGATCAGGAGGGTGAACGCAGAAAACGACTGACGATCAAGTCTTCTTCAGCTGCAGCGGGTGCATTGCGATCGAAGGCGATCCAGCGCAGCTCACCGAGACAGTGTGGATCAACAAGTCTCAGCAGAGCCTCTCGCCGCCGCAACGCTTCCGCCAGCTGATCGCCCGGCATCTGCTGTAGTGCGGTCAGTCTCTCCGCAAGACCCAAGGCAAGCAGCGCCTCTCCCTGGCGGCAATGCCCGGCGCAACTCCAGCCAGCTTCTTCAGCTGCTCCCACCAGCGATTCGAGGCACAGGTGGGCGGTGATGTCCTGACAACCCGCATCACGCAGAACGTCCGACGATGCCTGCTGACGCCTGTAGGCCATCAGGGTTCCGTCAGCACGATGCGGAGCGTAATAGCGGCTGGATTCCAGGGCGTAATCCACCACCAGCAAAATGCCATCGTTCATGGCCGCCCAGGCCTCTTTCATCCAGGGCGCCATGGAGTGATGCCATTCCGTCGCCCATCCTTCCCTCGCTCCCCTGGGCGGCAGCTCGAAAGCATCACGATCGGCTTGCTTCAGGATCTGAGCCTCCAGTGACGGTGGCAGAGGATCCTCATCCCACCTGAGCACGGGGACTGATGCGTCTGAGGTCTCGAGAGCGACCATCTGACGACGCAGTGATCCTTCTCGAAGGATGAGGCGTTCAACCGGCAGAGCATCAAGAAGCTCATGAGCAAGCATCACGCCGTTGACGGGTGCTGCGGCGAGCTCCTGCAGGGAAACCCATCGGCAGGGAACACTGGCCAATGACTCGAGCCGCTCCCTCTGGCGGAGCTGCATTCCAGGGTTGATTTCAACAAGCACGCACTCCACGCGCGGCAGCCATTCAGCTCCGGCAGCCGGGAGCATGTGGATCAACTGGGCAATCAGATCGCCCTCACCTGGACCCACATCCACGATTGACAGCGGCGAATCCGGATGCCGAGACGCCAGGATCTCCAGCCAGTCGATGAGCTGATGCAGCAGAAGACCTGCAAAATCCTCGCCAAGGGAAGGAGACGTGACGAAATCCCCGGTCACACCGACACGCAGTTCCCCCCGTCCGTAAGCACCGTGATCAGGGTCATGAAGAGCCCATTCCATGAAGGTGGAAAAGGGCACGCGGTCACCATGGTGCTGAAGTCGCTCCTGCAGCCACGCTGGGCAGGGCACATCAAAGGCCTTCATGTGGTGAGAATGGCGTGCACTCGCACTGAATCATGGGTGTTCAAGCAATGATGCGTGGCCTGAAAGCACTGCTGAGCCTGTGGGTGTTGTTGGTGATGTTCGCTGCACCCGCCGGGGCTATCGACAATCCCGATCTGCTTCCCGACCATCCGACACCGGTGATTGACCTTGCCAAGGCCTTGAGCCAGACGCAGCGGCAGTCACTGGAAACCTCTCTCGACGCCTTTGAACAACGCAGCGGCTGGAAGCTGAGAGTGCTGACGCAGTACGAGCGAACCCCAGGACTTGCCGTGAAGGACTTCTGGGGACTTGACGAGCGCAGCCTTCTGCTGGTGGCGGATCCTCGTGGGGGCAACCTGCTCAATTTCAATGTGGGGGATGCCCTGTTTGCGCTGATGCCGCGTACCTGGTGGGTGGAGCTGCAAACCCGCTACGGCAATCAGTTTTATGTGAAGGATCACGGTGAAGACGGAGCCATCCTGGCAGCACTGGATGCCGTGGAACTCTGCCTGGATCGCGGAGGGTGCCAGGTCGTGCCGGGCCTGCCCACGGAACAGTGGCTCTGGACGCTCAGCACCTCAATCCTTGGTGGTCTGATTGCAGGTTTCGCTGCCTATCCACGCAAAGAGGGTGAGCGTATTGCCTGGGGCTGGCTGCTGTTGCTGTCGCCTCTTTGGGTGATGCTGTTCGGTGTGTTCGGGGTTGCACCTGTCGTCACACGAACCAGTGAACTGCTGCCGCTGATTCGCAACGGCATGGGATTCATGGCTGGAGGAGTTGGTGCTTACCTGATCGCCGGGGCCACGGTTGGACGAAAATTGAACGAATCCAATCAGGATGGCTGAGTCAGGCGAGAGGCCTCAGGGCTACTTGCATGAAAATGCTGGACCCAGACAATCAGCATCGGACTTGGCCTGACCGGTTTTCTTAGCCGAAAGAGCCGAGCGACGCTGATCGCGAATCTTGCGCAACTGAGCGAGATTCACGTTGAAGAACCCCTGCAGATTTGCAAAGCGCTTCACAGGTTGCGCGTAATAGCTGCTGCCACGCAAGGTGGGGAAGGAAGCCCACTCGGGAGCCAATTTTGCTGCAAGGTGAGGACTCATCACACCGGTGTCAGTCAGCTTCAGAGCTTTACGTCGTTGGATCAGGAAGAGAGCGCCCTGGTCCTGTACCTCAGGGCCGAAGCCTCTGACTCCCAGGCGGCGTTTGACCATGTCCCAGGTGAAAGGCATGAACTGGTAGGCACCGGCAGCAGCACTGGCGTACCGGGAGGAATAAATCACCCTGTTGGGGTGGCGGTCCATCGACGGCATCAGACCACCACCGAACATGACTCGATAGCCGAGGTCATGACCACCCTTCCAGGTTCCTTCAGCAAAGCGGATGGTGTTGAGCATCGCGCGACGCTCTGGAGTGATGATGTAAGGGAGAGCTGATGCACCGGATTCCTCCTCAAGCATCACAAGCCTTGAGCGGGAACTCTCCAACGCAGGCAGAGCCGCACGAGCCTCCGGTAAAGGCAGGGAAGCGAGTAGAGGAACAACACTTGCGACAGCGCCTGGAATGAAACGACAGGCGGTGAGAGCAAGGGAAGTCATACAGAAAATTCGAGGAACAGAATCAAACGTCGAATCCAGAAGAGAACTGGGACGGCGAATAATCCGTGGATTCGATGAATCCAGTGCCGTAAAACACGGCCAAACTGTGTCGAACAGATGCCGCCGATCCCAGGGACTTTGTGACAGGCGGGAGATCGTCACGCCAACTGAAGCTGTCGCAACAGAAGCCAGAGCCCAGGGGCAGAGATGCTTTGAAGCACCGATAAGCCGAGCTGATAGAAAAAATCAGCCTTCCTGAACTGTGTTGGTTGCGACCAGTCGAATCGCTTCCGCGGCCTGCGCAGCCCCGCCAACCTTCAGAGGTGTGCCTGCGGCAGGCTGCAGGGGCTGATCCAGCTGCCAGTCACCCGTTTCCAGCGACTGTCGCGTGAGAATTCTGTGATCTGCATGGCGTTGCAAGCCATCCATCAGCACAGCAGCCTCTGCAAATCCCTGACGCTCCACCACGTGAAGCCCAAGGCGACAGCTCATCGCCTCGCAAAAACTGCTGAATCCAGGCTTGCCGAGCAATCGGTCACAGAACGGCATCACATCCAGAAACCTGATCGATTCAGGCAACAGCAGCACATTCGTGATCTGATGAAACTGTTCGTACTGCCTGGAATCCTTCGGTGCAGGCAGGAGAAATTGATGTTGAGGCCAGCTTGTGAACAGCTCGGGGGCAAGTGGAAAACCGAGGCCACCAAAACCCACCAGGACTTTTGCTCGGCCATCCGCGAGAAGACGCCCTTCCAGATCTGAGGGAAGCGGCTCCGGATCTGCAGAAACAAGACCCAGGGCCCGTTCAGGCAACGACCAGTTCATCGCCAATGAAAAGGGACAGCGCAAGAGCAGCGCCCCGCGTTGATAGGCCGATGTGGCCTTGTCGGCCCAGGCAAGAAACGGGCCGCCAAGGGGGCCGTAGATCTCATCCCAGCCGAAGTTGCCCATCCACAGCAGCGGTGCCTCCAGCTGCCGGGCAAGCTCAGCTGCCGCAGGTGGAATATCCCCCAAAACAACACAAGGGCTGTTCTGCTGCCGAATCCAGTCGACCTCACGTTGCACGAGCTTGGGGAGCTCGATCTCGAGCTTCTGAAGAGCTCTGAGAGTTGCCTGCTCATCAACGCCGAGGGCATCGGCCTGAAGCATGCCGACATCCCAGCGAACCGTTCTCCTGCTCACCGGCAGATCGCGAAGGACAAGATCGAGGAAGGTCTCATCCACGCCGGAACTGATCACCAGATGCCAGTCGGGCCTGAGTCGATGCAACTCGATCAGCACTGCGGCCTGGCGCGCCGCATGGCCATACCCATGCGTACTGACACACACATAGATCAGCACGGCTTCTGACCTGACAGAGCTGAACGGAGCAGGGGCTGTTCATAAGTCAGCTCACCACTGGGTCGGTACCAACGGTGACTGATCCAGGCTGGCTGAGTCCCTGCGAACTCAACCCAGGTGAAGTGATGCAGCGGCTGACCTGATCCATCCACACCAACCCGCGGCACACATGCCGCATTCACAAAGCAGGTGCCTCGGCGGTTCCGGTGGAACGTGATCCGTTCACCGCGTCGTCCCTTGAGCTGATGATGCATGTGACCAAACACCACAAGGTCAGCTGGACGGGTTCGCTGCATGCGATCGAGAGCCAGGGCCAGATCCCGATCGCCCCAGTCGATATGAGGTTGCTTCCAGTCGCGACCGCAGGGACTGTTCGCCTCTGATCCCAGCCCCGTGGGACCCGAATGTGCCAGTACCACCAGGGGCCAGTCAACGGGAGCCTTCCCGGCCGCATCAACGATCCAACCAGCCGACTGCGCCTCTGTGACTGGACCGAACACCGCTTGAACAGCCTTCGAGAGATGAAACCCACCCCCTGCACTGCAAGGTCGGGCACCAACCACAGCCAGCTCGGGCTGGCTCCATTCACGCAGTTTCCAGGAGCAGTGGCGGTCTCCAAGCATCGTGATCTGCTGTTGAAGCAGACCACCGCTTCTGTCGCGTCCACGGTCATGGTTTCCAAGCAGGACCGCCACAGGCAGGGACAGCTGGGTGATGCTCTTGACCAGGCGCAGATCTCCATCACTGAGATCTCCCACAAAGAGAAGGGCGTCCGGTTGCAGTCGCTGTATCAGATCCGCATCTCTTTCCCCCCAGTCACCATGGAGGTCTCCGGCAATGGCAACACGGAGTGATGTCAGAACGACTTCTAGGCTGGTGCCATCCTGCCCCAGAAGGCCCCGATGAGCTCTGACACCGCACTTGTCGCGGCGATCAACCAGCTCCGCCAGGAACGCAATGCCGTGATCCTGGCGCACTATTACCAGGAACCTGAAATTCAGGACATCGCTGATTTCATCGGTGACTCGCTCGAGCTGTCAAGGAAGGCCGCCAACACCGATGCCGATGTGATCGTGTTTTGCGGGGTCCATTTCATGGCGGAGACCGCGAAGATCCTCAGCCCTGACAAAACAGTGGTGCTGCCTGATGTCGATGCGGGCTGCTCACTGGCCGACGACTGCCCAGCCGATGAATTCGCGAGCTTTCGCGAACGTCATCCGGATCATCTGGTGGTGAGCTATATCAACTGCACTGCAGCAGTGAAGGCCCAGAGCGATCTGATCTGCACCAGCAGCAACGCCGTCGACCTGGTGAAACAGCTGCCCGATGAACAGCCGGTGCTGTTTGCTCCTGACCGCAACCTCGGACGTTGGGTGGAGCGCCAGAGCGGCCGCGAACTGACCCTCTGGCCCGGGCGCTGCTTTGTGCACGAAACCTTCAGTGAAGAAGCACTTCTCAAGCTCAAACTGGAGCATCCTGATGCGGAAGTGATCGCCCATCCGGAATGTCAGGAAAATCTCCTGGACCTAGCCGACTTCATCGGATCGACCAGCAAACTGCTGATCCATTCCGAAATCAGCGACTCCCAGACATTCATCGTTCTCACAGAACCCGGAATCCTGCATCAGATGCAGCAGCGAGTCCCCGAAAAGACATTGCTTGATGTTCCCGGCCTTGATGGCTGCAGCTGTAACGCCTGTCCCTACATGCGCATGAACAGCCTCGAAAAACTGCGCGACTGTCTTGAGACACTGTCGCCGCAGATCACCATGGAGGAATCGATTCGTTCCAAGGCGGAAGCACCGATCAGACGAATGCTGGCGATGAGCAAGTAACGCATTCAGGAGCACGAGACACAGCTGCAGATCAGGCCTGCCAGAGTTGAAGGATGAACGTTCTCGAGAGAACCGACAGCGGCCTGTATTGCAGAGCAGCAGACGCCTGGATCGATCCCTCAAGACCAGTATCGAGAGCCTTGATCACGCACGCCCATGCCGATCACGCCAGACCTGGCTGCGGCGAATACTGGGCTGTGGATGTCAGCGAGGGAGTGCTTCGTCAACGCCTGGGAAGAGACATCCATCTCCATTGCATGCCTTACCGCCAGGAGTTCTGGCTCAATCAGGCATGTCTGTCATTCCACAGCGCTGGTCATGTGCTCGGATCCGCTCAGATTCGGGTGATGGTCGAGGATCAGGTCTGGGTGGTGACCGGCGATTACAAACGTTGCCCGGACCCGAGCTGCGAACCCTTTGAGGTCGTGCCCTGCGACGTGCTGATCACCGAAGCCACATTCGGGTTGCCGATCTATGCCTGGGCCCCAGGGACACTGGTGGCAACACAGATCCGAGACTGGTGGCATGGCGACCGCGAGCGTCCCTCGCTGTTGTTCTGCTACTCATTCGGCAAGGCTCAGCGTCTGCTGGCAGAGCTGAACGCCATTGGTGTGGACGAGGAAGTGCTGCTTCACGGCGCCGTTGAGACCGTCACGCGCCACTACCGCGAGGCAGGGGTGGCCATGACCTCAAGCAGGCCTGTGAGCGAGCTGCCACGCAAGGACTCACTGGCGGGACGACTGATCCTTGCGCCCCCTTCAGCGCATCGTTCCGCCTGGATGCGGCGGTTCAGGTCACCGCAGACGGCCTTTGCCTCCGGATGGATGGCCGTGCGTGGAGCCCGTCGTCGCCGGGGCTATGAGAGAGGTTTCGTTCTCAGCGACCATGCCGACTGGCAGGGGTTGGTTCAAACGGTGCTCCACAGCGGTGCCAAAACCGTTTATGTCACCCATGGCCAGAGTGATGTGCTGGCACGCTTCCTACGCGAACGACACGGACTCGATGCCCAACCACTGGATCAGCTCATCTGAACTAATCTCAGGCATCTTCTCTGGAACGATGACCACCCGCTGTTCTGCACTGACCGGCCTGATTGTTTTGATCGCTTCAACGGCAGGACCGCTACTGGCACAACAGGCCACGGTCACCATTGAACAGATCAACACTGTGGTGTTTCCCGCTGATGGTGCCGCAGCGGCAAAGGCCATCTGCGACGGTATGGCGAGCGGTGCACTCACTCGTGATCAGGTCGGAATCGATCTCGCCCGACTGCAAAGTGCACTCGGCGAAGTCGGCGAATCCGAATCAGCAAACCGCTACGTGAAAGCCTTCAACATCACCACAGCCGCAATCAATGGCTGCAATGTTCAGGTGACAGGTCCAAGTGAAGACAATCTCTGGAATTACTGATCAGAAGCCTGAAACCCTTTCGGCATGAACGCTTTCGCGGCTCTGATCGAGGAACTGGATCAGAGCACAGGGACGAAACGCAAAATTGATCTGATCGCAGATCATCTCCAGCAGGCGGATGCTCATGACGCCGCCTGGACTGTGTTGCTGCTGATGGGGGAACGGCGCAAGCGATTGATCACCGGCCGCCGATTGCGCGAGATCCTTCAACAGGCGAGCGCCATGCCTGACTGGCTGTTCGACGACTGCCAGAGTCATGTCGGCGATTCGGCGGAAACACTGTCGCTGCTCTGGCCACAACTCAGGAACGATATTCCGGCACAAATCCACAACCCGGAGGTGGCGTTCTGGATCGATCAGCTCAGCAGTGCACCACCCATGCACTGGTGGATGGAGACATTGCTCCCTGCCATTGCGGCCATGGAACCCAATGAGCAGACCAATGCTGTGCTCACAATCTGGGAGTCACTGCCGGATGAACGCCTGTTCCTGTTCAACAAGCTGCTGACAGGCGGCTTCCGCATCGGCGTCGCACGTGGCCTTGTCGTGAAGGCAATTGCCGCAGGCTTCAACCTCGAGGAGGCGCTGGTTCTTGAACGACTGATGACGCCATGGGCGGCATCGGAACGGTGGTTCCAATCTCTGACAGCGATCAACAGTGAAGAGCGTGCCAACAGAGGCCCCGTTCCCTACCCCTTTTTTCTGGCCAGCCCGCTCAAACAGGAATCGATCGATGCCGGACCTGCATCGGAGTGGTGGGTGGAAAACAAATGGGACGGCATCCGTGGACAGCTGATCCAGCGCGGCAGCGGAACATACCTGTGGAGTCGCGGCGAAGAGCTGATCAATGAGCAATTCCCGGAACTGATTGACATGGCGGCTGCGATTCCTGAAGACACGGTGCTTGATGGAGAAGTGATCTGCTGGGCGGAAACCGAGCCACAACCAAGACCCTTCAGTGATTTACAGCGACGACTTGGACGAAAAACGGTTGGCCGCAAACTGCGTTTGGAGTGCCCGGTGAGTTTTGTGGCCTATGACCTGCTGGAACACAATGGAGACGATCTGCGCTCCACATCACTGCAGCAGCGACTTCGACAACTGGATGAACTGCATCAGAGGATTGGAGAGAAACCGTCGGGATGGCGTTGCCGTCTGAGCAGTGGACAACAACTGGGACATTGGGATCAACTTGATCAGCTCCGGGCACAGGCCGTTGAGCGGGGCGCTGAAGGGGTGATGCTGAAGCATCTGAAATCCCCCTACCTGAGCGGTCGCAAGCGCGGTTACTGGTGGAAGCACAAACGTGATCCGATGACCCTCGATGCCGTGCTCATCTATGCCCAGGCAGGACGTGGTCGCCGCGCCAACCTCTTCACCGATTACACCTTTGCGCTCTGGGGGCAGCCACAAGAGCCATCGAGCAACCCTCAGCTGGTGACGTTCGCCAAGGCCTACTCCGGACTCAACGACAGCGAGATCCTTGAGCTGGATCGCTGGATTCGAAGTCATACGCAGGAACGCTTCGGCCCAACCCGCTCGGTGGCACCTGAACTGGTCTTCGAGATCGGGTTTGAAGGCATCCAGACATCCAAACGCCATAAGTGCGGGCTGGCGGTTCGTTTTCCAAGGATTCTTCGTTGGAGGCACGACCGCACAGCCGAAAGTGCAAACACCATCGTGGACGCTCAAACGCTTTGTGATCAGTTAGCCAACAGAGGCGAGGCGTCTTGAATCTGAAAACTGAAAGCATTAACGACCACACAGAGAGAGACACGCAACCGCAACGGACCCTCGCTCCGATCGAGACCTGGTTCAGGCGGCAGGGGTGGTCACCACTGCCTTTCCAGATGCGCGCTTGGGAGGCCCACCTGAAGGGGCTGAGTGGCCTGATTCAGGTGCCAACCGGGTCTGGGAAAACCTACGCCGCAGTGATGGGGCCGATGGCTCGGATGCTGGAGACGGCAAATGAGCGATCAGGCGTCAGGTTGCTGTACATCACTCCCCTCAGGGCGCTGAGCCGAGACCTTGCAGTTGCCCTGAAGCAACCCATTGACGCCATGGGATGGCCTTTGCGTGTAGGGATACGCAACGGAGATACGGCATCAGCGGAACGAACCCGCCAGATCAGAACACCACCGGAAATTCTGATCACCACTCCGGAATCGCTTTGTGTTCTGTTGGCAGGCCGCCATTGCGAAGCACTGTTCAAAACGCTCGAGACCGTTGTCTTGGATGAATGGCATGAGCTGATTGGAAGCAAGCGCGGTATCCAGACGGAGCTGGCTCTGAGCTGGTTGCGCCAGGAGCGCCCTCAACTGCAGACATGGGCGATCAGCGCCACGATCGGAAATCTTGAGGAATCGGCCCGGCATGCACTCGGAGAGGGTTCCCAGCCCTGTTTGATCACTGGGGCTCCCAAGCGGGGGCTCGATGTCACAAGCATTCTTCCCGACAGCATCGATGGATTTCCCTGGGGTGGTCATCTCGGTCTGAGGCAATACGAAGATCTCGTCGCACAACTGGAGCCATGCACAAGCACCTTGCTGTTCACCAATACACGCAATCAGGCTGAACGCTGGTTTCAGTGCCTGCGTTATGCCTGTCCGGAGATGGAAGGGCTGCTGGCACTTCATCACAGCGCACTGGATCGCAGTGAAAGAGAGGCCATCGAAGCAGCAGTGAAAGCCGGGTCAATGCTCTGGGTGGTCTGCACGAGTTCCCTTGACCTGGGAGTTGACTTCCAACCCGTGGAGAGAGTTGTTCAAATTGGATCGCCTAAAAATCTGGCACGTCTGCTCCAGCGAGCAGGCCGCTCAGCGCATCTTCCAGGTGGAACCTCCAAGGTGCTGTTCATGCCGACCAATGCCCTTGAACTGTTGGAACTCAGTGCAGTTCGCCGTGGGCTTGAAAACGGCATGGTGGAGGAGAGACGCCCACCAAAACATCCACTGGACGTATTGCTGCAACATCTCACGACACTCGCTTGCGGTCCTGGATTCAGATCTGGTGAAACACTCAGGGCGATTCGTGGAACCAGTTCGTACAGGGCCATCACGCAAGAGGAGTGGGATTGGTGTTTGCGTTTCCTCGAACACGGCGGTGACTGCCTGGGCGCTTACCCCCGCTACCGAAAACTGGTCACCACGCCTGACGGGCGTTATGTGATCAGCAGCAACGCGATTGCAAGACTGCATCGGTTGAACATCGGAACGATCACGTCCGCTCCCTCAATCCGGGTTCGCTATGTGCGGGGATCCGTTCTGGGACACGTGGAAGAAACGTTCATCAGCCAGTTGAAGCCAAAGGACGTTTTCTTTTTTGCCGGACGCCAGCTGGAATTCGTGAGGCTTCGCGACATGACGGCTTATGTAAGAAACACAACCAAAAAAAGCACTGCAGTGCCAGCCTGGGCTGGAGGTCAGATGTCGCTGTCCGATCTGCTGACCCATCATCTTCGTGAAGAGGTTGCACGAGCCGGTCGAGGTGAACTGGACACACCGGAACTCAGCGCACTTGAACCACTGTTTGAACGTCAGATGGATCTGTCGACCCTGCCGTCCAGCGGACAGCTGCTGATTGAAACCTGCCGAACGCGGGAGGGGATGCATCTCTACGCATATCCATTTGAGGGACGCTTCGTGCATGAAGGTCTTGGTTTTTTGTGGGCCACCAGATTGACAAGAGAACACCGTGGCACCATCACAGTTTCGGTGAATGACTACGGATTCGAACTGTTGGCACCGAAGAACTACCCCATCGATGACTTACTGGAAGAGCATCTTGATGACCTTCTGGATGACAGTCATCTGGAAAACGATTTGGAGCAGGCGTTAAATCTCTCAGAACTATGTCGACGTCGATTCCGCGGTATTGCCCAGGTGGCAGGACTGCTCGTTCAGGGATTTCCAGGGAAAAACAAAAGCGCTGGCCAACTTCAAATCAGTGGATCATTGCTATGGGAGGTCTTCAACAAACATGAACCCGACAATCTTCTACTTCGCCAGGCTCAACAGGAAGTGCTTCAGGAACAGCTTGAACTGTCTCGACTGCGAAGCGCATTGAAAAGGATGCGATGTGGAGAGACACTCCACTGCCCAACACCTCGTCCAACGCCATTGGCATTTCCACTGCTGGTGGAACGGCTCAATAATCGAATGAGCAATGAATCAGTGCTTGAACGCATCAAACGAATGCAAGTTGAGGCACTCCGCTACGAACAGTAGACGGCTGACTCCACAACCTGAGTCACAGCCTGGAGAACTTCAAGCCGGATTCGCCCCCAGAACCCCCTCTCTGACTTACAAAGAGACCTGAGGCAAGCAGCTGAATCCATCGATCATTTCCTCGCGTTCAACCTTGCATCTGGTGTGAAGCGCAAGGACTTGGCGACACGTCGTGAGATCAAGAAAACAGAAGCTTCAGTGACAGATGCAACCACCGTCGCGCACCTGGAGATAAGAAACTGATAACAAACCGAGATCGCGAGACACCTTCTGTGCTGTTAGGGAATGGTTATGGCTGGGAAACAGAACGAAAGACTTTTAAGGCACACCTAAATCCCAAACTGAAAGCATTGTGCAGAAGCCTCTTAAGCAACTTTTGTCTTACAGGATATTTATTACAATAAAATTTTCCTTGAAAACAAACCAGTAACCAAACCCAGGGATTGCAAGTCTTACAGAAGACACCTTGGCCTCAAAAACCTAGTCTCTTAACAAGACAAATCTCTGCGACATGAAAATATGAATTGAAGGGCATAAACTGATTTATCAGTTTGCCTGACAGAATGATTATTGTTCGGCGAGAAGCATGAAGCCATTACGGGGACGCTAAAAACCTTTAAAAACCTTGCTCGGAAAAGCAGAGGGCGCTGTGTGGACGTAAATCCCCGGGCAAAAAGGCCTGAAACCAATCACGCCCCGCCAACGGCGGGGTATTTGCTGCCCCTAAGCCTTGGGTTCAAAACACCTTGATCACTAATTCAATAAAAGCCAAACAAAAAATACGGACAATCAGTACGAAGCGTTGCTATTAGATAAACGTACACCGTCAACCGACTTAGTCCATAGTCAATTCTGTTATTTGTAATATCGCAACGAAATTCTATGCCATCAGAAAAGTATGTCGAAGGCATGCAAGAAATGCGTACTCATGTTGGCGATGCTGCCGATCAATGGATCAAGGTGATTCACTCAATTTATCCTGAATTTGCAAAAGTCAATGTCGAATTTCCGTTTGGTGAACTCTATAGACGTAATGTTGTCGACGACAAAACACGTGAGCTTTGCACTGTTGCAGCATTGACAGTACAGGACTTTGCTCTTCCAGAACTTAAGGTCCACATCAAAGGCGCATTAAATACAGGATCAAGCAAAGCAGAGATCCTTGAAATTATCACTCAGATGATTGCCTATTGCGAATTTCCAGCCGCAACGAATGCACTGCTGGCAGCGAAGGAAACATTCAATGAACTTGAGGAATGAAGTTTCAAAAATGATAAACAAAGGCATAAAATTTTGGCGAGTGTGGGTCAATAAGCAAGGTGAAAGTTGTCAGAATTTTCATTGTCTCTCAGGTCACAAGCTATCAGTTTTTGCTGATGGAGCTGCTCCCATCTGGAGTGCACTTAACTACAGCGGACCTACCAAAGTCTTCACATTAATTCTTATGCCGGGAGAAGTTGGTGAGTGGCATGAAAACCCAAAGCCTAAATGGATCATTCCCCTTCGTGGCCGCTGGCGCGTCGAGACGATGGATGGAATGGTCGTGGAAATGGGGCCCGGAGAAATCAGCTTTGGTGGAGATCAGGGAACAAAACAACACAGAGGACATCGCTCATGGGCAGTAGGCGAGAAACCTGCTGAACTACTTCTGATTCAAGTACAAGATCCTCCTCCCTGGAATCCTTGTGATGAATCACAATGATGTTAATTCTGAGGCTTGAAACTTTCACTTACTGATCGGCCAGCTACCAGCCGGCGCCTTTTTCCGCTATGTGGTGATGTATACCAACAGGCACTCTTTGTCTGGCCTAACACTTCACTTGAGAATCCACGCGTATGCAGGATGGGGATGCAAACCTCGATGCCGAAAAGAAGAAAGATTATCACTGCCCTGGCACTACCTACGTTAATCTGTGGAAATGACATCAGCCATAAACTCTCGTGTGATCACTGTGAAACAGAAAAAACCAACCTGCAACCAAGCCGCCACCAATGATGAAGTCAAACAAAGCATGCCTCAACACAATGCTTGAATAGGTTTTCAATACAAATAATCACCATAAAAAGAACAATTAAGCAGCAAGTTCAAGCCATTTTGGATGTGATTCGCATTGAGTCAGGTACTGCGATAAGTTATGGCGCAAGCAGAAAATAAATGGCAATCGCTGATGACTTGAATCAAGATCAATTACTGGATAGAATTGCAGCAAATGCTCGACGATTAGATCAATTCTAACTGAACAAAGAAGGAATTTCTCTAAACAAGCAAACGGGGAGAATCACTCATGAATGCAATACAGAGATTTCAATAAACAGGGGGATTAAAGCTGAGAAGGCCAACTGCCCTGCTCCCAGGCTGTGCGGAGTAAGGGAAGCAACGGCTGCCAATCCAGGTCGTAAAAAGCCAGCCAGTCGGGGTTGTAGTAGTTGTCGGAATACAACTCGCCACTGTCACAGATCACAGTGGCGATGTTTGTGGAACGCCCATACTGATGGGCTTCGCAAGCTAAGTGAAGTGCACCAACCAGGTTCAAACCAGTGGAAGGTCCGACACGGAAACCCACCAGATCGTTGGCCAGGTGCATCCCTGCAACTGTGAGGGCATCGGGCACCTTGAGCATGCGATCCACAACACCCCGCTGAAGACTGAAAGTGCTGCCGAAAATGATGGGCCCTCTACTACCTACACCTTCAATCAAACTTGGCTTTGAAGAGCGCAGTTCTGCATTCCCGGTGCGGTACCAGTCGAACAAAACAGAATGCTCCGGATCAGGCACAAGAAGTTGGGTTTTGGATCCGGGTGACCAACCAGGATTCCATTTACGCATATAGCGACCAATACTGGTAGCCGTCCCCCCACTGCCAGCAGCCATGACAAACCACTCGGGTCTGCTTATGCCTAGCTCCTGAAGCTGAAGCACCAGCTCGTTGGCGAGATTTTCAGTTTCAGCCTCCGGGCCCTGGAAATAGGAGATGGCCTTTTCTGCATTCGCGAACTGATTGATGTCGTAGGAAAGAGGGTCGTCTGCCAAGACCTGCCGGTAGTAGGCCAAAGGGCTAACACCCTGCGGAATGAGTAAAACTCGCCCTCCATAGCGACGAATCTCCTTCAGCTTTAAGGGGCTGATGCCTGCTGACGCAACAGCGGTGTAGCTCAAACCTAGTCGCTGAGCGAAATAGGCTTCAGCGATGCCGGTATTACCGCTGGTGCGTTCAAAAAGGTGAAGATCACGCCGGATACCACTGCCAATAAGACCCCACATCACAAGAGCCCAGGCAACTCGATGCTTAAGGCTGCCCGTCACACTCATTGCCTCATTCTTGAGCAGCAGTTTTGATCGCGAATTGAATGGAAACTGATGCACAATTAACGGCGTAGACCCTGCTTTTTTGTGTTCATGCCAGAGCCTGGCAATGGCTTGCCGCCTCCATTGAGCATTGCCCAAAGGAATGGAAGCATCCCTCAATGGTTGTTTCAGACCAACTGATGCCTGTGTTCCTGCAGACATCCAGCCAGAAGCTGCCATGCTGGATAGGATCGAAAATGTCCCAATGCCTAGAAATTGCCGCCTGGAAATTGTCATGAATCCATGGAGCCATCTTGAGCTTGGCTGCCATCAACGACAATTGGCAACCAAACATTTTTAAAGAAACAATAAAACAAGCCAATCAGCGAGGAGCTGGAAGCTGCAAATAACCAGATTAGCTAACCAACACATTAACCTTGCAGCAGAAGAATATGAAAAAGATATTAGATGTCAACCATCGCTAGAATGAAGCAAAAATAATCAGCACTCAACATACAGCTTTTACAGCAAAACTTTTCTAAATTCAAAAATCATCAATCAAAACAAGAAAAAATATGAAAATCGATAATTGAAATAGATGTGAAAAATTACAAAACAAATTGATTTTTTAAAACAGCGGAAATACATCAACTAGTGGAAACGAATTAGCTAAATGAGCTCCCACCAATTTGGCCTCAGAAAAGAATCTTCGTCAGACTGCTCTACAAGCTTGCCGCCTTGATAACTATCGAAATCATGTGGGTGAATACTAAAACCATACTGCTTGGCGACCACACACTGATCATCAACATCGGAACACTTCGTGCTGACACACATTTCCCTCAAGCTGGCATCTGACTTAATGGCTTAGGCCAATTCGACAATTTGTTCAGCGGACATAACAGTTTTTGAATCCATAATTTTTTAGCATTAATGCAGCAAAAACAATGCAACTTTTACGCTTTGAAACACGATACGAATACCATACAGTTCATGGTGCTAAACAAAAATAATTCAACCCAATCATAGCTTAGAGTGAAGTTATCACAGAGAAAAAAGAGGTAGACTTTACTGGCGGCTAGGTTGACGCAAACAACTCAACTCCAGGATGGTGATGACGTGGAGAATTCCGAGCATGATCAACAGCAAAAGCACCGTCATCATTGACAACTACCCTCGGACTTGAGAGATCACCAACAATGGAATCAAATTCAATACCTGAATCATTCAATTTAGCAATGGACAAATCTAGCTGAAGCAATGGAATATTATTATTAGCAGCTTTTCTAGCCGTCGTAAAATCAAGATTGTGACCCTCATCTTTGATCTTTTTCAAGTAACTCAAAGCTCCGTCATTGAATTCCATTGTTGAATGCTTAGAAATCACTCCATCAAGATCGATCATAAAAGTAGCCATTGAATCAAAAAGAGTGTAATTCTTTATTACATAGGGAGCAAAAAACCAATTTACGACCACCACTAATAATCATCATTGCGCCATTCAAATATAAGTACACGTTTGGAACCAAAAATACAAATGCTAGAAGTGTTCAACACGCTGATAGTCATAAGCCAGCAAGAAGTTCGGCTGCTTGACGAGCCAAGTCCGAGATTTATTACTAAGCAAGTATAACTCTAATTATAAACTTTCTGTCAAGTTTGCAAGGGATAAATACAATGGCCAAGTCTGTAAAATAACTAAAAGATTGCAGCGATTTAATAACACTTAAGAAAACTATTTTATAAAATATCTGACATTTGGCATAAGAAAACCACGCGTAAATGAGCCATAAGACATGTCACTGACCTGATCACCAATGCTTGGCCCAATATTCCAGCCGTCATTGATAAGAAGTTGACGAACTTGGTATTTCCATTGTGATGCTGAACCTTTATATTCATGCGGCTTGAAATGAGCTCCTTCCCACTCTGACATGCCCATCGATTCGAGACAATTCAGAGTAGATTTCCGCTGATTCTCAGATCGGCCAGTGACAATAAAGGTAGCAATTCCCCAGGAACGAAAAACTTGATAAGCTTTTCTTACAGGCTCAATGACTGGGGTTTTACAAGATTCAATTGCATTGTTTAGAAGTTTTCCATTATGAACAAATGGAACTGGAGAATTCAGATCAACAACATAAGAACTCAACATAGTATCGTCTACATCGAATACCGCCGCTAATCTACATTGACTAAAATCTGAAGACTTAGATACATTACATCGAGATTGAGACCATTGGTTAGTCCATGCAATAGCAGCATCTGCCACACTTTGTTGATCAGCAGCAGACTGTTTATTGTGATATTTTTCAATCTCTTCTTTTGGAAAATTACCAATTGCCCAGACTCCGGATGAAGAAAGAGCAGGAAGGTTTTGACCAGTTCCAATGATTGCACGTCCTCCAGTAAGCTTGTCGTCTTTATAAGCTTGAAAAGTTTCCGCAGACGAAGACAAAGGGCTTATTGCAATGACCAATGGGTTCAAAAATACAGCACTGGTAATGATTGCAAATGATCGTATTTGTAAAAACATTAAGACTGGATCAACTCCTAACAATGCTATTTAAATTGATAGACTGCGGGTCAGATCATATTATTGAATTAACAATTCATGAAAGCCGTGATTAAGTCGTCTTATGCATAAATGGCATTTTTGAATAAAAGAACACAATTCAAGCTTGCTTGCAATGATGCGTCAATAAATGAACAAATCGATCCTCAACGCAAACCAACACAAATACGCGTCACAACGCTAATCGATTCTCCTTGCCAAAAAAGGCTACAACATAGTTAGTCAACTTCAAAATAGTGCTTAAAAGCTTCAATACAGTCAGATTACGGGGTCGAGATTGAGTGCAAAATTAGTACAGTTTTTACTTCATAGCTGACTGGCCTCAAGCGAGTCGCTACAAGATGTTATGAGCTCCTAAGGAACTATTCGTTTAAACAACCCTTCAAAAAGAAAATCATACCATCAATCTCGTACATTTGTTGGACATTCCATACTAATCACCCAGGTGATAAATATTGAAGTGTTTTCTATTAAGCACTAAGAAAAATCGTTGCTTTTATAGTCAGCCAAAACTTACAGGAGACTTGAGAATTAAGAAGACCTGAGGCGCACTATTCCATTAATGCTTGATCAAGTGCAGCCCCAAAGCCTGCAAATGAGACAACTCAGAAATCCTCAATAAAAAAGCAAGGCTTACAGCCTCAGTTGACAACTGCCGATAACTTATATTGGAGACGAACCAGCAACCAAGTTGGTGAAAACATTAGGTAATCCATTCATCCAGGATATTTCATTCGGTTCTCACGCCTTGTGCCAGTGTCACAGCCGCCCTTTAATGAAAGGGTAGCGTTCTGGAGGTAGGCAAATGATTGGCATCGATTGGGCTGGTGTATGTGCACTGATCTCGATTATTGCTTTGATAACAATTATCGGATATCGGGAGGGACACTCAATTCTTTGAAATTCAGCCATGCAGGCATCTGATCTTGCTTGTTTTTGCCATAATCAGTCTAAAATAAAGCTTTCGACACTTAAACTATCAATAAAAACTAAAGATATTCGCTTTAAATTACAATTTATAGTTTTTGGCAACAAGGACGAAAGCATTGATTGTAATTCTTAAATCCAACAAAAGTGCATTTTAGTCATCCGAGCGATCAGAACAATGAAGTAGTGCTGATCAAATACAGTTTTGTCTTATCATCCAAGGTTGTGCAAGCTACTTCAATCTCTTCAACAACAGCCGATCACACTCTACCGAACGTTAAATCACTTCAGTCTACATACGAAACACCAGCAATGCATCATCAGACTGCTAGTGGATACGAACTTTTGCAGTATGCGCTATTCGCTTTACAATGACGCAAGCAAGATGACCATCAGAACTATCAAAATTCGGCTGCACAACGTAGTTCAGTTGTCATTGCCGATGAAAATCAATGCAACCACGAGTATCATCAAAAAATTGGTCATACTGATGAAAAACAAGCCAATAATGGATGAACCAACACCAGAGGCCCGATCGATCCTTCGGATGACTCTGACTTAACCGGTAATGTGTGTTGATGTTTGATCGTCGCTGTGCCCGTTGCGGATCTATCAGCTTTCGTGCTGACCGCTCGCTTGGTGGTCGCCTCGTGTGTTCACACTGCGGCGTTCCTGCTGACCAAAAGGCCCGTGGATCGAGCGGCAGACCACGCTCGGTGAGGACTCAACAACAAATTTCGAAAGGTTGGTGGTTCTGGATTCTGCTGGCAATGATCGCCTTTGTTGTGATCTTGCTGCTTCAGTCCACCTGAATGATTTCATCCAGTTTGTCGACCACTATGCAGAGAGCGCTAGCTAATGGACGGTCCTGATTAAGTTTTTGGCTCCAAAGCCTTCCGGAGCGGATCTGTTCTGTACTAGCGAGGGTCATGTCCTGACCTTCAAGCAGCCGCAGATCTTGAAGAGGGACACTGAGCTTGCCAGTGAAGACATGAACAATGCGCTTCTCATCCTGATGCTGGAACCAGGAGTTGAGTTGATTCGGGCACCAACCGATTTCTTCGTTGAGTTCGCGACGTAAAGCCACCAAAGCGGTCTCACCATGCTCCAGATGTCCGCCGAACAGACCCCAGCAGCCTGGCGCAACGATTTCGGGGTTTTCATCACGCAGTTGAAGAAGCCACCGATCTTCCTGGTGCAGCATTGCCAATGCAACTTCAACAGTCATGGCCTTGTTCAATGGGTGTCAAGTGTCTTCTAGCCCTGGAGCATTCCGTGAATTGATAGAGCACAACTGGAATTGACCGGATTTTGATCGACATTTCGACACTTGAAAATTTACTGCGTTCCATTTGAATGACTTGCCCTGTTCTCATGCCGCATGACAGAGCTGTTGAAGCAGAGCAAGATAGAAAGTCATTATAGAAATCCACTGACAGGCGAACGCGCTTCAGCCAATATTAAGGATATGGAATTCGAACAGTTCACAGCCAAAATCAAAAATCTCGACATTGGTTGCAAAGAGCGCATCGCACTCGCCAAAAGATGTCCAGATCATGAAGCGCGTGTTCAGGTCGGCTTGGGTAAAGCAAAGAATATCCCACTCAAAGGGAAGCTTCTGGAGTCTGACTTTGCCAGCGATGGCAAGCAGTTCACTCAGGACGAGCTCGACTATATGAGTAATGAACAGGCCTCAATGTTGGCCGGAATGGTGTTCATGAAGTTGTTTCCCAATGCTGCGCGCGTGAGCGAAGACGACATTCTCGAAGTTGAAGACGAGGATGATTCCTGGTCAGGAACTGTGTATACGGGAGAGGGAAATGGATGGGTTTTCGGATGGGTCATTGAAAAGAATCAAAGCGACAACCACTACCTGATCTCATTCAGTGATTACGAAAACGAGGACGAAGCATAAAGGATCATTGGAAACAAATGATTTTGAGTTTGAGGATTGTGCTTGTAATTTTATACCCTTTACTGAACACAATTCATAAGAATAAACAATCCAGGTGGTAGTTGAACGGAATAGAAGCTGGCGATGCTCGCTGCCTAGGAAGCTTGTACTGAAACACGATCCTTTCAGCAATAAGGTTCGGTATTGGCGATCAGGGGTTAGTCGACCTGTTCTGTGACAAGCCGGACAAGCGATGAAGTCAGCTGCTGTCAGACCCATTGTTTTGGGTCTTGATCATTCTGCAGTGGACTGCTTCGACCAGCAGCAGTGATTTGCACTCCGCCGTGTGGCTTGCCAGCCCCTGTGCCAGGGCAATTAAACAAGAAAAGCCGCCCACCGTGAGAGGTAGACGGCTTATCTGAATGTTGCTTGAACCCATTACTCGGAAGGCCGAGTAGGGCGGGTCGAAGCGTCTGGCTGTGTGGCTTGTCGGGCCAGTCAGGCAGCTTCTAAAGCATGCTCAGTTGGACCATCGTTGCTCATTGAACGCCTCCGAATGCCGTTCGTACATTCAGTATCCATCAACAAGAGAGACACTGGCATCAGTGAAATCGCTTATTGCATCAAGGCACAGTTCATACCAGTGTGAAAAATGCTTTGCTTACTGCTGAAACTTCGGTTACCCCACGGTTCATAGGCATCAACATGAGCTCAGACACCACCCTTGAACCAGCCTGAACCTGTTGCCCCAGCAAGACACCAATAGACGGCATCTCCAAATACGGGTAGTCCGTTGGGCCCCCCTGGCCACCCACTCAGCAGATCCTTGGTCCGTCAATCATTTCTTTTACCAGTGTTGGACTGCTTGCAATCCTTACTAGCCTCCATCATGTTCAGGCACGACAGATGACTGATATCGAGAAACAAGTGCCTTAAAACACAATGGTCGCTGGCTGTAGAGCACTGGCTAGCTCAAGCCTATAGGCTTGATTGTCGCAGCCCATAATGTCATAAGACTTGACAAAATTGAAATCAAAAACAAACAGAACTGGCCTCGTTAATCTGCAGCATCAGAAACAAAAGAATCATATTTTCCTGCAAGTACTCCTATTTACGGGTAGAAAAACCAGAGCGACGAGTCACTACAGTAAACTAATCATCTCTTGAACAGCCAGAAAAAATTAAAACGCTATTAGAATTAAATTTAATTCACATTAAAATAAAACAATTATCATTTAATCCATAATCATATTTCAGTGAAAAAATCCGAAACAGACTTGTCATGACGTTTGAGTAAAGCGAAAGTTGTGCCTGCGTTGCCTCTACAGATACGCAGATCCTTCGTGAGTGTTGTGATATCAAGCCAAGCTGGAAATGACTGATTTACAGCTTTAAAGAGTTGAAGTCGATTACCACCAGGTATGGTTGGTCCTCTCCACCCCCCCTTCTTAAAACGCACACCGACTCTGTTACGTCCATCAACACTGAGTTCGGCCTCAACCGCAATTGCTGCAACTGATCCAAGCGGGCCAGCAAGCTGCAGAAGATTCATACCCCTTGCATTTTCAGGGTCAAGAACCTGGAGATTTTCCAACCAGTCAGCCTGCTTCAACCAGGGTTGCTTGGCGCTGCTCCAACGAAGTTCCCAGACGCCGGTCAACAAGTCGAGGTTGCCATCAAGTTCAATCGTAGATTGCGATTCTGAAGCTGCGACAAGCTCAGAAATTTCGCTGTTTCGTGGCTGTTCTCTTAACAAACGGATCAGATCCTGCATCGTGAATTCAATCCAGTAAATAAGGTTACTTTAAATCTATTTGCAGCAATCAGCAGGCGATAATTTTTATCAAGCGGCCATCCCTCGATTAAATCACAAAACAACAAGAGCCAATGAGTAGACAACTCTAAAAATAACGGCTTAAAAATTTATTATCCCAGTGGATTGACAATTGATGCCATAATTAAAAGAACGCAGACAAACTAATCTCAAAATTAGTTCCAGTTCACAGTACAGCGGTATTTATTGGCTCCTCCGGAAGGCATACCGATTTTCTCGCAATTCGTACCGGTGATGTTTGCACCCTCTGGCACCCTTGATTTAAGGTCTTCAACTGTGGATGCTTGATCAAAACCTGTTTGCGTCAACGAGCCGGCATTGACGGCTGTATTCAAAGTGACAAGAACCAAACTGACAAGAAAGATTAATGAAATTTTCATCGATGAACTCATCTCTCCAGAAAGCTAGCCATGCTTCAGTTAGTTGTCATTGGTAGTTTTCACCGACAGCTGTCTTAGGCCGTTGTCAATATCGCTTCAAAAACTCGACAAGTATTCGCGCATTGCTTCAATCGTAAACTATGAAAAAAAGCTTTTTTCCCAAGCTTCGGGCAGCAAAGACACGCTGAAGAATCCTGAGACACTGATGACGATAAGACACACCATCACTGCTCAATTGTTCCATCTTGGCATTATATGATTGGCTAAAATAGGTTTTTATGATTTTATCAACTTGGCAATTCCATCCATCGTCAACTGGCTGAATGATGACATTGACAATGGCAATATTGCATCTGCTTTATATGTCACCGAATTGAACCAATACCCTGGCTTGATTGCAATTGGACATTGCAGCATCGAAGCTGTTGATCAACTGGAAACAGATGTGAAGCTAGGTCGACTTAGATATGTAACCAGCGCAGATCCAGAAATCTGTGAAAAACGTTCAAACCTATCGCTCAAAGATTGCTGGCTTGGCGAACAGTTTCTGCTCTACCAACTCTCAGACTACCGGGAACTCATACCACAAGGTGAAAACAAAGAGAATCAGAATTATATCGAAGCAATCAAATTACCGGAAACTGGATCATCCAGATTCATAGAATGGATCGCTGAAACATCACAGAAAATCTTTTGCGATCCGCTTTCAGGCTACAAACTGTGCCTGGATTCCTTAGTAACAACTTCAAGACAACGACTTCTTTATGATGAATTAAAAAAAGATTGGACATGCAACAACTGAAAACCACTCCAGGGAGATACTTAATCATTAATCAATGATCAATAATCACCCATCGATACACAGTCCTGTTCAATCAGATCAGTTCTGGATGATTGGGATCACCTTTGAATGGGCCTTCAACTGCTGAACTGATCCATCCACCATAAAATCCACCCGGTTGAGCGGTGACCTTTTCCCCGTTAAGCCAACAACCATCCATTAATCCAGGATAAAGAGCAAACCAGCCTGAAATTTCTTTAAAGGGTTCTGTTGGAGATGAGTAACACCAGACAGCCCGATGCACTCGATTCTCACGCACCACAACATCAAAATAGTCAGCAACACCCTTCCACTCGCAGAAGCTGCGACCGGCTGATGGAATCAACAGCTTCCGGTTTATCTTGTCTGGAGAGAGGTAATAGGTGGGAGGATGAAAGGTTTCCAGTACACGCATACAGCCTTCTCCATCAAAAAGAATTTCACCACCTACCTTCACAAGCACATGATCAGCACTGGGCTCGAGCCGTGGAGGCCTGGGATAATCAGCAACTCTCTCTGTACTCATGAAATGCTCCTTCTCTGCAGGAATGATGACGGTGTTTCGGCATGATTGGTGAAATCACAGCTGTCGATCCAAACCAGCCGGTGGTGATTCTCGGTGGTTTCCTGATCACTGAAGAGGCCTATCAACCGATGGCCAAGTGGCTGACGGAGCGGGGTGTTGTCGACGCTCAGGTAGTCAACGTATCGCGATATGACTGGCTGCTCACAAGTTGGAGCTTCGGCTGGCGGCGCGTCTTGGATCGTGTGGACGAACTCGTCAAGCAACTACAGCCAAAGTCACCTTCGGACCAGATCACACTGATCGGCCACAGCTCTGGAGGGGTCATGTTGCGGCTCTATCTGAGCGATCAAGCTTTTGAGGGCCGTCGTTATGGAGGAGCGTCGAGAGTCAATCGTTTAATCAGCCTTGGCAGCCCTCATCAGGCTGTCCGCGCAACCCCTCTCAGAGCCATGGTTGACCGGTGCTTCCCCGGATGCCACGAGCCAGGGATCGATTACGTAGCCATTGCGGCTGACCTGCCCCTGGAGAGCACCAATGCCTCTGCATTCTCAAGACGGAGTGCCAAAAGCAGTTATCGCGCGATTGCAGGAGCCGTTGATGTCAGAGGTGATGGTCTTGTACCAGTGGAGTCGGCATTGCTTCGCAATGCTCGCCAACTCACCCTGCAGGACACTGCCCATGGAGGCCTGTTTGGTTCCACCACCTATTTCACGGAAGAACGATTGGAGCAATGGTGGGAATTTGCCAATAGCGGAAATTAGCTCAAAGATTATTACAAACGAATCCGTCATTGATCAATCTATACAAGGACAATAACAACCAAATCATAACAGAATGAAGCCGGCCTGAATTTATTGATCAGCAAATTGCCAGCGCTGGATGCGAATCCTTTTCATCACTCATGTCGAGCAATTATCAATAAGATGGATTCTCTTAAAGGCAACAGGTGTTGACTGGAAACAGTATTTCACCTGTCATTGCTTTTACGTCAAGTCAATTCTAATCGGCTGAAAATAGCAATTCATTAACTCAGAATCCAATATTTAAACGGGTGAACTAAGGAGACTCTGATATATTTGCTACCCCCTGAATAAACGAGAAAAAGACTGATGAAGATCGGCAATAGCTAAACGACCAAAAGTGTGCAACACTGGGCGCAACAATTTATTTCACACTCACTATTGTGTCCGCGAAGAAAAAAGACTGGTCGTTTTACTCTTGCCTATTCTTTTTAATCGTTGCATTTGTCGACATGATAAAAGAGGGTGTCATCATTCCAAATGCATATTTTGCAATCATCTTTGCGTTTGGAGCAGGCTGGAATGGCGCCAACCTAAAAAACAACAGATGACTACATCGTGAAAATGCCGACAATAAAATCTAGACAGTTTGAAATGATGCAATGCCGCGGGAATTAAAATGAATTTGAAAATTGAATAAAACAGAGATATTCAGACCATGAAACTCAACTGGCAAGGAACGGGAGTAAAGCAAATAATCAATTATCTATTAGAATTCTTTTACAAGAATATCCTGACAGAGCAAATGACGAGCAGTGGTCACAGACTTGAATTTGCATTTGCAATCTTCTTCTTGTTAAGCGGCTTGCTTGCAATGGTTACGGGATTATTTTTTATCCCCTTGGCATTTGCAGTGATCGCATATCCAATCTACAGAATTGCCCGGTATGCGAGAAAGCACCCAAGCCAAGACAAACTACCTCCCCAGTGAGTCGCCAAGATATTATTTTGAAATTATTAAATACTAAGCAGGCGGTCAAAACATCAACTAAACAGCAAGTAGCAAAACAAATAATTTTTGCTGATTAATCCTGGCTACGTACATTTACGCCAGACCTCTGAATCAACTCCATCATCAATTGACATCCCATTAACACCACGCCTGCACTAAGCACTTCCTTCATTGAGATGCTCGCCAAACGCGAAAAAATCAACGCAAAAGCGGAGTAGCTTCCACCTAAAAAGATGATATAAGAGACCACCAACGCTTTTTCTGGGTGTCATTCAGTAATTCACCAAGACGATCACAAGTCAAAGCAACGGTCATGTAAGCCCAAGCACCAATTAAAAAAATTGCAGTCATTTCAACATAAAGATCGCTTGCAATCAGAAACATCACACTACCCAATAATCCAAAAAGAGAAACTAAAGGCAACATCGTTCTGTTAGACCATTGACTTGGGAATGCACTGGCAACAAAACATCCAACAACTGAACCAATTCCGAAGAGTCCAAAAGAGTCGCTGCTCATGATCGGACTTGCGTCTAAACGCTAAGTCGCAATCAAAGGTCCATACAAAATGACCGGTACCATTCCAGCACCGATCAATGAATATCCCGAAGCGAGGCCTGCAAGTTTAAAGTTTTGATATTTCACACGAACCCTCTGCTCTGCAGCACCAGGCTGCAAAGTGGTTGACTTTCGTTCACCTCTGACCCTCGAAGATTCCACCAACAACCATGCGACAGGTATGGCCAAGAGGGTTGCACAAGCTGAGATGACAATCCAGGCGAAGGTAGGAGAATTGTCTGCGATCCAACCAATCGAGATGGCTCCAATCAACGATCCGATACCTGCACCACTCACTAAAAATGCTGTATATCTCCTGGCTTGGTGTTTGGAGATCCCTCTTAAAGCAAGGGCTGGAATTCCACAAACCAAATGAGCTGCTGACCAACCATTGATGAACCTGATCAATAAGCGCACAGGAAAAGGCCAATCAACCAATTCAAGCCACAACGAAAAGATTAATAATAATGCCAAAAACAGAAGTTTGCACAGGTTCTTATGACTTCTTTCTCTGGAGTGATGAATGCAGCCAATCACATATCCAGCAACATTTAATCCCGCAAGTTCACCGATTCCTGTGATTGAAATCCAATCATCATGCTGCATCAACCTGGCGACGATGCCGAAATCAAAGCGCGACAGCCCGAGTGCAATTGCAATAGCGCAATTACCAGCAAAAACCTGCTTTTTATGCAACGACGATGGCAGGTTTGATGTGATTCCTGCCATGCAAGCAAATCCCTCTAACCACGCACCTCTAGCCACAGGCTTGAACCTGTTCAACTGTTGGACATAAATCCATTCAAAAGGAAGGATTCGCCACACAACTCAGCGGATACAAATCAATCGCCACAGCCTTGACAAGACGAATAAAAAAGAAGAGGCAGCGAACACAGTGGCTAATTTGTAATAACTGCTACTTACACATTTCAGCGATAGTTTTACATTCCAAATTCTATCCATTATCAATCTGTCTCTTTGCAGGTACATTCATGCGTATTCCACCACATTCATTCATCAAAAAAGATGCAGGTCCAATCAAGGAATGGTGGAAGAGTCGTTTAATTTTATTAATTGATACCAGAAATGAACAGGCCGCCAGGGCCCTATACAAGGAGTTTCATATTGATGAAAAACCAGGGCTGCGTGATCACTATTGGTTTTAGTTTAAGACACTCGCTTGAATCGTTATCCGATCAACGTTAGTCCAATAAACAATTATCCTTAACATTAATCATGACAACTAAAACATCCAACTCTTAAAAAGCCTCTATATTTTTTGGTTGCAGACTTATTTGCAATTAGTCTCTATTTAACATCACAATCAAACAACTTGGGTCAATTTCTAGCACTTGTCATAAGCGCTCGAAATGAATCAACCAATGACTCAAGTGGTACAGAAGGGTTAGCTTTACAGACATTCATCTGAATCACGGTTCAGAACCAGAGGGTTGTCTTAAGTTTCATGCGACCAATGGGTGATGACCAATTGGCTCTGCTGGAGACCTGAAAAATGTGGACGGTGCTGTCGCCGTGCATGTCTGGTGAAGGACTGTGAGGCTTGAGAGCATCAGGAGATTGCAATCGTGATCAGAAGAGTGTCTGAGCTGAATGTTTTGAACCTGTTGATGGTGATCGGCGGGGCTGCCTTCTTACTTCTCTTCAATGACGTGGCTCAACAGTCCCGGGATCAGAACCGCTGTGTGGCCATCAGCAAAAAGGCACTCAGGGCCAAAGGAATGGCTGAAGCTCAATCACATGCTGTGGCAGTCAGCGAGTGCAATGGGAATCCACATTTTCTCGGTGAACAGTAAAGAAAACAACCTTGCTGGACTTTGGTTTTAGCTGTGGCTGTTTGCTACTTCGTATCGAAACCAGTTGACCATCTGCTTGACCAACCTGGTCTAAAAGCCTCGCTTAACAAGACTTCAGTCAGTCAGGGCGAGGCTTTGGGACTTTCCCATCAATTCTCCAGTAACCAAACCAGTCGGGTGTCAGATCAACTTCAGAGACACCAGGGCCTGGTCTCAGATGCACCTGCCACCCCTCGACATTGAAGATGGGCAGGCAATCGTCAACCGTGTCCAGGTTGTCAATGCCATGCAGATCATCCTTGTGAACCTGTAACGCACCATCCAACCAACGCCTTCGGGCCCTTGCCTTCGCTGCCTGTTGACTGCCTGCAACCACCAGACCGAACTGGTGCAATTCCTGCAGAGAATCGCGGTCGTACCCCCCGAGGTTGATGAACCAGAGCCGGTCGCTTTTCGAAGTTGACAACGATTGCTGTGTTGCCGGCGACTGGGCATGTCCCCTGATCAGATCAATGGCGTAGCCATCCACATGTCGAATGGCTTTGTAGCTGTCGATATGGAGGCCACTCAGTAGCCCGAACCATTGTTGCCTCAGAGTCGGAATGGTGGATTCGATGCTTGGTCCCACCACCCAGCGCACATCATGGAGCTCAATATGGCTGCTGGCAGTGCGACCACCCAGCACAACCAGAAACAGACTTGGAGTGATGGTCATCGCTCAACGCTGAATCGTTGGAAAAACGCGATCTGTCCGTCGCCGCGCGCACCGTTCAAGTCTGACCAGGAACTGCTGCTCTCGGGCATGCTTTCACTACAACCAACCGACTGGCAGTCATGACTTCGCTCTCACAGCTGCTGTCAGTCGTACTGATTCTGGGGTTGACAGGACTCGGATGGTGGCTGGCTGAGGTGAACAGCCTGGCCCGGAAGCTTGGAACCACCATGGTGATTCTGGTGCTTGGACTGTTGGTGGCCAACATCACAACCTGGACACCTGAACCATCGACTGTGTCGTGGGTGAACGGTCCATTGACCTCTCTGGCCATAGCGGAACTGCTGTTGGCTGTTGAACTACGCAGCGTGCTGAGCGATGCACGCCGCTTGCTGTTCCCCTTCTTCACCGCTGTTGCAGGAACTCTGGTGGCTGTTTTGCTGGTGGGGGTTTTGCTATCACCATGGCTGGGTGAAACGTGGATTCCACTGGCGGGGCTGTTCAGTGCGACATTCACCGGTGGAAGTCTGAACTTTGTCTCTGTTGCCAGAAGTCTTGAGTTGCCACCCACACTTCTGTTGACTGCAACAGCTGCAGATCACGTCGCCTTCACAGCCTGGTTTGTTGTCAGTTTGCTGATTGGACGTGAGCGAACACAGTCTTTGCCGGCAAAGCGTTCAGACCTGAATGATCCATCAGCGTCAACGGTTGAATCGACGCTATGGCCTTCCTCTCGGTTGGTGATGGTCGGGCTGCTCTGGGGCGGTGCCGTGCTGTTGATTTCAGACCAGCTGGTGAGGTTAACGGGACTGTTCGGCATCAATCCACCATCGATTCTTGTGCTGACAACAGTGGCTTTGATTGCCGCCCAGTTACCCCAGGCGCAGTCGCGTCGCCCCTGTTATGGAATCGGTGTGGTCTTGATTCAGCCATTTTTCGCGGTCATCGGGCTCAGCTCAAAACTTGCTGGTCTATTCGGGGAGGGGCTGCCGGTACTGCTGTACGCCTGCCTAGTGGTTCTTGTTCAGGCCGTTGTTGTCCTTCAAGCACAACGCTGGTCGTGCTGCCCTTTGGCTGAATGCCTGGTTGCTTCTCAAGCTGCTGTAGGCGGACCAAGCACGGCTCTTGCACTGGCAGGGAGCCTCAACCGACCCAGCCTTGTCCTGCCATCCGTGGCTGTTGGGTTGGTGGGGTATCTGCTGGGGACGTACGTCGGTCTGGCAATGTCGGCTTCACTGCAGTGGCTGACTGGCTGAATCCCGGTCAAAAATTGCGCTCATGGCCTTAGAGTCGCCCGACTCATTGAGCATTGATGGCCTGGGAATACACACAACTTCGCTTTGTTCCCCGAGGCAAGAGCTGGACTGGAGAGATTGAAGAGCTCTGGCTGGATGACCAGCCATTGATCTCCAGGAACCATCCTCAGAAGGTAAGCCTGGTGGAGCTGATGAATGAGCTTGGTGCTCAGGGATGGGAACTGGTGACCTATGCACAGCCCTTCACCGGATACCACGGAGGTTGCTACACCTTCAAGCGTCAAACTAAATGAAAGCAATCAAGATTGAATAAAAAACGCAGGGTAATAAAAGCGAGACTAGATTAAATATTCCATCGGCAGATCATCAGTTAATTGAATATTAAACCAACGGCTTACTTTCGGTAACAATGAGCGCATTATATAAATGTCGAGTTCAATATTTGAAGCTAAAATAAAAAAGATCAGATCGTTGCCAGCGATGCAGATTCGGGAATTCAACAAGAAAGTTGCACTGTTTGTAACAGAACGGGTAGGCACAATGTCGTGCGCTTATTTATTCGCAGCGATAGCGCTGGTATCGCTACCTGAGGCACTATCTTCTGAAGATCCTTTGGAAATAGTGTCGTGGGTAGCTGAAACATTTCTGCAATTAGTACTGCTGTCAATCATNATTGTTGGTCAAAATATTCAAAGCGAGATTGCTGAAGAACAAGCCCAGACTGACCGTGAAACANTAATTGCAATCAAGAAGCTGGCAGAGGAAATCCATATTGTNGCTACNCAACAAACACCNGATAGCCAATGATTTATGATTNNCTNAGGCGAAACAAATGATCCANNTTGACACTTNNCCGAAAAGCTTAAGNGANAGAGTTTTCAGATATTTNCCTNATGACTAAGCTAAACGAGTGATATTTGTTAATCCATGACTTCTGAAAATTCAGCATCGGATATTGATTCAAAGAATCATTGTGGCTCAAAACCAAAAAAAATAGCCTTTGGGATCGCTCCACTAGGTGTTGTAGCAATCGGAATCGTCCCCATGGGCGTGGTTTGCATCGGCGTGGTGCCGATGGGTGTGATCGGCATCGGACTTGTGTCGATGGGCGCAGTCACCGCTTCAGTGGTGGGAATGGGTCTACTTTCAGTGGGGTTAAATACAATGGCTGTTTGGACTGCAGGCCCAATGAGCATGGGATTTGTCAATTTGAGCGGATCAAAGCAACAAATTCCTCACATTCATCATTTACACTCTCAAATCTCGAAGAAGCATTCAAAGCTCGAAGCAGAATTGATGTATAGCAATGAAAACCTGGCACGACTAGCAGCAAAACGGATGGGCTACGATAAAATCACCAAAGTCAATAACCACTGGAAACCCTGCAGTCAACCTGAAACGATCAACATGAATTAGATCATTAATCAAAAACCGTTCATCTTTAGCTTAGGCAGAAATACGGTTTCTTTAAGATTATGACTATCAAAAATCTTGATTTCGCATACCAAAAATATTCCCAGAGATACAACTGAACCAAAATTCAAACACAAAAAGAAGTTCCGCTGTACAGCAATGAATCAATACCAAGCAGGTGGATATCTTTCTATAATTTTTACCTGAAAAATCATGTCAAAAAATGTATAGATTTTAAAACTATGGAGGCGAACTAAACTTCAAACTGGATGATCAGATTCCCAGAAAAATCAATCACACGGACAGATCGGTTGATTTGATCACTGAGAGACTGGGCCCAACTCAATGCCTCGTTAATATCATCCGTTGATCCATGCAGATGCCATTCTAAAAAAGGGTTTAATTCTTCAATACGAAAGTTTTTGCAATGAACCATTGAGAAAGCTGGATTATTGATGCCTGTAGCGCAGTTATGCCTGGTAACTTCAACCAGAACTCAACACAAGGATATTAACGTAGCTTTTTCGAAAGGCAAAACTAGAAAAGCACAACAGGATTACACGAAAAGGTGTTATAAAAAATAGAAACTAACCGCAGACCTTGAAATAATAGAGTCAAGCACGACTCAGCAACCTCAATCAACGCGTTATAGCCTGGATAACAACAGAATCAATTGATAAAACCTGAGCGGGTCAGCAAATAAACTTCCAGCGACCAGCCAAACAAGAATGACAAAACAACAGAAAAAACAAGATAAAAATATTGATTACTTAGAGGAAAGTAGGGCGCGTTACGTTTGCTCACTAAATTCATGAAACAATCAATAAGCTAAAGACAATCGTCTTTAACTGTCGACCAGAATTGGTCTAAACTGTCATAAACATGCAACTCATTTTAGACTAACGCTCATTTAATACAGGCTCAATGACGCCGTTGGCTGCTTTGGTGAAAAAATTCAACCAAAATAAAAACGTAAAACACTACCTAGCTTCAACGCAATTTTTACGTTGACAATAAAATATGACAAAGTTAATTAAACTACATTTCAAATGAACCACGACAAAGACACTTACAGCGGATGATCAAACGGATGGGGATGATCAGGAAGGCTGACTTTATAGAGTGTGTCTTCGACTGGCTTCCACTGAACAAGATGGAGTGGATTAATTTGGTGCTTATCCAAGCAATCCCAGATGTCGTTGCCAGGCAATATGGCAGTTGACCAGTGATCACCCTGGCTGATCATCTGTTCACGTACATAATCTTTCCAATTTGCCCAAGGAATGTCAGGGTAATTGGAGAGAAACTGATTGAGAACCACGATGTCAAATTCCATAGCTCACCCTAATTTGCGATGATCAATACTAATCATTGTAACCTCAAGCAATTCCAATGTTGAAATGCCAAACAAACTTCATTAATCACGGGTCAGTCATTCGCTGAAAGTGGGAATTTAGATCAATCAAAGATTTCTAAACTCCAAGATAGGAAGCAACCTTCTATAGGCATAGATGCTTTCTGATATCGAGACATAAGAGACAGGTCAGATTATTGCTCTGTATAGGCAGTGATGACAGTGCTTTCGATGATATGGCCTGCTCCGCGGATCATTTCCTTGTTGTCTTCGAAAATCTTTTGAGCAACACCGACAGGAGCTTGCTGAACAGCACAGACCCTGGTTGAATCGTCTTTACAAACCCCTCGAAACAAAGATTTGATGCCGACTGATGCGTGCATCTTGGTAACATCATCGCTGTCATAAATTTGGGCCCACTCCGAAAACGGAACACTCAGATTAAAAGTCCAGACTGTGGTTTCCATCATCTTGAATCAATGCAGCGCAAGATTCTTACATCTTCAAGCTGAACGAACCAGCACTATGTGACAGTCTAATGACCAAATTCATTTAAAGGACTAGAGAAGTGATTGTCAGCATGACTTTAATCAGGCGTTCTTCTCTACAACGATTGGGTAGTCATCAATCATTAGTCCCCAAAAGGCACAATGTGATACTCCTAACTAATAGAAAAATTCAAATGATGACATCAACCAATTTAAAGATTATCCCCATATAGAAAACATTATGTAATTCCGATTCAAATTTTCAGCTGATGCGTGGTCGGTTGAACACTGCAGATAATATGCAAACCAACAAATGCTCTTATGAATCACAGCTGATTCTCACCATCAGCTCAGCTGTTGAAACAGTTCCAAAGGTGAAGATCAAGACATTACAAAAGAGCCATGGTCGATCAACCACTCAGCTTCACCAAAGGATGGAAAAGTTTCATTGCCACTGCAATTGTTTGTACTGGAGCGGTCAGCGCATCTTCATTAGTCCTTATTCCAGCCGCTGAAGCAAATCATTATCACCACAGACATCATGCGAGAAGACGGCTAAAGCGCGAGTATCGGCGCGATTTTCGTGACTTTAACCATTACCGAAGGTCTTACAACCGTGATTGGCGACATGCACGCAGGATTCATAACCGCGCCTTGTATGGCTACCCACATGTGATCGCACCTTATGGATACGACTATTACCCTCAGCTTCAGCCTGGATTCGGAATCCAGATCAGACTCTGAAGTTCATTGTTGTCTGGAAACCTGCAGAGGTTGTGAAATAACTGAAATCAATACGAAATCCTTAAAGAACAAAACAGGGGGCTTTGACCGGCAATATGGATGTTGCCAAATCAACAGATTGCGGTTTCTACACTGAAGACGTATATTTATGTCTCTAAATTATAAAATTTTCTCTGATCTTTTATATTTGAAATCTAATTCAATTTAAACGGCTTCGTGTTTCTGGCTCATACTTCAATCGAGCAGGCGGAACAACTTGCTGCCGCTGTGGCTGGGGCTGCTCGCATGGCTGATGGCTGGTGTACAGATTTTCAACCTTACTTTCTTGGCCTCATCTTCCGGGAGCTGCTGGGAGTTGAAATTGATTTCAAAACAATTCGTTCTATTCGTGTGGATGAAGCCGCTGTGATCTTCCCTGATCACTTGCAGCGAAAAGAATTAATCGAACTGCTGGTTCTGACTGAGGTGATGGTGAACCCTATCCCTCCCCAACTGGAACGCTCTTTGGAGAACTAGGCTGAAAAACTTCAAATAGTGGATCGATCGCTGGTCTTAGCCAGGGACGTTGCCAACACTGCTCGGGCACAGGCCCAGAGCGACTTTTATCGCCTGTTCTGGATGGGTGAAGAAGACCGCCAACAGGAAAATTTTGAGGATCTGCTCAGCAAATACGGCCCAGACGCCTGGACCTTCACTGTGGAAGAGGACCCAGAACTTGCCATGCAGTGGCGAGGTCTGGCAAGTCTTCCAGAGGGGACCCTTGGTGCGGCTGTCTGGAACCACTATCAAAGCCATGGATTCACCACACCAGGAGAGATCGGTGGTGCAAATGCTGCACTCGCGCATCATGACTGGCTGCATGTGATTGGTGGATACGAGGTTGACCTGATCGGAGAAGTGGAGAATGCTGCCTTTGGAGCTGCCAGTAGCAGCATGCCAGGTTCCATACTCTGGTTTCTTGGTGTCATGGCCATGTATGAAGGGAGACTTTTTGACAGTGTCGTTACAGGCGCCAATCCCCATCAGATTTCAATGGCTGGAAATCCTAAACGCGTCGTTCACGCAATGAATCGCGGCAGACAATGCAAACAGGATTTACTAGCCATTGACTACTTCAGCATTGCAGATCAACCACTTGAATCGCTTCAGAAAGAATGGGGATTAATTCCTGAATTACAGCCACAATAAGTGGCTAAAGGCAGTTGATTTGATCGGTTACGAAACATCCAGTCACAGTGCTGTGCAAAGCAAATAATGATCCAGCGGGTTCGTTCGCCTAGCGCATTTATGAACCAATCCAAGCAGCGGCAGATTGTTTCTTTAGGTCTTGAAGACCTGGCTCCAACAGGAACTCACCAAACGGCCAGAACTCAAAGCTGAACCATGCACCATTGCTTCCGGCGTTGCATTCTGCTTTGGCTGGTACGAGGACTCAGGAACTCAGCTCGTGAGCAGTGCAATAAGTGACAAACCCATCGGCCCAAAATACGTAGCTGTGCGGGAGCCCCTGTCAGTGGTGTAGCTGACAGCAACGTCCAACTTGCTCTACGTACAGCTGATACAGGTTGACAGATTAACTGTGATGCGCTGACTGGTATCAATCAAGGCTGTTGTTAGTTCAGACAATACAGCGACGAGCAGTGCACAGAATCAGAGAACAGCTATACATGGACAGGTCGGCTCTCATGGCTGAGACGCACCCGACACTCCACAACTACTGAACATCAGGCCGAAATCCTGATCTTTTTCCTTAAAACCAACTGATTATGGATACGGTTCATTCATACCTGCTGACGTGGTGGGACGGAAAGGAGAAGCGGGAATACGAAATGTATTGCTCTGAAAGAGACGATGACAGAATCACCCGGAAATTCAGAGACGACACTCCACCAGACGAAATGATCGAGGACTTAACCGTGGAATACCAGGGCGAAGGCCCTGGAAATCTGGACCTCAGAAATGCACTTCGGTACAGGGTTTTCTGACTGAAATCGCAGCTGACACAGTCATGGAAAAAGCGCTTTGGTCAACGTCCAGACATCAGGCGGAACCCATCATTGACGCGACTGGAAACAACATCCCTGCTCTGATCTCATATCGCCCTCAATATTGATAAGGAACTGCTGAAGCGACTTCGGCAAAACACCAGAATCAGTGTTCTGCACACAGTCGATCCTTCCTCCCCCCATGTGTGATCCAACGTCACCCCTTTGGGGGATGTGAGAGAAGCAGTGCCCCACTAAAACAGCAATACATCAATGACAGATCGTGCTTCTTAAACTCGCCACTGTGGGGCTTCGCACCACTACGCTACGTCGGATTTATTTTGAAGAACCTGATACACATGACAGCGAGTAGCTGAGCAACGACACCATAAGCGCATCGCAAAGTCTCAGATGCTTAATTACTCGGCAGAACAATGCCAAAATCCTTTTAAAGAGTCAGCAATGTTCTCACCACCCCTAAACAATACAATGCTGATCTGTCAGTGGCATTGACATGACCTACAGCACGTCTACAAGTTCAAACATTTCATCTGCAGAACAGCAATGCAGTAACACCTCATCCTTCTACTCCTACAAGGAACTTCTGACTTGTATTTGACGAGGTATCGCCGATTATCACAATGAAGTTGAACGATTTTTGATGCAATGGCAAGCCTAGTAATTCAGGGACAAAAATATTTTCAACCATGAAGCTGAAGCAGCACTGATCTAGCTTCGTCAATGACAATACATTTCCCCTAAAGGCCGATGCTGGCAGGCATGGGATGTAATCACTGATTCAAGCGAAAAGCTGTTAAGATACAGAAAATTTTTGCAGAAGATCACTGACATTCATAAAGTCTTTGAGGATAAACCAATATGAATTACACAGTTACTCTTGAGACACCGGACGGAACTCATACAATCGAGTGTCCTGATGATGAATACATTCTCGACGCAGCAGAGCAAGCTGGCATCGATGTACCTTTCTCCTGTAAAGCAGGAGCATGCAGCACCTGTGCCGCCAGGGTCGTATCAGGAACAGTGGACCAATCAGATCAAAGCTTCCTTGATGATGACCAACTGGGGGCTGGCTTTGTCCTCATGTGCGTTGCCTACCCAACATCTGATTGCTTAATCTCATCTCACCAAGAAGAGAATCTGTATTAATCAATCGATGCCGAATTGTATTGTTGCACTATCTACAATACCAGAGATAAAGGGATTACAAGAAACATCTAGACCAATTGTTTGACAGCCTGATTCAGTAAGTCTTTGAAGAGAGAGCTGATGATTAAGCTAGCGCTTTTCATAGGCATAGCAGAGTGACTTTGCATTGCTGGCCAAACAGCGAGGATTAATCTTGAACTAAAACTCAAAGACCTGCTTCATGCTCTGATTTTTAGAGTGACACAATGTTCGGCATGCATGGTGCCGGTTTGATGCATATACAAATTTGCTGACTCACGACTGAATGGTTCCTGCCTCACGAAATCAGCAGTCAATCAACTAATCCTCAAATCAACAGATCTTGCAGCCTAAAGCTGACAAGGTAATCTTCAATCCCATAACGCTTTACAACTTAAATACTATCTGGGCGAAATAACTTAAAACATTAAATGTTAACTAAATGCG
>NYZI01000005.1 GCA_002687115.1 Cyanobium sp. ARS6
CCAAGACGGAACAACAACCATCACACTCAGTCCGGATGGAAGTGGAAAAAACGGAATCCCCACTGGCAAAGACTTCTATGGAGTCCTTCGTGCGTACGTACCAGCACCCGGTGCAATCATGACAGTGAAGGTCGAGCGGCAGTAGGGGAAAACGATGTTGGGATACCTGCTTCTTCAGTGTGGACTGATTGATCAGCACAATCACCCCATTCGAAAACTGGATGCAGTTGCTGAATCCAGTTGTTGCCCACAATCACGCCCAGTTGCACAACAAATCAGAGACAGCTCAGGGACAAGCCCCCCAGACCCATACATATAACTGAGAGCTAAGTGGCAGCAGCGGCCACCAGGGCCAGCTTTGGTCCACCGACGAGATGCCTTCAGTTGCACTCAGATGGCCTGGCATCACTCAAATCAGCTGTTCCTTTGGAGTTCAGGACTAGTGCTCCTGGCGAGACCCGACCCTATCGGGGGAGAAAGGAACCCATACAGCTGGCAGGAAGAGCAACTGTTATCGCTGCATGGCTACCGCGGAGAAGCCAAAGCCGAAGAATTACATCGACAGTCAGATGACTCTGAGGTTCAGCGGTTGCTGCAAGCAGTGAGCACAGACCACCTCAACTGGCTGGCGTCGCTGCAATTTGGCTTGATTGAACTGGACTGCGGCCTGATCCACGGCAGTTCAGCGGATGTGGGCGATGAACTCGATGAAACGACATCACCATTGATTCTTCTCGACAGACTGACTCGCCTGGATGTCAATCGACTGTTCACTGCGCGCAGTGGACGTCAGTTCCGACTGCAGCTCACCGGAGGGCAGATTCGATCAAGAGTGAAAGATCACACTCGTGAACAGTTGCACGAACAGCCGGTGCCAAGACGCAGCGTGATCGGTGTTGGATCTGGGGCTAATTACACCCTGTATGACCCTGCCAGTGATCACATTGAGTTTTGCAGCGCCAAAAATCGTGACAGACACTCAACGTTGGGGTTCATATAAATCTAAACAGTTCGCTGAGCTGAGAAACAAAGAGTCGATTCCCATAGTCATGCACAGTTGCACGACAAACCGAAAACAACTCGAGAGCTACTCTCTCAATCTCACAGTAATTCGAGGCTCTAGATTGCAAAACTGGTCAGGGAAACTAGATCAGTCCGCAACTTGATGCACTAATGGCAGTGAATGTTGAGTTTCTCACTGGAATTTTGGTAAGACCGTGAAATGTGAGGATCCACTAAATAGACCTTCGACCTGCTTAACATTTTTTATAGACTATAGTTTTTATCGTTTTATTGTTCAGAGTGGTCGTAATTAGGTGTTTACGATGCGTTTCGATTCAGCTCTTACGATTCCGTTGAGCTTGGTTCTCTGGTCAGTTCCTGTTGCAGCCAATCCCGCAGATGGTTTGAAGTTATCGGCCGATCGATATCTATCAATTGTTGGGCCTGCCCCGAAAACAGGTGGTAACATTGAACGTGATGACTTGATGATTTTACGTTGGGACCAGCGCACTCGTTATCCACAGGCTGTTAATCACTCTTGGCTTTTTCTGAATCGCTATGTCGGCTAATTTGACGCAGCAATAGGGGGGAATACGACTAAATCCGCTCCAATTCCGAGAAAAGGATTAATGTCATTCCTGAAGATTGTTAATAATGTAAAAGATGACCTGAAGGATAAACATAAGCGACCAAGGCCTTTTATCTCTCATAGTGATATCAAACCCTGCTTGCCATTAGAATCCAGCTTTTTTTATCCAAGCGGTCATTCCACTTGGTACGCATCTACAGCACTACTACTTGCTGATTTAAAGCCTGAGCGGCGCGAACGCCTGATACAAATTGGCCGCCAGGGAGGCTACAGCCGAGTCTATTGCGGAATGCACTATCCAAGTGACGTTATCGCAGGAGAACGATTGGCCAAAGCCATTACAGCCGACATTATTGCGTCTCCTGAATGGCAATCTACCGCAACGAAGTCAAACCCGAAGTTGACAAACTTTTAAAATACCCACCAGCTGGATTGCCATTCTTGAGCAACTAACTTTGCTGCTGTTAAGACATCAAGCAAAGCCAGAAGCATCACAGTGTGACGCACACTTCGACCATACAGCTCCATTCTAATGATGCGAAAAACAGAAGCCAGTGAGAGATCGCTTCTCTGAAGTCGCTGCAATTAGAGGCTCCAAAGTGGCATCAAAGTCCACTAGAGCCAGCCTGCATTTCACTGAGCCATTGACAATCTGCAGCAGAAGATGGACCGACTGATCAACACACACGGAACAGCTTTTGAAACGCATATCGATCTTATGTCAATACATTACTCAATACCTGGAAGACCGAATCCATCCCTCAGGGTTCAGGATAGTCGAACGAATCACCCTGACAAATCCATTGTTGATGATGACTGGTGTCGTAGATATACCACGCATCATCTCTCGCAAAATCTGTTGAATCAGTGCAGAAAAGAACCCAGTAAATAAAATTCGCAGCAACTGCCGCCGGAATCAAACTTCCAACATTCTTCCTGAAAAATTGGACAAGAGGGAACACTTCAGCATCAGGCATTCGCAAATCCCCTTGCATTCCCGTATCCACTTCCCCGGGAATCAGTGAGCCAACCGCAATATGGTCAGGCAACTCCAATTGCAAAGACCTGGTTATCGAACGCAAAGCATGTTTGCTCATGCAATACGCAGAGAGCCCAGGCAAGGTGAGCAGGGCTGCTCGCGAAGAGAAATTCAGAACACGTGCTCCATCAACCATTTCCCCAGACAACCCACACGCTAAAATTGCTGGAGCAATTGTATTGACGGCGAAATTATCCATTAGCATTTCAGCGTTAAAATCCTTCAATGGCTGCAAAGGAGTCACGATTCCAGCAGTATTGACCAAAGCGGAGATTGGTCTTCCCTGGAGAACCAATTTCACCCGACTTGCAAGGCCAGCAATTGAAGACTTGTCGCAAAGGTCAGCATGAAGGGCATGAATAGGCGAGACATTATTTTTGCGCAATTTAACTTCTTTACCTGGGCGACTAATCGCCACAACCTCCCTACCCTTTTCAGCAAACATATTTACAAGTTCATTGCCAATACCCCCGCAAGCTCCTGTCACAACGATCGCTCCTGCCGGTAATTGCACAGATTGCGTCACAATTTGAATTCATATCTTGATTTATGATGAGCCTACTTTCTGAATTTGTCAGGATTCAAGAGAAACCCAACTGTTGTTCAGATCAGTTCAAGGACCAGCCAGAACAGAAACACCACCAACAGCATCAACCCTTCACTGCCGAGCACCTTGGGGTGGGGACGTAACAGAAAAAGAGTGAGCGTCAGGAGAACCATTGCTGCAGGTTCAAGCCCAAGAATCACCTTGGTCCCGGTGATCTCTCCAATCACCAACACAGCCGGTACCGTCAAGCTGATGGTGGCCAGAACAGATCCAAACAGCGTGTTGAGAGCTCGTTGCAGCTGCCCTCGGCGAGTGGCACGGATTGCATTAAGCACCTCAGGCATCAGGATCAGCATTGCCACAAGAACTCCTCCCAGAGAAGCAGGAAGATTCAGTTCATTGACACCCCGTTCGATCATCAGCCCCATCGATTCGGCGATCAGCACCACCACGGCGAGGCTCGACAGCAAAAGACCTGTTGCCTGCCATGGCCGATGGATGACTGCGCTTCCTGAGATGTCACCATCTTTTTGAGTGAATCGATCACTCGGGTCCATGAAAAAGCAGCGGTAAGGACCCATCTGGTTCGCAAGAAAAATGGAGTAGACCCCAACCGAAACCACTGTCAACACGACATTGATTGGCAGACTGAAGTTGCCTTCCGCCGTGTCGGTGCTGAAGTTGGGAATGATCAGCACCAACACGCTCATTGTGCTGATGAGGTTGTAGAAAACCATTGAGCCCGCCATGTTCGGGCCAGACAGGTCTTCCTCAGAAAGATATCCGTCCGAGCCAAGCCTCTGCTTGGAGAGCCATGAAGTCAATGTCATACACAGTCCGGTGATGCCGGTGAGCGCAATCATCAGCACCGAGAACATCGAGTCTCTTGCGAGGGTGGGATTTTTTTCTCCGGCGAGCATTGTGCTGCCTATCAGAGACAGCTCGATCACGATCACCGACAACGTGAGCACAAGAGTTCCGTACGGCTCGCCAAGGGCCTCTGCCAGCAGTTCGGCTTGATTGGCCACCTGCTGTGAGAGCAGCACAACGACTCCGCCGAGAAGAACCAGGCCTGCAACAATCCACGCCGCTTTTCCCTCCAGCAGAAACGGCAGCATGCCGCTGAAGTTGAGCAGAGCCAGCACCCCTGCTCCGAAAGCGAGAGTGATCAACTCTCTGCGGTTATGACGCAACAGGTGCTGTGGTGGTGAGGTGCTGTCCATAGGGCACTGAAAAAATATGAGTTGTGCAGGAGAGATGCATCACCTCAGCTCCCAGAACTCCGTATAGCTCGCCCGAATCGATTCATCATTGCGACAGCAGTGCAAGAGCATCCCGGCGGACGCTGGTGGGCATCGGTGCTTCTTCTCACAGCAACACGGGACACAAGCCAAGGCTCATGATGAAGAGATCACGAGCAGAAACCCATGATTCGCTCCCGAGCTGCCGTGGCATGGGCACCCGGCCAACCACTCGATGTCACCGAAATCGAGGTGGCACCACCGAAACATGGTGAAGTGCTGCTGAAAATCGTGGCTTCAGGGGTCTGTCACACCGATGCCTACACCCTGTCAGGCGCGGATCCGGAGGGCCTGTTTCCTGCCGTGCTTGGCCATGAAGGCGGCGCTGTGGTCATGGAGATCGGGCAAGGCGTGACCTCAGTCGCGCCCGGAGATCACGTGATTCCCCTGTACACACCGGAGTGCGGTGAATGCAGCTACTGCCGCTCAGGCAAAACCACCCTCTGTCAGGCGATCCGAGCCACTCAGGGCAGGGGAATGATGCCCGACGGCAGCAGTCGGTTCTCCCATGCCGGTTCAATGATTCATCACTACATGGGCACGTCGACGTTTTCCGAATACACAGTGCTTCCTGAGATAGCGGTTGCGAAGATCAATCAGGATGCTCCGCTGGAAAAGGTCTGCTTGCTGGGCTGCGGAGTCACAACGGGAATCGGGGCAGTACACAACACTGCCAAGGTGCAGCAGGGAAGCTCAGTGGCTGTGTTCGGACTGGGCGGCATCGGTCTCGCCGTGATCATCGGTGCCGTTCAAGCCGGTGCCGAAAGGATCATTGGCATCGACCTCAACCCGGACAAGTTCAGCATCGCCCGGCAGCTGGGGGCGACGGAATGCATTAACCCACGTGACCATTCAGAACCGATCCAGGAGGTTCTGATCGACATCACCGATGGAGGTGTTGATTATTCTTTCGAATGCATTGGCAACGTCGATGTCATGCGTGCTGCCCTTGAGGCGTGTCACAAGGGGTGGGGTGAATCGACAATCATCGGCGTTGCAGGGGCAGGCCAGGAAATCAGCACGCGACCGTTTCAGCTGGTCACCGGTCGTGTTTGGAGGGGTTCTGCCTTCGGGGGAGTCAGGGGCAGAAGCCAGCTCCCTGGCTATGTCGAGAGTTATCAGAAAGGAAACATCCCCCTGGACAGCTTCATTACCCACACCATGAAACTGAACGACATCAATCAGGCCTTCGAACTGATGCATCGGGGTGAGAGCATCCGATCCGTCATTCATTTCTAAGCGCCACGACCAGAACCATGGAGTTGATCAGCTGTCACCGTTGCTTCGCAGGAGAGCAACGCCGCTACAAACTGGAATCCCAGCAGCTGAAAGGCTCCACAACGGTTGGCGTCTTTCTTCCGGAGCAGGCACTGGGACCGAAACCGGAACCCGTCCCCGTCCTGATCTGGCTTTCAGGGCTGACCTGCAGCGACGAAAACGCCGTGCAGAAAGCAGGTGCGCAACGACACGCGTCAACGCACGGCATTGCTCTGGTCATGCCGGATACCAGCCCACGCGGGGATGACGTCCCCAGCGATCCTGAGGGTCAGTGGGATTTCGGACACGGTGCCGGGTTCTACGTGGACGCTGTGAAGCAGCCCTGGTCATCGCACTACAGGATGCACAGCTTTGTCGTTGAAGAGCTGATCAAACAGCTCTGCACTGAGGTTCCACTTGACGATCAGCGACTGGGTATCTCTGGCCACTCCATGGGAGGCCACGGTGCCCTGGTGCTGGGTCTGCGTCACCCACATCTCTACCGGTCGGTGTCTGCAGTGGCTCCGATCGCACACCCAGGTCAGTGCCCATGGGGGCGTAAAGCGTTCGGCCACCTGCTCGGAACATCATCTGAAGAACTGCTCAGCTGGCGTCAATGGGATGCTGTTGCACTGCTTGAGGACGGTCACCTCAGAGATGACTGTCTGCTGGTGGACATCGGCTCAGCTGATCCCTTCCTGGAGGAGCAATTGCGTCCGGAAGACCTTCGCCATGCCTGTTTCAAAAGCGGGCAGAGTCTCGAAATGGTGATCCATGAGGGCTATGACCACAGCTATTTTTTTGTGTCGAGCGTGATTGACAGACATCTTGATCATCACGCCAGAGCCCTCAAGACAGACCTTTGAAAAGACCAGGAATATTTATTGAGACGGCGACTTCCAGAAGAGAGAACACACAATCACGCAAAGTTGCATAAAAACCAGAGATAACTCATGGATCACTCCTTTGAAGCCACTGCAATCAAGTGCTGCTGAGCGGAGAGATGGCCACCTGAACCACAATTGTTTTATCTATTTCAATCCATTGACCAAAGACTCCTCTGAGGATTCGCATCCATGATTTTTTCCAGGGGTGGACCATGCGACAACCACTAGTGGATCGGTTTCAGCCTTCCGTCAGGATGCCAACAGTTATGCTCAGATTGATCAAGACAACTCAAATCACCTCTTACAGGAACAAAGCCCATGATTTCGATCTTGATGAAATTGAATGCTGAAATAAAACCATTCGGCTTTCAATGCTAGCGAGTAGTATTTTAAAATCAAGTGCAATAATAATTGACAATAAAAGCCTCGAACAATAATTAAGCCAAGCTATCAACTCTTAAAAAAGCAGGTGAATCCTGTCGCCAAATAGCTTACGACTACATCAATTCGAAAAACTTTAATTATCTTCAAACAAGCAAACATTACTAAACCCATTTAGAGGAATGTGCTAACTCTCTGATCAGCCTTACAGGGTTGTGGATTGAGACTTGAAGTCAAGACTCTCTAAAGGCAGCACAAACGGACAAACACATCAAACATCTCAGCTCAAAAGGAGCTCTCCAGGCGAAAACGGCGCTAATACAGGAATAATCGCAGTTAGCGAGGGCTTGATGGCACAGATTTCCAGCCTCAGCGAAGCGATCCTGCGCAATGGCGCTGGCAGTTCACATGGCTACGAGCCAAGACCAGAGCCAAATGGCATAGCTTCAGCAAGCACGGACAGCGGCGACACTCCACACGAAAAAATGCCAATGCGCAACCTGTAAAGGAAGCGCTACAGAGAGCACAAACGGAACAGAACAAACTCCATCAATCAATGGAAAAAGCTCGGCCAAAGATTCACTCAACCCAACAGCACTGGCTAGCAACAGCTTTGGAGACATTACCAACAGCTATCTTGGAAACTCAGACACTCTTTACTACTATATTTACGATGAAGTTTCAACAGTGGATAACTACCTGGGAACTGGTACTACTTTGCAGACATGGGACCACTTAAGCGACGCAGAAACATTTATCAACAATGTATTTATCGAATTAGACCCGCTGATAGATCTTAACTTTGCGAACACGGATAACCTTGAAGATTCACACCTCACGATCCTCTCAGTCAACGAATGGGACTACTGGGGTACAGACATAGTCGGACAAGTCATCAATCTGGGACAGAGCTGGCATGTGCTTTGGAGGGACACGGATGATGACTCCCTTGGAAATGACGCTTCCGGAGCTGGTGACCCGTTCGATGCCAACACAATCATTCACGAGATAGGACATGCTTTAGGACTTTCCCACCCCAACGAACAACCGACAGATCCAAGGTGGTCAACGGACGACACAGTGATGTCGTACAACATCAGCCCCGATGGCTGGGACTACAGCTTTTCAGAAGCTGATCTGGCCGCTCTTCAGATCATCTGGGGCACTGAGAATTCACCACCAATTCTCAGCGGAGTCCAGGCATCACTCTCATCTTCAACAGAAAATTCCATCGTCACCCTGACAGCAGACGCCCTCCTTCAAGGATTCTCTGATCCCGATGGTGACACACTTTCCATCTCAAACCTCACTGCAACCAACGGCTCTCTCTCCAACAACAACGACGGTTCCTGGTCTTTCTCTCCTGACATCAACTTCACTGGCACCGTCTCTCTCTCCTATTCCGTCGTCGATGGCAACGGTGGTTCCATCGGTGCCAACAACACCTTTGAAATCACTGCATCAGAGAACGATTTCAGCAGCCAGCCAACTCCCGCACCAACAGCTTCTACCAATCCCAGACCAACATCGTCTTCTGGAAGCAATGGTGGCGGTGGCGGTGGCGGTAGTGGGAGTGGTGGCGGGTCGACTGCCCCAATTGCTGCCCCTGCCGTAAGAAGCGAACCAGCCAAAGAAACATTCTTTGTTGATGTCCCGGGCTGGAGCCGTGACTTAACAGTCAATGCAACCATCAACAGCAACGAACCTGAAATCAGAGGCACTCCTCTCGACTTCGACTCAGGTGTCCTGCCTGCTTCACAAGAGGTGGAAATAGCCGGCTCATTGCTGATAGGCGGTTATGGTGCAAACAGGATTTTCGGCCTATCAGGATGGGATGTCATTGAGGCCGGCGCTGGAAATGACAGTGTCCGCGGCGGCAACGGTCGTGATGTGATTACCAGTGGAACCGGCAGCGACGAGCTATGGGGTGACTTCGGCTGGAACACCTATCTGGAGAACAATGACGGCGAAAAAGATCTACTTGTGATTAAGTCCGATCAGTTGCTTGAAAACTTCTGGTATGGAAAATCCGGCAACAATCCCAACGGTGAAAAGGCCGACATTATTTCTGAATTAGACGCCTTTGATCAGATCAAAATCCTGGGTGCAGACACCAGCCAGATCACCATCAACCAAGCCTCTGCTCACGGCCAATCCGGTCTCGGCATCTTTACAGACGGCTTCGTGGAAGCGGTCTAGGTCGGCACTAACTTCGATAAAGACCAACTCCTGGCAATAGTTTCAGGTGATGCCTCCTCTGCAGTGATGAACAACACACAGGGGTTCTACGGAGTCTGATAGTTCCAAAACAGACAACTATTGAAAGCAATCACCTCTTGAAGGTTTTCTTGATAAGTGCAGGCATAAAGACTGATGCAAAAGTGAACAACCACAAATTCATGTCCAATGAATGGAATTCAAAGACAACTGATAAACAATTCTTGAAACAGCTGTAAACGGGTACTCAAAATTAGCTGCATCAGTAGTCAGGCCATTGCTGATAATCAGATTGAATGCCTCTTACTACCACTCATTTCACACTCCATACTCCAACCATTTACAGGCATGCGGAGGCTGCTTTGAAACAAACCAGAAGTGAGTGGCGAAACGGCGTGTTGAACCTGGAGGATTGCAACAGAACAATAGAACTCTTTGAATGTCTGCTTCGATAATTCCTTGATCGGCAACGCTGCTATCAACAGGACATCCTCCAGAAAAATCAGCATGACATCACCGCAACGAACCATGGGCTGGCGGCAAGTGGAGAGGAATCAGAGGAATTGATCATAGACGAGAGCCATCCACAATCGCAGACTTCAATCACAGTCTCAGAGACCACAACAAGGAAGATCGCTCTTGAGGAACACTTCTCCATTCAGGAGCTGCTGCCCACGGCAAAGGACGTGGAGTTCTTCGATCCGCAGGTGTTGAGCAGGATCGAAGAACTGCTTCCCGATCTCGCTGAACAACGGCTAATCAATATGGACAAAGCCGGGGTCGAGATCGCCGTGCTGTCTCAGACTGCACCTGGAATTCAGACAATACAAAACACGGTTGAAGCCTCGGCCTTGGCCAGTCGTTGCAATGACGCTCTGCACCTGGCGATCCAGAAGCAACCTCGTCGCTTCCGCGGATTTGCAGCGCTGAACCTGCTCAATGTGGAGAACGCCTGTGCAGAGCTGAGGCGTTGCGTGAATGAGCTGGGATTCGTTGGCGCTCTGGTCAATGGCAGCACTCAGGGCGAATACCTCGACCACCAGAGAATGAAGCCGCTGTGGATGACACTTGAACAGCTCGACGTTCCGCTGTATCTGCACCCAGGGCTTCCGACAGACCAGCCATCGTCCATGGTGAAGGAACTTGATGGGGCCACCTGGGGCTGGTCAATCGACACCGCCACTCATGCGCTGCGGCTGATCGTGAAGGGCATTTTCGACAAACATCCCAACGCCAGAGTGATCCTCGGACATATGGGGGAGAACCTGCCCTTTTACCTCTGGAGACTGGACAGTCGATATGCGACAACTCGCTATCGCAACGACATCAGCACCACACCCAGCGCTGTTTTCAAACGACATTTTTTCATCACCACTTCAGGCGTCTGCAATGACGCCTCTCTGCAGTGTTCGATCGACACGCTCGGGCCGGAACGGATCATGTTCTCCACGGATTACCCCTACGAAGACATCGAACTGGCAGGACGCTGGATTGAGCAAGCACCGATCGATCCTCGGGCCCGAAAGCTGATCTGTCGAGACACAGCGCAGTCTCTACTGCGCCTTGGTTGATCTCATGTCGACAACAAACCCAAGAGCTGATCACACCACCTGAGTGGTGTTCGTGCTTCTACGGATTCCGCGGTGTTGAGGGTGATAATCACCCTTGAAGCGAACACAGCATGTTTCAAACAGGCGTGTTTGATTTCGGTGTATGCGTCTGATGCATTGTTTCAATGACCTCTTCCGCCAAAGGTTGACTTTCCTCTGGTGGAATCAGGATCTCGAGGTATGCCGCACCTGAATGCTCGTTAATTGCAGCAAACGCCCGGTCAAGCTCTGCCAATGAAGACGCCTTCCCACACCACCAGCCCTCACAACCCAGCGTTTTTGGAATGTCTGCATATCGCCAGACGGGGATGTTGTTGTAAGCGTGGCCCGACTCACTGATCAACGCTTCCACCCCGTACAGACCGTTGTTCAAAACAATCACCACTGGCGAAACACCAGTGAATCCCATTACACCAATCTCCTGAGCGGTGAGCTGATGACCACCATCACCGCTAACCAGCACAACACGACGATCGCTATCTGCAAGGGCGCATCCCAGAGCAGCAGGTGTACCCCAGCCGATCGAACCCCAGAGCGTCTGGCTTTCCATTGCCACTCCAGGTGGCAATCGAAGCGCATTGAGCGTCAGCAGGCAGGTGCCCGTATCAGACACCAGCAGATCGGTCGGCCGCAGGAAACGCTGCAGACGGGGATAAAAACCTGCCGAACTCGTGGGATCCCCGGCGTCCCCTGTCACCGGCAGCAGGGGCTCAGGTTCAACAAACCGCTCATCGCCCCAACGTGATTGCTGTTTCGGTGCTTGTTTAAAGCGCGCTGTCAGCCCAGCAAGCACATCGCTGAGGCTGACACTGGTGAAGACCTGGTTACCTGCCTGTACCCAGTCTGCGTGCAGAGCCACCATGCGACTGCTGTCGAGTTGACCACTCCAGAGACCTGTGTTGAGGTCATCCATCACCAATCCACCCAGATCGATGAGCAGATCGGACTGCTCGATCACGCCCTGCAGAGCAGCGGGAGTGGATCGACCTCCGTTGTACATCCCCATAAAAGCGGGGTGATCCTCGCTGAGAATGCCTTTGTCCATTGGCGTGGTGGCGTACGACAAACCGGTCACCTCGAGAAACTCCACCAGTGCGTCAACCAGGCCGAATCGGCGCAGAGTGATTGTCGGCAGAACAACTGGCTGGTTGGCGGCTCTGATCCGTGACTCCAGCAGGTCGAGTACAGCGTCGAGCTCTGACACAACGCTGTCGTGCTGTTTGATGGCTCCGATGGGAGATCCATTGATCGGGTTGCCGGTGATCGGCATCAGAGCCAGATCCATCGGGAAAGTCAGATAGGCCGGCCTGGATTCCTCAAGCGCCTTATCAATCACTCTTTCCAGCTCGATCACTGCATTCTCAGGCGTCAGCCTGGCGCTGACGCAACTTGCAGCAGCGGAAATCAATTCAAAACGGTCATAGATCTGATCCCCGAGCGTGTGGTGGCAGACAAGACCCTGACGCACAATGCGCATGCTGGGTGAACCCACCAGGTGAAAGACAGGCAGACGTTCAGCCATCGAACCCATCAGGCCGTTGAGTGCACTGAGTTCGCCGACGCCATAGGTGGTGCAGACAATCGCAGCGCCGTTACGACGGGCATAGCCATCGGCGGCGTAGGCCGCGTTCAGTTCATTGGATGAGGGAACCCACTGAAGACGAGGGTGCACCTCCACAGCATCGTTGAGTGGAAAGGAGTAGTCGCCGGGAACTCCGAAGACATGCCCTATGCCGAGAGCCGAAAGACGATCGAGGGTATAACCAACAACCGAAGGAGACATCAGCGCGCCGATTCTGTTTTCCAGGGATTCTGATCACGGCCAATCTGGAATGCCACACCAGATGAGGAAAAACCAGTGCTGAGAGCAACCGTGACCTCAACGGCTCACCACGGGAAAACTGTCTTCAAAGCCATGATTACCGTGAGATAAGCAGAACAGAATGACTCAGCCACCACATCAGTTCTGGGGATCTCGACACAGAGCGATTGTAAAGTTAAAACGATTGAGTTCAATCTGAAGCAAGCAACAAAAAACGAGCAAAATACTTGTCATTTGATTACTTTCTGATTCCATTTTTTCACATGAAGAATCTTGCAATCTCGCTTGATTGCAGCATTGTAGGCTTTCATCTTCTCAGGGTAAGACACAAATACTGCTCTCCAGGCCTGCCCTGAAGATTGATTGGCGTAAGCAAAAGCTTCATCCCAGTCCATACCTTGCCTGTAGGCGTCACAGCGATGCTCGGCATGCTCTTCAGCCCAAACGGAATAAGCGTGCCTGGAGTAATCAGCGCCTCCACCACCCCCTCCGTGACCAAGAAGAAAAGGGATCAACGCAAACGGCAGCAACACGGGAATCTGCAAAACAATTTGATCTTTCAATCCGTTCGATTTTAGAGGAAGATCAATCGCTCGCATTCATCCTCACTGGATCCATTCGCAAACAACTGCCTACCTGGCAACCAAGCCAATCAGAGCAATCAAGAAACCGGTCTTACCTTTAAAGACACAGACACTGCAGTGGACCCGAAGAAGGCCGAATTCTGATTTTACGCAAGGGCAGAAGAAGCAAAAACCATGAATCCTTCATCTTTTTGACTGTGAACAACATTCGATCAATCAAAAACACAATCAAACAGAAGACGATTGCAGGATCAGGAGCATTTTTCATGCTGCAAACTAAAGGGCATTAATCACTATTCAACACCCAAAACCGCAGCAAGAATTGCAGCTGGAATGATTGCAATAAAGGTCAAACCTATGGCCATAAAAAACGAATTCAAAACTGGAAACTCTTTCCTCTCTTCTTCAATTGCCAGATATCTCATATAAGGAAACCAACTGGCATAAATCAAGCTCAACACAAAACCGGCGAAATTATTTGAGTCACTATTAAACAGACTGGCAAAAATAACATCCAGAGAAGTGACGATCGCAAGCCAGTAAAAATAGGACCATTCACGAATCTGACAACAAACAACACCCGCAAACCAGAAGGCAATCCAGGAAAAACCACTTGGCGATCTCCAGGGGAGAAATATATTCACCCTGATTCCAGAACTGTTTTTGAATTGAATATCAAACCAATTATTCCTTTTAAGCGTGTAGCCTTGCTGAATAAGGGAATCGATTGTATCGAGCCGCTTCTGCATGGGCGGAGAGACAGATGACTGAATCTTCAAAGCAAAACAACGAATGGATTGATTATCCAATCAATTTCCACCCTGTCTACACTGGATCATCAATTCTTCAGACAACAATGCAATCCAACAGAATCATGTGACCATGGCTGAAACCAGTTTGACCAACGGTCCAGCCAACGAGACCGACTGCTTGAACCGAAACATCAATTGCTGCAGGGCCAGCAAGTCATGAATAATTCATCATCAAGACAAGAAATAAAAATCAAGCCTTACTTCAATAAAGCGCCGACAATAGATTGGTTGCACTATCCCAGTGCAGATAGAGCGAAGATTAAATCTCATGATCGGCAACCCCATGCGTTGAGGTCAATGGATTGATTGGAGCTGTGTGGGCAGAACTGACGTTCACTGAGCTCAGCTGATGAAAGTCTTGAAAAGCATCGGGTCGTTTCTGCCGATGACAGGCGTCTGAGCTGACATATGGTGATTCCAGAGAATTTGCATAGGCACCTGCTGACTGGTCACCAACCCAGTTCAGGTGCGCTCTTCACTCCTGGCAGAAGAATGGTTCGCTCACGGCGAACTTCTGCTGGTGTGACACCAAGCTCATCAGCGATCTTGGTGATTAATCCACGAGGCCAGATATCAGGATGCTGTTCAGCAGCCTCGTAGATCGCCTCGTCCAAATCAATTTTTGCCAAGCGTGCCCGCCGGCTTTGCTCTGCAGTGAAAACTGCTTTTACGGCAGTTGCTGTCATGAGTACCACCACATGGGACGCCTTTGGTCTATGACCACTGAATGGTTTGTGAAAGCAGTAACAACCGCCCTGGAAGGTTCGGTTTCAGGAACTTGGCTGGTAGGTTCAATGAGAAGCAGAGTTATGTACTGGGATTCTCTGGTTTTTTGAAATGCGTGCTGAAGAGGAAATCTGGCCTGTTGTACTCATTGCTGGAAGCATCGTGGCCGTTTTGATGATTCTTGCCTTCAGTGATCCAGGTACCTTCGTGTGCGTTGGTGTCTGTGAGTGAATCTCAGCACAACGGTATTGAGTACCGTTTCGAGCCATTCATCTCAATCAATTCCCCAGCTTCAAATTTCGAGCAAGTCGGTATAGACCACGGACTGAACTCTGACTCGTCAAGATTAGATCTCAACAACAAGTCGCAGTATCTAAGCGGTTGGTCAATCAACAGAAAAGCCGCAGACGTTACCTTCATGAGCAGTCGTCAGCAAATCCACAGCTGAAGTCAGTGAATGTATCTTAATCATCAACACAATTAAGGTTTATTGTCGAATCAATCACTGCCGAACCGACGGTTTATTTCATCAAGCTGAAGTCGAAAAGCCTCAAAGCCTCACCTTGCTACTTTGATAGTCCAAGCAGAGACAGAGAAGAGAACATCAATGCCGCTTTCTATTTTCGCACTCATGTTCACCTGCTTTGTCGACGTCATGGGACAAGGCCTCGCTTTTCCTATTTTTGCTGCCTTGCTAATACAGCCCAATGGAGGATTTATTCAAGGTACAAATGCTCCAAGCAATGGTGCGATTCTTTATGGAATAGCTATTGGCACATTTTTTCTAACGTGGTTTTTTGGATCGCTGTATATCTCAAAACTGTCAGACAGTATTGGGCGAAAGTCGGGCATTCTTATTTGCCTGTTCGGCGCTATCGCAGGGTATGCAATCGCAACAGCGGGAATTATTTCTCGCAATTATGCACTTTTAGTGATTTCAAGGGCGATCACTGGTTTTACAGCTGGAGCCCAGCCTATCGCTGCAGCAGCGATGATAGATCTGGCAAAAAATGAGCGTGAAAGTGCACGAAACCTGGGTCTTGTCACCGTAGGAATGAGCTTTGGGCTTGTCATTGGTCCCATCATTGGAGGACTGTTTTCTGACAAGAATCTATTGGGTAATTTCGCCTCGCCACAACTTCCATTTGTGATGGGTGGCTTATTATGTCTAGCTGGCTTACTACTTGTATTTTTTGGGTTTAAAGATATCAAAAGAGAATCGATTCCAATGGACATCAACCCATTCCTCGTCTTCAAATTACTGACTGACGCACTGAACAGACAATCGATTCAACGCGTTGCAACAGCATACTTTCCGTACATGTTATGTATTTTAGGGCTCTATGTTTTTGTATCAGCCAACCTCTCAACACGGTTTGGCTATGGGGCCATAGGTTCGAGTGTTGCAATGTTTTTGATGGGTATTGGACTTGCCGCTTCCAGCAGCGTGCTGGTTGAGCTAATAAATGTACGTTTTTCAAAGCGCACAATTATGTTTTCCTGCACGGCTTTATTCTGCATTTGTATTGCCATATTTTTACTCATCACCTCCGGACCCTTGGCCCTGGCAATCATGCTTCCTGTCGGAATTCTGCATGGAATTGGCTATCCAACAGTTTTGACGGGATTTTCTGAGTCTGTTGATAAAGATGAACAGGGTTGGGGCATGGGGTTCGCAACTTCACTGTTCACGATTGGCGCCGCTCTTGTTTCGTTTTTCGGTGGTCAATTGATCGCTTCTGTAGGTCCACAAGCGCCATTCTTCTTCGCCATTGCATGTGGTGGGATTGCAATGGTTGCCGTGTTGATGCAATGGAAAGACGTTCCTGCATTAAGCAATGACGCCATGACCTGAGATCGTATCCAGGACAGAAATCAACCACCTCAATGCCCTATTCCGGGTTGTGTCCATCGCACCAATACGTAGCCGCAGAAGGCATCGAGGATGAATGTGCTCCGCGGACTCGTTCAGGCGGCAATCTGAAGATCGAGAAGTGCCACCTCTGCACTCAATCCCGGGCCGAAGGCGAGTGCAAGGCAGGGGCCGGAAACCGATCGGCGACGCAACCTTTCGAGGATGAACAGGATCGTCGCCGACGACATGTTGCCATGGTCCTGCAGCACGATTCGACTGTCCTCCAGAAGCCTGAAATCAAGAGCCAGCGCTTCAGCGCAGGTCGAGAGAATTTTCGGGCCACCTGGATGCACAGCCCAGCTTCGGATCGCAGCGAGATCGATGGCCCGAATCTGCAGCCAGTCCTGCAACCATGGGAGCAGTGCTGCACCCACCGTTTCCGGCACACGTGGCGACAACCCCATGGAAAAACCGTGATCTCCGATCTCCCAGTGCATGAGATCTGCACTGTCGGGGATCACCACTGAGCCACTGCACTGCAGCACAAGGTCGCGATCAGATGCCGGCGGACCAGTCGAGCCGACAACGGCTGCCGCTCCATCGGCGAACAACGCATTGGCCACGACCTGTTCGGGATGCCAGCCGTACGACATATGCAGGCTGCACAGCTCAACAGCGCAGAGCAACACCACCGCACCTGGATCCATCTCGGCAAAAGCATGGGCAACACGCAAGCCGTTGAGTGCCCCATGGCATCCCATGAAGCCGACATGAGTTCGCTGCACTGCCGCTGACAGTCCGAGCTTTTCCATCAGGAACAGATCAACCCCCGGAGATTGAAAGCCGGTGCAGCTCACCGTCACGAGATGGGTGACCCTCGATGGCGCGAACCCGCCATCGTTCAGCGCATCACGAGCGGCCTGCAACGCAAGCAGACCTGCGTGCTCATCAAAGACCTGCATTCGTTCCCGTGTTCCAGGGCTTTCGCTGCCGTAAAAACTCAGACGATCACGACTCACTCCCTCATCGACGTCATTGTTGAGAAGCACACTTCCGCGTGAGCGCACGGTGGTTTTGCTGTAAATCCTGTTCATCAGCTTTTTCTGATCTGCACTGCCGGCATTGATGCGATGCGCCACCTCCAGTGCTTCCGACTGACTGAGACGCTGAGCCGGCACTGCTGTTCCGATGCCGTGAAGTGTCAGTGGCATGGGTCAGCGCAAAACGTATGAGGAACAGCCCGATTGAGTCCAGTGATGACACGCTCAGGGATTGCGGGCCACAGGCATCCCAGCCTGAACACTGCGGCTGTAGCGCTCGGTTGACGCAACAACATCGACAACAGGCGACACAGACGCTGACGACTCACCGTCATCTCCTCAAGCCTCCGTTGCCATCGCTGCTCAAGATCGCCACTCCAGCATCCCTGGGCCTCCTCCACGAAAGGAGCCACCGCCCCTCCCGCAGCAAGAGCCCAGGCCATACCTTCACCAGTGAAAGGTTCCACATAACCGGAGGCATCTCCCAGCAGCAGGAAGCGGTCACCCGCCGATACACCGGCACGGCGCGTCAGCGCTGGAGTCAACTGCCAACGTGATGTCTCCAGAGCTCGAGGGACGACGAATCCAGCCCGTCGCAGAACCTGATCCGCAGCATGAGCAACACCACCTGCAGATTTCACCGCACTGGGATCGAAGGCAGCGGCCAGATTGAGAGCACCGTCTTCACGGCGCACAAGACCGACATAACCACAACGAGCGATGGCCATGTGAATGATTCCGCCTGCATAAGCGACCTCGTCGTCATTGATCAGACAGCCTGCTCCAATTCTTGACTCCGGATCGATCCTGATCGTGTCCCGGTCGCCTGATGCCAGAACCTGATGCTGCAAGCCAGCCGCGACAAGAACAACACGGGCCCGAATCCGCTCTGTTGGTGCCCCACCGGAAGGACGCAATCGCACCACGCGTTCTTCGGCGGAAGTCTCCTCAAGGACAGCACCGGTCTGGAATCTCACCGTGGCTCCTGACGCCTCGGCTGCATGGACCAACGCCTGATCGAAACGCTCACGTGACAGTGCCCAGCCTTCGGGCAACCCCAGATTGAGCGTCCGGCCGTTCAAGCCGAGACGCACTTGATCCAGGGGGACACCTCCCTGATCACGGATCAGCTCCGGCAGCCCCACGGCAGCCAGTGCAGCCAGTGCATTGGCATTGAAGCAACAACCGCAGACCTTCCAGCGTGGAAAGGAGCGCTTCTCAACGAGCAGGACAGACAGACCTCGGCGTGCGCAATCAAAAGCAGCCAGTCCACCGGCAACTCCGGCCCCGATCACCACCACATCCCAGCTGTTCCGCATCTCAGCCGGGTCTCCAGCTAAGCCGGTAACGCTCAGGCCAGTTGCGCTCGAGCACGGGATTATGCAGACCGGCCTCAGCGGCGAGATCAAGAATTTCCGAAGGAGTGAATGCCGCTTTCACCGACAGTGGGCCGTCGTGATGCACCACCCAGGATCGGCTGAGCAAACGAGTGCCGGCCCAGGCCAGCGCATAGCCCAGACGACTGCGGATCAGATCATCCACCAGCACAAGGCGTCGCGCTTTCGCCGCCATCACGGTCAGCAACTTCACCACCTCTGGAGGATCGAGATGGTGAACGAAAAGGGTGCAGTACACGACATCAAACATCCTGACTTCAGGGGGGTCGAGCGCATCGGCAACAAACAGATCAACACTGCTGTTCTGCCTGGCAACGTTGCGGCGTGCGATGCGCACGGCCTCAGGATTGAGATCGCAGGCGTGGATCGTCATTTTCAACTGGCGTTGCTGAGCCAGTGCGGCGAGCTTGATCGCCGTATCAGCTCCTCCACAGGCCAGTTCAAGCACGCTGAGCGTGGTTGCTGGATTCTCAAGCGCCAGCGACTCAAGGTGGCAAAACAGACCTGGTACACAGCCACTGACGGCATTGATCCGGCGCAGGCCTCGAAGCGCCCGGTCATGATCGGCAGGATCCAGCCCAGGCTGATCCATCACCTCGGGCCTGCGATCACGCAGCATCGGGAGCTGGCCCGGAATCATCGACGTGAGCTGAACAGTATTCAAAGTTAGGCATCGACCAGCACTGATCGCTTCGCACTGATTTGATTCGAAGGCCTGGCTCCCGTTTGTGCGAGATGAGCTTGGTGTTGGGAAGCGAAACAGGGAAACGAGCTATCAGAACAACAAACGCCTTTCGCTCAGACAATGACAGGAACCGTTGGGAACCTTTCCTGGAAGGCCGATACCGATCGGCCAAACATCGTTTTAATGCTCGCCGACAACATCGGCTTCGGTGATCTCGGCTGCTACGGCAGCGGCGGCGATCTTCGCGGCATGCCGACACCGAATCTGGATGATCTGGCTGAGAAAAGCCTGATGTTGACCCAGTTCTTTGTGGAGCCCGGCTGCACGCCTTCTCGAGCTGGTTTGATGACCGGCCGTTACAGCGTCCGTTCCGGATTGAACAGCATCATTGTGGGCGGAACTCCCAGCACACTCCAGGCAGGCGAGTTGACGCTGGCGGAAATCTGCAAGGAGAACGGCTACTCCACTGGAATGGTCGGCAAGTGGCATCTCGGCGAAGAGGAGCAGAGCATTCCCACCAACCAGGGATTCGACTCCTATCGCGTCGGCATTCTGGAAACCACCGATGCCACCCTCTATCCCCAGACGATGCGTCGCTCAGGCCTGAGTGAGGAGCAGATCGAAGCGGCCCAGTCGCACATCTGGGAGTCGAACGATGACGGAAGCCTGCGTCGTGTTCGCCCTTACGACCTCGACTACCGCCGTCATGTCGAAAATGACATCGCCGATGCAGCGACGTCATTCATCAAAGAGAAGTCTGCTGGCGACGATCCTTTCTTTCTCTACGTCGGATGGTCCCACGTCCACTATCCGGAGGGAGCACACCGTGACTTCGAGAACCGGTCGTCGTCAGGTCCCTACGGGGACATGCTCATGGAACACGACCATCGTGTGGGACAGGTGGTGGCCGCTGTCGAAGCAGCGGGAATCAGGGACAACACAATCATCATCTACCTGTCAGACAACGGGCCGGTTCAGAATCAGGTGATCAGCACCGACTTCAAGGGCAGTTCACCGGGCCCCTTCCGGGGCGAAGTCGGCGACGTGCTCGAGGGATCCCTGCGGGTTCCTGGCATGGTGTCCTGGCCAGGCAACATCCCTGCCCGAAAAAGCAATGAAATGGTGTCGATTCACGATTTCGTGCCAACGATCGCAGGAATACTGGGCTCAAAGCTCCCGGACGATCGTGCCTATGACGGCGTCAATCAATTGAAATTCTTCAAGGGTGAAAGCGAACAATCGAGCCGCGATCATCTGATCAGCTTCATCGGTGGTGAAGTTGCCGCTGTTCGCTGGAAACAATGGCGTATCTACCCGAAGCAGGTGATCCAGTCGCAGACCAACCCATCGTCTCTGGGCGTCTGTGCCTATCGGGCTGAAGGGATGGGTTATCCATCGCTGTTCCATATCGAACGGGACCCCAAGGAGGAATTCAATGTGGTCGGAACATGTGCCTGGGTCCTGGGTCCGTACATGAAAATCGTCGGCAACTATCTAACTTCCATCAAGGAGCATCCAAACCCTCCAACTTTCAGCATGACGTCGTTTCCCCAGTAACGAAGCCGAGAGAATCGCAGTTGAACAAAGCCAAAACGCAAGACCTCGTTCTGGTTCGTGGTGGATCTCTTTTGATGGGATCCACAGCGTTCTACATCGAGGAATCACCGACCACATCGGTTGAGATCGACGATGTTCTGATCCAGTCAAAGCTGGTGACGAACGCACAGTTCAGGGACTTCGTCAGCGACAGCGGATACGTCACAACCGCTGAGAGAAATGACCGTGAAGGTTCGGTGGTGTTCGTTGGAACAGAGGGTCCGGTGGCACTCAACGACTGGAGAAAGTGGTGGGCCTGGGTTCCTGGTGCCAGCTGGCATCACCCCGAGGGGCCCGAATCAGATCTGAAGGCACGGATGGATCATCCCGTCGTGCATGTCTCCCTGCACGACGCCCGCGCCTATGCGGCCTGGGCCGGGCTTGCACTGCCTCAGGAGCCGGAATGGGAATGGTGTGCGCGTGGAGGAATCGAAGGTGCCACCTACATATGGGGAGAGGAGCCCAATCAAGGGGAAACACTGTTTGCCAACACCTGGCAGGGCGACTTCCCGTTTGACAATCATGGGGCCCATGGATGGAAGGGCACCTCACCGGTCGGAACCTTTCCTGCCAATGGCTACGGCCTCTTCGATATGGCGGGGAACGTCTGGGAGTGGACGGAAAGTTCCTGGCAGGACACTCCCAGTGCCCATTGCTGTTGCTCAGGATCAAAAGCCGGCGGCGACCTGAAAATCATCAAAGGCGGCTCACACCTCTGTTCACCTCAGTACTGCCTCCGCTTCCGCCCAGCTGCCCGCTCTCCACAGGAAGCCGGAGAAAGCACCAGCCACCTGGGGTTCCGCTGCATCTCGCGGCAGAGACCCCAGTGATCATCCTGCTCCTGACTCAAATCTCCCAGACCAGTGCGTTTTCTCTGGCCACCTCAAGGATGTTGGTGCGTGCCTTTGCCTGCAGCTCAACCGGGTACCAGACACCTGCTGAAATGGTCCGCTCGGCGGAGGAGGCACCTGCACGCCCGCGCAGCATTTCCATCGCGAATGCAGCTGTGGCCTGACCGACACAGTCTTCGAGATCCGCATGCACACAACGCAGCGTGACCTTCAAAGGCATGCCTGATCCGGCATCAGCCTTGCTGACAGCATCAACACGCATGGCATTGGTGGCACCAACGAGCTTGTCAACCAAACGGATGATGGGCATTGAAAACAGCGCCAGGCGCTGCATCGCAGCTCGATTGACAAGCAGACCTCTCGGCAGGCGTTTCATGACGGCGAAAAGACTGTTCCAGACCCCTGGTGCAGTGCCGAAACGCGACGCGCAGTTGGCCACAGCCAGTGATTCAACGGTCGTGGGAACGTCGGGGTTATCGAGCAGCAGACAGGCGTGCCTTCCCACACCTGCACCGAAATCAACGACCCGGCGCTCGGTCCATGGCTCTTTTTCAGTGAGCATGCTGTCCACGTAGGTCAACACCCTTGTGGCCAGCAGCAGGAAGGTGGCACTGACGATGGTTGGTCCTGCACCACCGGTGCCGGCCGTGAAAAAGCTGAGCTCCAAGCCTTCGCAGATCTGTGGTCCACCAAGTTGTTGAACGGCTTCAGCCGCCATCAGCGCACTGACGCCAGGCCAGATGCCGCACGACACCACAGCTGGTACACCCGCTGCAACCGCATCTTCGAAGAGGCCCTTGGCGTGACGACTGAGGCTGAATTCATCGCAGACATCGCAATAGGGAACCCTCGAGGCGATACAGGCCCGGAGCAGATCAGGTTGCGTTCGCCCCTGAAACGGTCCTGCCGTGTGCACAACAAGCCTGACGCCGTGAACAGCTGTGACAAGCGACTCCATTCCCGCATCGAGATCCACCGATCTGAAAACAAGCTCCGGGAGCTTCAGACGCTTCCGCACAGCTTCAAATCTGGTCCTGCTGCGCCCTCCGATGGCAAGCCTGAGTGGCACAATCTCAGGCCATCGACAGGAGAGCGTGTGAAGCCAGCGCACCGTTGATGCACCCACGCGTCCGTTACCGCCGATGACGAGTACATCAATAGTCGGAGACGATTCACTCACAGCGGCAACCTGTCTGGGTTCAATGGCTCAACACAACGTCTTCGTCAGCTCGCGGCACGGTGTCCTGCACAAGAAGACTCAGGCCGGCCGCGGCCAGCATGCCCACCACCACAACCGAATATCCCTGCAGCTCCTGCATCGATGACGGCCTGGCACCGGCCGGCAAGCCCCACTGAGAAAACAGACCTACGGTCGGCTGCACAATCACCGGGAAGAACATCACAACGAAATTGACGAAAGCGAGTGTGATCGCTCGCGTATGCCGCTTGGCGGTGTCGGCAACCATCACGAAAGCCAGTTGCTGACTGCCGGAGGTGAACCCAAGCGCTCCGACCAGAACAACCACAACGCTGACCGGCAAGCGACTTGTGAAGCAGAGCAGCAGAGCGAAGCTGGCGGCACTGATGGCCCCTGATGAAAACAGAACTTTGCGGCGGCCGATGCGATCGGACCAGTGGCCGGCCACCATGGCGCCGATGGCGAAGCTGATGAACACGACGGTGGTGATCAGACTCGCGTGGTCACTGGGAAGACCGGCCTCGATTCCGAAGAACGACACACCCCAGAGATCACCGATCACAGAAACCGGCAGATAGATGCCTGCAGCGGCAAGCGAGAGGATCCAGAGGCTGGGTTGATGGAGAATCCTGTTGAGCTGGAAGCCCATCGGTTCGGGACTCTGTGGATCGAAACCGTCCTGCCGCATGAGCTCCACAAACCAGCTCGGCCGTCTTGGCAGGTAACACCAGATCAGACTTGCGATGATGACGCCCACCGCAGAGCCGATCAACAACGGCATTCGCCAACCGAACTGATCTGAAATCAACAGCAGAGGCAGCTGGGCAGTCGCCGCCCCCAGCGTTCCGATGGCGGTGACCATCCCCGGAACCATGCCGTGACGCTGAGGGGGCAGCCAGATCAGTGAGAGATAGATCACGCCCAGATAGGCCACGGAACTGCCGAGCCCCTGAAAAAAACGACCCAGACCCATCAGAACGATGTTGTCCGATGTAGCGAAGAGGAGGCATCCGAGTGCAACAAGTAGCGATGCCGGCGCCGCAACGGCACGAACACCATGTCGGTCGAGCAGCCGCCCAACGAGCAGCTGAGCCGGTGCATAGGCCAGAAAATAAAGACTCATGGAGAAGCCGAACGCGCCTTCACTTGCGCCGGACACTTTCATCAGCTCTGAGTGCAACACCCCGGGAGCGACCCGTGCAAAGAATTCATAGAAATAGAAGAGCGACGCAACACCGAACAACATCCAGGGCCGCCAGCCCTGACGGGCCCGTTTCGCGCGCAGGCGAGAGGCCTTGAGATGACGTTGGGCCGCATCATGGGCCGGCCGGCCTCCTGGAGGTCGTTGTTGCATCTCGATCGACGCGAAAATCGATCAGCGATGGGATGTCGCTGACGAATGAGCAGCATCCTTTGCTAGCCATGGTTGCTTAAAACGACACCGGAACATTCAGCGGCTCGCCTCTGCAAGCAACCTGGATCCAAACCGTGCATAAAGGGCCGGAATCACGACCAGCGTCAGCAGTGTCGAGGTGATCAGACCACCCAGCACCACGATCGCCAACGGCTGCAGGATCTCGTTGCCAGCTCCGAAGGCCAGAGCCAGAGGCAGCATCCCCAGGGACGATGTGAGAGCGGTCATCAGAATCGCATTGAGACGATCAAGGGTGCCGGCACGAATCAATTCCTTCAGGCTTTCTCCGCTCTGGTGGCGTCGGTTGTAGTTGTCCACGAGCAACAGCCCGTTACGGACTGCCACGCCGAACAGGGTGATGAAGCCGATCAGCGATGCCACGGACAGCACACCACCACTGAGAAGAACGGCAACCAGTCCCCCGACCAGCGCAAGGGGGAGATTGAGCAGGATGGCGACCGTCGCTGGCAGAGAGCGAACAGCGACCACCATCACTGCTGCAATCAAAACAGCGGCAAGCAGGCTGTAGAGCACCAGAGAACGGGTGGCTCGCTGTTCAGACTCGAACTGGCCGCCGTAGCGCAGGGTGTAACCGGAAGGAAGTGTCACCGACTGCTTCACACGGCGACGGATGTCATTCACCACCGGTCCCAGAGGGCGTCCGGCAACATTGGCTGATACAACGATTCGCCGGGAGACATCCTCGCGATTGACCTCATTGGGCCCCGTCGTCTGTTCGAAGGTCATGAAATCGCCGAGCGGCTTCAACAGACCATTGGCGGTGCGAATCGGAAGATTCTGCAGTGACTGCAGGTCACCCTGCTGGTCCCTGGGAAGCGTCACGACAAGCGGGACAGCGACCCCGGAGGATGACACGTGGCCGACGGCCGTTCCATGCAGGGCCACCTCAGCGGCTCGTGCCAGTGCTGCGACGCTGACTCCTTCCCGCAATGCCGCCTCGCGATCAATCCGGAGCTGAATCTGAGGCACGGGCAACTGCGGCTCCAGCTGCAGATCAACGACACCGGAAACCTCGCCCACCGCATCTCGGACCTGTTCTCCGAGATCCCGCAGCTCCTCAAGGTCGGGACCGGCGATCTTGATCGCAATGGCACTGCGAACCCCTGACAGGACCTCATCCATGCGATGGGAGATGAATCCACCCACGTTGGGTGCCACACCAGGCAGGCCAGCGAACACTTCACGGATGCGGGCAATGGCGGCGGGACGATCTCGCATGGCCTGATCACTCAACTCAAGATCGACGTGGCCGATGTTCACCCCGGCGCCATCGGCATCACCCGGTGCCCGGCCCGCTCTCACCTGCACCCACTCCACATCGTCACTTGACTGGAGCTGCTTGGAAAGCAGTCGACCCGCTCGGCTGGTCATCTCCAGCGAGACTCCGGGATACAGCACCATGGAGTTGACCAGTGACTGCTCCCGGAATTCAGGCAGAAAAACCCGGCCGAGGCTGGGAAGAATCAACAGGGTGGCAATCACCACAGACACGGCCAGCACGAGCACCCGGCGAGGGGATCTCAGGACAAGCTCGAGCAGGGGTCTGTACAGACTCTGAGCACGGGATTCCACCCATGACGCGGCAGCCGGCAAGGGGGCACGACTCAGCAGCAGGGCACAGAGTGCAGGTGACAAGGTGAGCGCCACAGCCGTCGAAGCAACGATCGACAGCACATAGGCGATTCCCATGGGCATGAAGATTCGCCCCTCCACACCACTGAGCGTGAAGATCGGTGCGAACACCACAACAATGATCAAAGTGGAGAACAGCACCGGCTGTCGCACTTCAACCGAGGTGTTGAACACCACTTCAAGAGGATGTAACGGCTGGTCCTGAAGCCGGTTGCTGCGCAGACCCCGATAGCAGTTCTCCATGTCGACGATCGCATCGTCGACAACAGAGCCGATCGCCACCACCAGACCACCAAGGGTCATTGTGTTGAGTTGCAGGCCGAGCCCGCGCATCAACAAGAGCCCAACAAGGAGCGACAGTGGAATGGCACTGAGGGCGATCAAGGCCGTTCGCCAGTTCATCAAAAACAGCAGAAGCACAACCGCAACGATCACCACTCCAAGCAGAAGAGATTCACTGACGTTGCGGATGGCGATCTCAATGAATTTCGCCTGACGAAATGTCTGTGTGACCGAGACATCAGCTGGAAGCGATGTCTGAAGCTGGCGCATGCTGTCTTCCACGGTGCGCGTCAGCTGAGGTGTATCCACATCAGGCTGTTTGTTGATCATCAACACAACAGCCTGTTGTCCGTTCAGGCTGGCGGCACCGCGACGCATCGCCGCTCCGGATCTCACTTCCGCAAGCGAACCGAGGGGGATGGCACGACCATCTCCCGCACGCACCACGGAACGCGTGATGTCATCGTCTTGACTGATGCCATGGTCGCTGAGGATCAGACGCTCCTGACCACCGGAAATCTGAACCCCGCCGCGTCCGTTGAACTGAGCATTGCGAGCGGCTTCAACCAGCTCATTCAAGTCGACATCCTGAGCCTGCAAAGCCTTGAGATCAAGCTGCAACTGAGTCTGAGGACTGTCACCCCCATAGATCGTGATCTGGGCCACACCGGGAATGGCCAGCAGCGGATGTTCAAAGGTGCGCTCCACGATGTTGCGCAGCTGCAGGGCCTGCTCAGCGGAGGCGGTTTCCGGAAGTGTGAAGGCGTATTGAAGAATTGTTCCCAGCGGTGAAAGCAATGGCGAAATTTCGGGAGCCTCAGCCGACTCGGGAAGTTGCATCCGCACTTGCTGCAACCGTTCCGACACCGCCAGCCGGGCACGCTCCAGGCTGGCTGAATCACGAAACACCACCTGCACCATCGACAGACCGGGCTTGGACGCGGATCGAACCAGATCGACCCCGGCAAGTCCGTTCACAGCCGCCTCGATCGGCTCACTGATCTGATGCTCGACCTGTTCAGGTGCTAGACCTGGTGCAACGGTCTGGATTTCAACCTGAGGTGGTGCAAACGGCGGAAACACGTCCAACGGCATCTGCAGAACGTTGATCACACCGATGAGACTGATGAGCAGGGAGCTGATCAGCACCAGCCATCTGCGGGCGATCGACCAGCGCAGAATCTTGTTCAGCAGCTTGTTGAACATCGATGAACTATTGAATCGCCGAAAGACAGACAGACAACGACGGGGTTCAGCGCTTGTTCTTCTGCGATTCAGCGAAGATCGACAACGCACCGGAGACGACGATCTTCTCGTCTGCCGTCACACCGTCGAGGACCACGGTGCGATCGACTGAAACAGAGCCCGGCTTGATCACAACCGGGTCGTAGGTGGTTCCGCTGAAGACGAACACATAGGGCTGACCATTGGCTTTGACAATGGCGACGTTGGGCACACTCAACTGGCCGTTGGTCTCCACTTTGGGCTTTTCGGAAACGATTCCGAGCATCTGATCGCGGTTGGGGTTGGCCTTCACCTGGCGGACGGAACCGGTCTGAACAAACTCGTCGCCGTGTCCGGCATGGGCCAGCACTGGACCTTCGTTGAGAGCGGGGATGGAGGCCATGACAGCCAGACACGTGAAAGCAAGAGCGTGCATACACAATCCGTTGTTGACTCCATTGTGGTGAGAATGGTTATCAGCGACCACTGTTGTGACATCGCGTGCACACGCGACAGATGAACTCAATACTGCTTCAACAACAACCAGGGCATACTCAGCGCGGGCAAGATTGATGCACCTCAAGCCGATTGAACAAGCGAGAGGAGCTCATCATTCACCTCAATTACTGAATCATGGCTTTGTCAGCTCTGACGATTGCATGCACAACGATTGTCGGCCTTTCCGGTGTTGCGATGTCTGGACCTGTACTGGCCCACAGCAAAGGCCTCTACAAAACAGAAGCCGAAGCACGCCAACGCGCTGAACAGATTGGCTGTAAGGCGGTTCATGAGAACAACGGTCGCTGGATGCCATGCGCCAATGAGCGGGAACTGCACCAACAACTGCGCAAACAATGAAGCGAAGTCCCAGTGCACAGCGTCAGGCTCGACGCATTCACCGCTGGCTCGTTCCGATCGCAGCGGCGCCGTTGCTGCTCACGGCAATCAGTGGATCCCTGTACAGCCTTCTGCTGGAACAGGGAATTGACGCGTTCTGGTTACTCAAGATCCACACCGGCAGTTTTGGCTGGATCAACCTGCAGTCGTTTTATCCAGGGCTGCTTGGAGTACTCACGGTTGTGATCACAGCATCTGGAGTGACATTGCTGATCAAGCCCCGCAGCTGACAATCCATTGGGGGCAAGAAAGATCCAACGAGTGCAGACCTCAAGATCTACATGTTGTTAATGAATCTGGATGACTGCTAAGCGTTGATTGCGAGAACAACAACAACCCTTGATGAGTCGATTCGCGTCTGGCTGCGCTGCCGTGGGATTGATTGCCGGTATCAGCGTTTCAGGTCTGCCGGCCGGGGCACAGGCGCCGACTTACTGCGAACCCGATGTTGGTTCACCGGAGAATCTCAAAACCGTGAAACACGGCCTGCTCGAGGGATATCTGGCACCTGAGTCAGTGCCCGATTCGTTGAAGCTTCTGCCTGCACACCCCATGAAGGGGTCCATCGAGTACGACCTTGATGTGGCCAATGCCGAATCGACCTTTCCTCTGCAGGGAGGCCCGCGCTGGGACGTGGCCGCCATTGATGCCAACCTGAATTTTCCTGAAGCCGCAGCGATCTACTCCTGCACCCTTGGTGTGCCGATCACCAAGGAAGGAACACCGAGGCTTTACACCCTGCTGCGACGCACACTGACCGACGCCGGCCTGGCGACCTACAAGGCTAAAAACAACTATCAGCGCCCCAGGCCGTTCATGGTCAACGGCCAGCCGATCTGCACACCCGACGAGGAAACCATGCTGAGAAGCGATGGCTCCTACCCCTCCGGCCACACCGCTGCTGGATGGGCATGGGCACTGGTTCTCAGTGAGCTCGCACCGGAACGTCGCGATGCAATCCTGGCCAGAGGAATCGAGTACGGAAAGAGCCGCTACATCTGCAATGTGCACTGGCTGAGTGATGTTCAGGCCAGCCAGATCATCGCCTCAGGCACCGTGGCCCAGCTGCAGAACGATCCGGTTTTCCGCGCTGATCTGAGAGCCGCAAGAGCGGAAGTTCAGGCCATGCGCCGTCAGGGGCTGCCCCCCAATGGAGACTGCGATCTGGAGAGAAGAGTCTTCCAACCCTGAGTCTGAGCGCCTGTTAAGACCGATCAGGCCACCTGTGCATCGCAGGTGGCCTTTGCTTTGCGAGAGGCCGATCGAGTGAGGCTCGAAAAATCTTTACAACATCCATGGCTGGTTCCCTGGTCCAGACCGAAGCTGGAGTCCTGCAATCAGTCGACGCCGTTGAAATCACTATGAACCTGCATTCCCGGATCGGTGGTGTTCCCGAAAATATCCAGATCAAGCTGAACGACCGCGACGTTCGCATCACTCTGGAACGTCGCGGTTGCGAAAACGGCGAACTTTGGCTGCTGCTGCCTGCCTTGAGCACCGTGTCGAGCCGTGGTGAGTGGCATGCCTTTGCTGATGCCATGGATAAACGCTGCCAGCTGGTGAGCTTCGACTGGGCAGGATTTGGAGACAGTGAACGCCCGGCGATTGCCTACGACGCGAAGGTTCTGCGTGATCTTCTTGCTGGCATTCTTCAACACCTGCAATCCGCTGATCAGGTCAAGGTCAATATCGTTGCCGCTGGCCACAGTGTTCCCATCGCTCTCGGGCTGGCTGAGCAATGCTCAAGTCAATGGGCACAGATCGTGGTGGTTGCACCCACTTTCAGAGGACCCCTCCCCACCATGACCGGCCGGGCAGGACAGAGCTTCAGCTGGGTGAGGCGTCTGGTGGAACTGCCACTGGTTGGACCGCTGCTCTATCGACTCAACACCAGTCGGCCGATCCTGAAGCTGATGCTGCGGCGTCATGTCTGGGTCAATCGCAACCTGCTGACACCGGAACGTCTGCGCGAGCAGCAGCGAATCAGCCGGCAACCGGGTGCCCGCTTTGCAAGCGTTGCTTTTGTCACCGGGGGGCTGGACGCCGCCTCCGACTCGCGGTGGTGGCTGACACAGATACAGAAATTGCACTGCCCTGCGCATGTGGTGCTGGCCAACGAAGCACCTCCTCGTTCAAAAAGGGAAATGTTGACGCTGGCAGACAAGGCGGATCGTGTCTCTGATATCGATGGACGCCTGGGACTGCATGAGGAATTCGGCACTCTTCTGGCGCAGACCATCGTCGCCAGCTGAACGAACAGCGACTTCTGTGTAACCAGCGCCATCAGCACTAACCGGACAAAAGCCTTAAAGTCGTGTCAAATCTGCATCGACGCAGCTCTGGTCCAACTCGCCCTTGAACGCCATGGCCTCCTTCACCTGGAACGAATCCACCCTCTCCGCCGATTGCGGAACCCTTGAAGACATGGCCGAGCGTTTCGAAGACACAGCTGCTCTGATGAGACGTCTTGCTCAGACCGGTTTCGCTGTCAAGCAACAAGAGGGAACCAGAAAGATCACTCACGTCAACGACGAAATTTTCAAAAGTTTTGGGTTTATCATTGAAGATTAGTTAGTTACAAATAAATCATCCAATATCGTTCTCATAGATCCCCCCCCAATAAATCTTTTTTCAAAGCGGCAATTCGTGCAAAGACTTCTGCACGCCGATGTTGCAGCAACATGTTCGAGGTGATCATTCGCACAAGCGCAACAAGGCCAATCAGCTCGGCAACCCCCTGAAACAGACCACCGACCAGCGGCAAATGGTTCATTGAGCTTAAAAAAGTGCTTACGAAGGTCAACAGCAATCCGAGAATCACGGAGCCGAAGATAATCAGAAAGATTGGATAAATCTGCATGAAGCTCTCGAGATTCAATTGCTTCAGCGAATCCAATCCAAGCAAAAGCTGTTGGATGAGGTGAGAGACTGAAAATTCATCCTCATGATCTTCTGACTCCACGGATCGTGAAGCTTCAGGAGCGCTGGGTGGAGACTTGGCCAGCTCAACACTTTGATTCTCCTCGCCCCGAGTGGTGTCAAGGACGAGATCCAATTCAGAGGCATCAACAGGCTCCTTGAACGGCAACTCACCACTCTGCTCAGGATGTTCACTCACCTGTAGACCTCAAAGATGAAGCTGCCAATATGCGGGAGATGATCAGGTGCAGAACGATAAATTAAGCAAACAAAACCTCTCACAACAAATCGCATCAAGGCCCACCGGATTCCAAACAATCCTCAACAATTAATGCAACAAATATCCAATCTTCAGCTCGAGCTTACGCTGACTGTTACAGCAAGAAGCCGCAGTGCGAGATGTTCAGGTCCAGATCGCCACAACAGCCATCACTGCGAAGCCTCCAACTGCACCAATGAATTCGCGCTGATTGCAACAACGATTGATCATCGGTGAAGAGGCAAGACCATGCAAAGTGCCGAAAAACAGGAATGTTCCTGCTGCTGCCGCACTGATGGAGGCCTCAACCAATGGATGGGCAGCCGAAGCGGAACTCAGGGCCTGACCAACAAGCGCACCGAAAGGGAACATCACTACAAACACCAGGAAGAGTCGCCAGGCGGAACGCCTGGAAAACTCGGAACGGCCAAGCTCCACGCCCAGCGCAAAACTTGCGGAGCCTTTATGGGCCAGTACAGCGATAAAGATCACCACCGTTAACGCCACTGAGGACGACACCCCAAAGGCGGCACCCATCAACAGCGAATGAATCGACAACATCGCGACAGCAGTGAGCGGCAGAAGCCTGCTGTTGCCCGATGGGAACTCCATCCCACGATTGGCCAAGTGCTCAATCCACAGAAGCAGAAGCATCACCGATCCACAGATCACCATCGCGAACGGATAGTCGACGTTGGCTGCATCAAAGGCCGACTGTGAATCACCAAGCATGTGAATCAAACCGGCACCAAGAAAAATTCCAGCGGCAAAGGCTTCGCCGAACCCCAGTGCGGGCAGCGGTCGATCTGAACGCATGGCCTTCAGCGCCGGCCGCCCTGTTGCAAGAGAGATGATCACCACAACGGCAACCATCACCAACTTGAGAACTGAATCCGACATCCGCCCAGAAAGCTGCCGGCTCTGATTTTAGGAATGATTCTCATTCTTGATCAGATCCCGGCTGCAGGCAGGATCAGGCGTCGATCAACAGGTCGCCGTTATTCCGCCAACGGCGCGGTGTGAAAATTCCAGTTGTCACCGTCCTCCAGCCACAGCTCCCAGGTCATCGCCGTTCCATCACGCAGACACAATCGCCCACCAAAACCGGCGGGAGAAGGTTGATAAAGATCGGACAACTCGATGACAGACTCGCCTTCCCGCGAAAGCAGCAGTTCAACAGGCCGGCCAATCCGCTCGGACAGAACCTGGCGCAACTCATCAACGGTCATCAATCAGGATTGCTGAAGTCAAGCACCAGATCACCGAGATCTTCACGACTGATCGTGAAGGCGAAGCCATCAACCTTGCCGCGCCACACCCCGATCGCAGCGTCGGCAGCAGTGCCCTCAAGCTGCTCAACCTTGTGATCAAAAAGAACGGAGAAACAGTGGGCGGCCACACGAGCAGCCTGATCCTCATCCATCTCATCAAGCTCATGAGCCTGAACAGCACATCCCTCGAGCAGTTCAGCATCAATTACATTGCCGCCGCCAACGTCGGCGACGAGAGCCTGCAAACCGGCCAGTTCGCTGTTATCAGTCATGGCGTCATTGTCCATCAAGGACAGGCATCAACAATGAAGTGCAACAGGGTTATAGCCATCAGATGACTTGAAAATCAGCAGAACCATTGACCCAGACCGTTCAACGCTTGGGGATTCGTTCCTAGTGCTCAGGCAAAACACAGACAGACCCGGAACAAGTCAAGAGCACGGCACAAAGAAATCACCGTTCACAGCGTGTGCTGCCAACTTGAAAGCACCACCTGGAGGACTTATGTCAACCGTGTCCTGTCGATACAACGGTGAACTGCGCTGTGAAGCCACACACCATGGCTCCGCTGCGGTGTTGATGACGGATGCTCCGATCGACAACGCCGGCAAAGGCGAAGAATTCTCCCCAACTGACCTTCTGGCCACAGCACTGGCCACCTGCATGCTCACCATCATGGGAATCACCGCCAGGAGCAGAAACTGGTCCATTGAGGGGAGCACTGCCGATGTGGACAAGCAGATGAGCCAATCAGGTCCACGCAGAGTTGAGAGACTGCGCGTGCGTCTGAATCTGCCCGAACATCTCAGCGAGGAACAGCGCACACTGCTGCAACGCGTTGCAGAGCAGTGCCCCGTGAAGCGAAGCCTCGATCCATTGATTCAACTGGAGCTGATCTGGAGCTGATCGTCATCATGGGCAGTCAACCCTGCTCATGATGGCGACACACCGAGCGACATACCCTGGGCCAGAACCACAGGCAGGGCCGTGTCAACACTGAGGGTACGGTCACCAAGGTGAACCCGTTGCGCAATCACCGACGTCGCAAGCCCGATCTCGAAAGGCACAAAGCCGCCCTCAGGACCGATCATCACCAGCGCAGGCTCTGCAGGGGTCTGGGACAATGCGATCGGAGCTCCCTTATCGGCGATCCAGCAAGGCCGACCGTTGCAAAGCTGAGGCAACTGGTCCTCCACAAAAGGACGGAAACGTTGATGACAGTGAACCACCGGAGCGATCGTGTCCTGTGAGCGTTCCATCCCAGCCATCAGGGCTTCAGCGATCCTGGTCTGAGACAGCAGAGGAGACTGCCAGTAACTCTTATCGACTCTGGCGCTGTTGATCAGGTGCAGGTTCCCGACACCGAATTCGGCAACTGTTCGCAGAATTCGTCGCAGCATTTTCGGCCTGGGAAGTGCCAGAACGATGTCGAAGCGATGCCTCGGCGGCGATGGATCGGTCAGCTGCACAGACAGCTTCACACCCGTGTCGTCGATGAGATCGACCCGAGCGCTTCCCTGCGCTCCGCCATACAAGCCGACCCGAAGCGTGTCGCCGACCACCGCTCGCAGGACCGAACGAATGTGGTCGGCACGGCGTCCATTGGCCAGAAAACAGCTGGATCCTGACCAGAGATCATCGGCAAAAAGCAGGATCAGATTCATGCTGCGAATCCTTGCTGAAGAGATTTGACATGCGCAAGCGCTGTCATTGGTTTCATGCGAATCGACAATCTCCAGCGAAGAGCACAAGCGGTGAACCGAACGTTGGAGAACGGCAATCACACCCTTCGTCCCATTGATGATCTGGGTTCAATCGCAGACAGTGTGACTATGAAAAACGCACAAAGCAAAAACAGAACAGACGCAACAATCAACTCTGAATCGCTGCTGCAACTGCTCAGCGAACGACTGCTCCTCTGGGATCAGCAGGAGGCTGCTGAAGCGGCAGGTGAATGGCATCAGGCACTTGCCCTGGAACAATCAATCCGCTCAATCTCCCCACGCATTCGACAATCCATGGGCTTGCTGGTGCCGACGCAAACAGGGGGCTCTGGACGTTGAAGCTGAGTGATGTTGTCGCCAATCATGGCTTTGCACCATGCAATCTGGCCAGGATCGAGGATGCACTGCTCTACCAGCGCGAGCATCACGACGGAATCGTTGAACTGCTCTGCGTCCAGAAAATCGGTACGGAGATGCGGGTGGATCGTCAACCGCTCATCCCCCTGTTGGTCGATGGACAACTCACCACGCCTGTCTTTCTACCCGTGGGGAATGCGGTCTCGGATCAGCGCATCCCCAGAGATCGACTGGAGGACTACCTGAACACCACCCTCTGAGCGCTAACGGCAATAAGCCGCGATTCCAGTTGTGGGTGGGCAGACCGCCCTCAGGGATGTCCCTTGTTCCATACCTTCTCGCAATGCTGAAACAACGCGCTTGGCAATGTTGTCGAGGGTGAGCTTGCGACGCTTTGGATCGCGCAGCCCCCTCTCCAGGGCTCCCTCGAGCATGCCGATTTCCAGCATCGACACACCTCTGCGTGGCCCTCCGAGCATGCCCCGGTAATCGTAGGGATAGGCACCGAATTCCTTCGCCAGCGCTTCGTCCATCACGGAAAATCCATAGGCAACAGCTGGAATGATCCCTGCACCGATTCCATGGGGTGAATAAGCGTCGTAGTGGATTTCGACGACATAGCCCCCCTTGGACGCATGGTCCTGGCCCACAGACCAGTTGGTGCGCGGATCCCGCTCGTTGCGGATGGTGCGTACACCGGGGTCGTAAAAGCTGATGTTCAAACCCTGCTTCTTGCCCTCAGCCACGACGGCTCGGGCAGTGCGCAGGTTCCAGTAGAGCTCATCCGTGATTCCCGCCTGCATCGGAGCAGCTCCACCGACACCCACAGCCCAGCCAGGCGTGCCGGAACCGTACATCCGCTGGGAATCGGCGTGACCAGCCAGAACCAGAATCGACGAATCCTGCCTGGGCATGCTCTCGCCGACCCAGTTCTTGCCACGTCCGGGTGTCAGGGGCAGAGGAGGAAGCTGCACTGCCGACCGTTCGGGCCGAACCGGCTTCATGCTGTCAAGCAGCTCCATCAAACCGGCCCCTGACACGGGTAAGGCCAGAAGAACAAAGCCCCCTAGGAGCCCGGCAAGGCGACGCATGGGATTCAACATGGGCGACCATAGTGCCTGGCCTGGCTCCATTCGTCACCCCCCCCCGCCGCGCCAGGGACTGAGCGAAGCCGGCAGTGAGGCGGAAATTGCTATTTCAGGAACTGGAAAGCTCGAAGACCATGGTTGATCTGACCGCGTTGATGATGGCCCTGATCTGGCCGATTGCTCTTCTCACCTCAATCGTGGTTCTCAGCCGGACGCTGATTGTTGTGGCGCGGAGTGGAATCCGCGTGGAGATCTACACCCGTCAACCGATTCTGATCAGCACAGGCAGATCGCCTCTTCAAGCGGAGGTGGGCAAGGTCAGGATCTGAATGCGTTGACTGGCACCAGTCAGAACCAGACCATGCGATCACGAAACAACAGTGATCACAAAACAGCAGCGATCACGAAACAGCAGCGATCGCGTATCAAACAACACGCATCAAAGGCAAGCCTGCACTGTTATAACGACGGGACTCGAGGGTGCGTTCTGTCAAGTCCGCACCATTCAATGACATGGCGCAGGCCGGAACCAATCAGATAACTCCTGCCAGGTCAGTCATCAGGCTGAAAAAATCGAGCCAACATCGAATTATCACGAACGAAAGTGAAAACAGGAGTCTTCAATTAAGTGTAATCGATGGATTTCTTCGCCTTTATTGCGTGAATGAAAGCGAAAATATCCAAACTGAATCCACACTCGCATTAATCCATGCAGGCACAAGCTGCTCATTTTCCTGGAACAATCAGCGAAGACTGATGATCGAAGCACTTGAGCCATCAAAAGTTGATTTCAACCCAAAAGACCAAACGGGTGATACCAATTATTTTCTGGAAAATTGGATACTCAATCTTTATGAAATCAAGCAACCCGCAGACAGCCTTGAGCGTTTAATTAAATTGTTATTATTAATTGCAAAAACAAGAAACATTCAGGATTCCTCCACTGATCAGTCTGTGATCTCAGGGCTGTCCCATAGACGCATCGGCGAAATCATCAGCAGCACCAGACCCACAGTCAGCAGACACCTGGGATGGATGCAGCGACAGAATCTCATCGACGTGGATGTCGCAACAAAAACCATGCGTCTAAATCTTCTTCAACTGAGAACCAAACAGGAAGAACTGTTCGCTCAGCCCCGACCGCATTTGCACTGACCGCCTTTCCATTTCGAGCACTTGGATTTCTTGCAACCTTTCTTTTTCTGAGGCTGATGAACCGGCACGTTCCAAGCTGCTGAGAATGCATCTCATTATACAGCGCCGATCAATCAAGACACCAGGACCTATCGAAAGACCGGATAACTCATGTAAATTTGATACATAGGCGCCTTGGTTTCATGTTGTCTGACCCCTCAAAGCAGGTTCAACCGCTGAAAGGTCCATCCGGTCGAGCCATGGCCGAATCCATGGACCCGAGTTTGCTGGAGGGCTTTCAGGCCCACTTCAACATGGAACGCCAGGCCCATGCGACCTATTTCGCCGCTGCCATCTGGATGGGTGAACGGGAATTGCGTGGATTCTCAAAGCACTTCAACGATGAAGCCAGGGGAGAGCAACAGCACGCAGCCAAGGTTGCTGACTACCTGATCGCACGCGCACAATCCCCGGAACTGCAGGCCCTCGAGGCTCCTGATCAGTCCTGGAAGTCAGTGCTCGACGTCACGTGCACCGCATTTCTGACGGAAAGAGATGTAACAACGTCGCTCCAACAACTTTTAATGGCGGCGGAACAGGCTGGAGACACACGCAGCACCGTGTTCCTCGAAACAATGGTCGAAGCACAGATCAAAGCCGAACATGAAGCTGCTCATCTGCTTGGACGAACAAAATTCGCTGATGGCCAAGCAGCTGCAGTGCTGATCATTGACAACGAACTGAGAGAGGGAATCGTCCATCCCGCCCAGCTGGAGTGATCAGTTCAGCGAGAAACGACTCTTCAGCAGTGCCCGACGGGTGACTTCACTGACGAAATCCACAGCCACAGGATCGATCAGGGCATCGCGATCCAGTCCTGCGATCAACTTCTGGAGTTCTCGGAGATGTCTTTCAATCTGAGCCTGCTCAGTGTGCAGTCGTTTCAACAGGGACTTGCTGAGGCACAGGTTGCATTGCTGAGTGATCTGACGGCTCCGCCTGGAGCAGCGATCTGCATCACGGCAGAGCGATGTCATGAGATTGCTGCCCTGGCGGGTGATCACAGCCATCAGAGATGAGTCAGAGGTGCGGTGCTGATCATGTCGATCGAGAAGTTCATGGTGAATTCCCCACCGGAACAGTTCATCTGATCCACATTTCTCCACTTGGAGACCTGACGTGTCGTTGTGACGCGTGTGGCTCCGATCAGCTCACCAAGGCGGTCATGGGTCAGGCGGAAGGGCAGCTGGAAGCAATCGCTGCAGCGCTTGCCAAGTCGATTGACCAGCAGAGCAAAGAGCGCATGAAGCCTCTGTTCAGCCTGGCCGAGGTGACGGATGCGCAGAAGCTGCAGCGTCCATTCATTGACCGCGTCCATACCGACCTCATCGTCAGATGAAACGCTGCGGGCCAGGCGAAGGTCTGTGAGAGCTTCAACGCAGATGCCTTCGCTGCAGAGGCGATCTGTTCTGAGGCGATCACCGGCCTGGAGAAAAGCGAGGGTCATGCCCTCTGTTTCCTCGCAGGGGCAATAAACGCGGCAGAAGCCTTCGTGGACCTCAAGAATGCTGCCTTGGCCAGCAGAAGCCGGGTCGATCAACACGGTCTGGTGACGAGGCATCGTCATCAATGCCACGGGAGCATCGGGAAGAAACCGGTAAGCCGAGAGAGTCATGGACGGATAACGTCCTGCTATTGAGAATCGATCTCGACTCTAGAAGCAAAACTGAGCTTCATGCAAGCGATTCTCAGGAGCAGTAGGGGTTCATTTGAGCCATTTGCTACCGGAGGTCCCGACAAGACGCCGGCTTTGAAGTAGAGAAGACAACCTCCACAACCGGCCAAATCCCACTTGACAGCTGCAAAAACCGCTATCGAAGCGATCGGCGGAACGGCAAGGCAGGTCCGGAGCAGCCAAGAAAATTGCTGTCGATCAGCCGTAGCACCTCGTTACATATGGGCTCCGTGCGTCCGCAAATCGCAATCAGCGCCTATGCCAGCTCAGGCCCAGGCCTCAACCATCAAGCCCTGGAGCTTTCCCAAAAAACACTGACCGGCAGCTGCTGAACAGAGATCCGCCGGTCAAGCAGGAACTTCATGATTGAGAGAAATGATGTCTTGAACGAAAGCAGCCAGACTGAAATTCAGAACGAAGGCAAAGCCCTAACAACAACGGGATCACCAACTCAAAAAGATCAATACATTTGATACTGGAACTGCAAAGGGTGAATTTCGCTACGTGCAGATGTTGAGCTTGGATCCGCACTGATTCATGAGCACAAGTAGACATATTCCATCAAATCCAGGTTTATGGATCTGCCGGAACAGTGCCATCACGGATGCCGCAGAGCCCAGGCAGCTGCACTCCAGAACTGGTGCATGGGTCAACTCTCAAAGCTCACTCTTCAGGGGCGAGAAAATGATGCCCGAGCATTAACACAGGAGCATCTTGAAACCTTGATCAAAATCGATATCAGCACAATTATGTGGATGCAAATCAAGAAAGTGGGCTGAACAAGCTGATCGTTTTAAATCAGAAAATCGGTGTCAATGTCAACTCAATACCACCTATGAATAATGATATTTTAAACATCCAACGCTGTTGAAATCAATGTAGACCAGTTCAATTCCGATCGGTGTCATGCCAACAGCAACAATACAAGTATTGATAGTGCTCAGATCTGCAGGAGGATCTCACAATAAATAAACGAACCTGCTGCAACTCAGAGTTGCAGCAGGCAGTGTTAAAAACCGAGCCAGTCAAGATTGTCTGAACAGGTGATGAGCAGACGATCTGCAGCCGATCAGAACGAAAAGGTCACGCCAGTGCCGATGTGGTGGTTCCAGCCCTTGCCACCCTCTGAGCCCCAATCTTCAGAGCTGTAGACAGGTTCCCAGTGAGCAAACAGAGCAATGGTGTCCGTGATCGGATATTCAAGCTCAAGCTCAGCGCCCCAGTCGGTGCGGGAAGAGAGACCTGAATAGCTGCCTGGCACATAGAAACGAGGTCCACCAGACAGTGTGATATTCAGCAGGTCAACGTTGAAACCAAATCCAGGCCAGACATCGGTGTAGTTGCCGATATAGGTGCTGTCGGATTCCCATCCGGTTCTGTTTTCAACGGAGATGAAAACGCCGTCGATCACATCTTCTAATCCATCACCCAGGGCAAAATTCACATCGCCGTCACCAAAGGCGTATGTGATGTTCACACCCACTTCGTTCTTAAGACCTTCCCCGAACTCTTCTCCGGGACCTGTCACGTAGTAAGGCATCCAGGCAACCTGGAAAGCCAGCTTTTCATTGGGCTGATAGCGGGCAGCCAGATAACCACGAACATCGGTGCGCTTGAACGGTGCGCCTGATCCATGCGCATGACCATGGTGGTCGTCATGGCCGTGGTCAGCATGGTCGCCATGGTCATCGTGATCGTCATGGNCNNCATGNCCGTGACCAGNGTGGTCGTCATGGTCATCGTGATCGTCATGCCCCTCATGACCGTGGCCAGCATGGTCGCCATGATCATCGTGATCGCCATGGTCCTCATGACCGTGACCAGCGTGGTCGTCATGGTCATCGTGATCGTCATGGTCCCCATGACCGTGACCAGGGTGGTCGTCATGGTCGTCGTGACCATGAGCGTGAACCACCCCATAGAAGTGTTCAGCCTCTCCATACACGAGAGAAGGTCCTATGGAACCTTCAATGGCGAAAACACCGTTGTTGGGCAATCCCCATTCGAAGACATAACCAAACTGACCATCAATGGCGTAGTGCTCAGGCTTGCCATCGAGGTTGGTTTCCATACCTCCATGACCCTCAATGGTGATCACCGGAGTCACCCGGAATTCACCCTCGGGCACTTGTTCGCCACCACCATGTCCGCCATGGGCATGAACACCACGGATTGCAGTGTCACCGGCCAGCAGCAAGGCAAAAACCGCGGCGGCATTCAGGAACGAAAGACGAGAGAAGAGCATCGGATCAGAAATTCGGAACAACGTGCAGATGAATCAGCGAATTGAGGCCCATCTCTCCTGAAGCTGAGCTGCACCGTTTTCATCACAACGACCGCCCTGGGCAACAACGAAGGTGCAGATGTTTCCGGTTGCTGTCTGTACAAGACTTTTCCCTGGAGCCTGGCCATCAGCGAACAGGGGCTTGCCGGCAAGTGGAACGCCACTGGCCTTGCTGATCCGTCGCATCGTCTTGGAAGGAGGCAGTGCTTCAGGGAAGATCACCTTGGTTCCGGATTTCTTGATCGCCTTGCTGATGGAACTCAGGCTGGAGGGGCGCATGCGGCCACCGGTGGCGTATTCATCGACGACCGGAAGCTCGCGAATGCCGAACCGACGGGCCAGGAAGGAATAGGCACGATGCCCCGTAATCAGAACTCGCTGTTCAGCAGGCACTGTCTGAATCTGTTGCCCGGTCCAGGTTCCCAGTGAACCGAGCACTGAATCCATGGCAGCACGGCGCTGGTCAATCGCGGCGTCCTGAGAGCCGCTGAACACAGGCTTGAGCTTCGCCGCAGCCGCATTGGTCATGGATGCCGCGATGGCGGGGTCATGCCAGAGATGCGGATCATTCAGGGGATTGCTGGGAACGGCAATTTCGCCAACGGAGACGACCGGACCACCCGCTTTAACGCCTTTGAGAGCGGGGGTGAGGTTGTAACCGTTCAGCAGCACAAGCTTGGCTTTGCTGAGATTGCTGCGGTCAGCCGGCCTGAGGGCCATCGTGTGCGGGTCTGCGCCCGGCGGGATCAGGCAAATCACTCGGGCCTGATCAGCCACCAGCTTCTTGGTGATGTCGCAAAGAACGCCATCAACTGCAACAACCGTGGGGGCTGAAGACGCAGCTGCTAACAGGGTTCCTGCTGCTGCCGTGACGAGAGGGACGGGCAAGGTGCGACAAAATATCTCTGGAAATGATAATCATTCTCACCGACCTCGCAAGTCATGCCGCATTGAGAGGTCGCAGGCCTGGCAGACAGAGCAGAACCATGCAGACCACTCCGATCAGGGGGCCTGGAGGCAAGTTGAGAGGAACAGCCAACAGGAAGCCCACGGCACTCAGGGCCAGGCCCACCGATGCCGACTGGAGCATTGCGGCACGCAGACTCCTGACTCGCCAGAGGCCCGGAAGCACAGGGGCGCACAGCAGGCCGATCACCAGAATCACCCCGACAGCCGCCATCGCACTGACGATCACCATGGATGTGACCAGTGCCTGAACCAACTGCAAACCCCGGACCGGCAAGCCCGCTGCCTGGGCACCCTCCGGATCGACACCCAGAAAAACCAGTTGCCTGTAGCGGCTCAGCAGCAACACAGCCATCGCAGCGGCAGCAACAAGAACCCGGCACATGTCTGCCCAGTCGACGATCAGAAGATCGCCGAACAGAAGAGCCTCCAGATCAAGGCGAATGTTGAGCACCGGAATCAGCAGCACACCGAGGCCGAGAAAGCCTGCAAGCACGGTGTTGATCACAGCTTCCTGTCCAGCTGGTTGTCCCCGCTGCATGCGCTCAGCCGCAAGAGACCCCAACAGACCGCTGATCACACCGCCGATGGCCGGGTCCACACCGCATGCCACCGCGATGGCAACTCCGGGAAGAACAGCGTGGGAAATCAGATTCGCTTGCAACACGCGTCGTTGTGTCACCAGCAGAGTGCCGGTGACCGGACAGAGCACCCCAACAAGCAAGGCCATCAACAGGGGAACCAGCCAGAGATCAAGCTCACTCATGGCATGACTCCTGGGAAGCAGGGTTGCGGCCGAGGATGCGACGCACCTGCTCGGGACAACCATCAGCCACGACACTGCCATCGAGGACAATCACGCGGTCAAAGAGATCGAGAGCCGCGCCCCAGTCGTGGTTGCTCACCAGCAGCGTCTGACCTGAATCAGCAAGTTGACGCATCAGAGCAATCAACTGCTCACGGGAGGGCGGATCAATCGCGGCGCAGGGTTCATCCAGCAACAGCACCCTCGATGGCTGCACCAGCGTGCGTGCCAGCAATGCCCGTTGCTGCTGACCTCCCGACAAGGCATCCAATCGGCGAGTCGCCAGCGTTTCCAGACCAACGCGTTGCAACGCCGCTTCCCTGTCACAACAACCGAAGGAGCTGTTCCCCATCTCTCCAAGAGCCACGAACTCACGCACGGTGATCGGGAATGACCAGTCGATCCGCCCACGCTGCGGCATCAGCACCACGCGGTCACGGCAGCTCTGGATCGGCATGCCATCGCAGGCGACCCTGCCGGCGGAGGGGGACAACCGGCCCTGCAGCAGATGCAGCAAGGTGGATTTACCGGCACCGTTAGCGCCGACCAGAGCCGTGAGCGTTCCGGCTTCCAGGGTCAGCGAGACATCATCAACAACGACATGGTTGCCGTAGGAGACGGAAAGACCCTGGGCAACAAGAGGCGGCACCCCCACGGTCAGTGAGAACGATTCTCACTCAACCTATCGAGTCGGATCAGAAAAGTCAGTCAGAGCACCACCGGCAGGCAGCCAACGCGCCAGCACAGCCGGTTGATCGAGCACCTCGAGACTGAGTGTGCTGCCGGCGATCAAAGCGATCCGTCCATGATCGGCCTCAGGCTTCTGCACCACCGTGAGCAGTCGATCACTCACCGGGTCGTAATCGAGTTCCGACCCCGAACTCAAACGCCAGGGCCCGAGGGAGCGTCGTCGAATCTCCCGACCCTCGCTGTTGAGCTGCAGGAGCACATCCTCGGTGCGCAGACCGGCATCGCGCAGCACCAGCCAGAGTCGATCACCGCCGTTATCGCAGGCCGCCGCCATCACGCCGGCCTCACCCAGCCAGACCTGCTGTGGAGGGCGGGCGGGAATCACCAGCTCAAGGGATCGGCGGTAATCAGGCCAGTGACGCACCAGCAGAGCGCGACCGGAACCGGAACAGAAGGCCTTCACCTCCCGGCTCCCAGGCAGCGACTGTCGTGATCCTCCATCCAGGGATGGATTGAGTGGCAACAGCTCGAGACCGTCGTAGGACGGCAGCACCAGCCCGTTGCCATCGGGCAGCAGACGCAGAGGACCGCTGGCCTCAAGATCCAGTTCCCGTTGTTCGTTGCCTCTGGACTGAATCCAGACACGATCACTTTCCGGCTCAAACCCGCCGAGCTGAACCAGTAATTCACCGAGTTGATTGCTGCTCAGATGAGCAAACAGCAGTGATCCAGAAGCTCCGGATTCCAGCTCTTCCAGACTGCCGAGATCAGGATCACCGAGACCCTGCTCACGAATGCTCAGTGCACGCTGACTCAGGTGACGCAGAAGCACACGCTGCCGTGCCTCACTGTCATCACTGACCAGTCCCACCCCGGTGCCGTTGCCCAGTGGTTCAATCTGCAGGATGCGCTCCTGCACAGGAGCGAGCGGCTGCCAACGTCCATCCCGCAGGCGCAGCTGCAACTGTTCTCCATCGGCGCTGGGAACCACCGCCAGCAGATGAGGCCTGGGGTTCCACCAGACCACTTGCCTCTTCAGGGACAACTGCCTCAGATCCTGACCAAGCAGACCCAGGCGCAGTGGCCCCTCAATGGGTTGGCCGGCGTCCACCAGAAGCCGCAGCCGATTCTGTCGACCCAGCCAGCTATGAGAAAGATCCGGAGCCAGGGAACTGGCTGCGACAGTGTCGCGATTCATCGGCCTGCTGAAGGTCACATCCAGCGCAGCGGCTCCGGAACGAAGCGGCTGAATGGCCACGGAGTGAAGCCAGGGTGGACGTCGCAACAGAATCTGCTGCTGCACAACAGCCAGACCGGCCAGAGCCGCAAGGCATCCGAACAACAGCCGCGGACGAGCTGGTGAAGCCTGCAGGGTCATGGTTCGAGCGGGCGATCAGGCCTGGGAATCAGAGTCATCCGGTTGGGCTTCACCACACTGACCGGAACCCCGTTGCGCTCCTGCACGATCATCGTTCCCTCAATCGAAAACCATTGATCCGGCTGAGGATTCGCCTCTTCCGGCCAGTCCACCGGCAGACCGGCTGGCGTTGCATCCGCCAGGCAGCAACGCACGGTCAGGCGGGCCAGCTGCAAGGGTTCGCCGGGGCGATCGAGAACAAAACCACTGATCCTCACAGGATCACCCGCATGCAACTCCGGATCAGGCTGACTTCGAAGCAAACGCACCCACTCGGTCAGCGTGCGCTGCTCCGGAGGCAGGAAAAAACTCAGGCTTGGAGCCGCCGGAAGACTGTCCGGGCGGCTTGCGGCCAGATCACTGAAGGAGGGTTCGGGAGGCAGAACAAGGATCAGCAACGCCACGCCTGCGGACAACAGCCAGACCAGTGGCGCAACTCCTGCGCGACGCCGACCGAGCAGCCGCAACTGCAGCAGTCCGAGCAGCATCAGAACCACACCGGCAATGACGACCACCGGGTGAAAGGCCGCATTCAGCAGCAGATCCAGCCGGGAGGACAGGCTGCTCCACACCAGCACCCAGCCCCAGAGCGTGAGCACCAGTGGGGGAAGAACTGCGGAGCGACGCAGATGACGCAACGACCTCATCACGGCTGACACCTCATCAGATCTGAATCAGGTTCACCCACTGACCGATCAGCAGAACCATCAGTGATGCAGCCAGCGATGTGATTGCGATGGCTCGCGGGGTCAGCAAAACAGTGAACAACCCGGCCAGTTTGAGATCGACCACCGGCCCCAGCAACAGAAACGCCAGCAAGGCTCCCGGAGTGACCTGGGCGGCGAAGCCGAGGGCCAGAAAAGCATCCACACTCGAACACACCGAGACCACCAACGCCAGCAACATCAGGGCAAGAACCGAGAGCGTCGGCGCACTTCCCAGCGCCAGAAGCCAGCTGCGCGGAAGCCAGGTCTGAACCACTGCAGCCAGTGCACTGCCGAGCACCAGCAAGGTGAGCAGGCTGAGGAATTCCCTGATGCTGTGAGACAGAAGCTCATGCGGTGCAAGGGCTGTTGTCTGGGATTGCCTTTCAGGCCTGGCAGGGCCCACGCCGACCATGCCTGTTCGGCGTTCCAGCAATCCGAGGCTGGACAGGGGCTGACTCAGCCTCCGCTCTTCCAGCAGAGCAGCCTGAAGCAGGCGTGATTCAGGAATCAGTCCCAGCAGAGCGCTCAGAGCCAGTGCAATCGCAAAAGCACCAGCAGGCCTGGCCCAGAGCAGCCAGGTCTTGTCGGGAAATGCCGCCCATGTGCTGGCCAGAACAATGGGATTGAGAACCGGCGCAGCGAAAAGAAAGCCGAATCCCGTACCGAGCGGTGCGCCGCTGGCCAGGAGGCGACGAGCCACTGGAACATTGCCGCATTCGCAGGCCGGAAGGGCAAACCCGAGCAAGGCTCCAACGATGGGTGCCAGCAGGGGATTCCTCGGCAGACGACGGACCCAGGCCGACTGGGGAACCATCCAGCGGGCCAGTCCTGCGATGGTGACGCCGAGCAACAGGAACGGCAGCGCTTCAATGAGCAGACCCTGAAAAATGGCCCAGGCTGTGGCGAGACGCGTCATTCAGCTCAGGGCCCTTCAGCCACAACCGCAATCGGTGGTCGAATCAACCTAGGAATCATCAGCTGCAATGTCGACAGCGCACTCCTGAGCGGATCAGCTGCTGAAAGAGAAGAGACACCTGCGGTTCTCACCACTAACGTCCGGCATGTGTTGTCGGCCTTGTCTTTCTGATGCGGCTCTCGTGGCGATGGGTGATAAGTCCGCTGATGGCAGTCGTCATGATTCTGGCTCCCGCACAGACTATGGCCTGCATTCCCGGCCTGCAGTGGGGAATGGACAGCTCCACTGTTGAAGAGCGTCTGAACGTTTCTCTGGAGACAGCTCGCTCACTCGACGCGGATTCTTCGGTTGTTTATCGCATCAGCAGCCAGCACATCGGCGACATCCCCGTTGAAGAGCTTGATCTGCGCTTCAGCGATCAGGGCCTGGAACAACTGGTGTACAGCCTGCCGAGCGATTCGATGACTGAAGTGCTGGCAGGCCTGAGAGCCCGCTACGGCTCCCCTGTCAGCACCACGGTCAACCATCTTGGACAGATTCCTCAACAGATCTGGATCTGGAACACAGAAGAAGACTGCATCACTGCGGTTCGAGCCGCAGTCCGAGCCGAGGATCAGAAATTTCTGCTGAGCTACCGGCCGAGTCGACTCAGGCCATCACTGCTCTGATGACCTGAAGCGGTGATTGGAATCAACAGGCTGATCAGTGAGCGCCCTTGCCATGAAGTGAGCAAGGCATCCATCGACCACCCATCTGGTGAGCCCCCTCGCAATCGAAACCAGGAGCAGCGGCTTCAGCCTCAGCTTTTGTGCTGAACAAGGCTTTCTTGCCCTGGGTACTGGTGGATTGGCCGGAAAGAAGCATGCCGGTGTGATCGTCGCCTGGAACGTGGTGGGCCCGGGCCGATTGTGCTCCAACGAGCGTGAGTGCGGCCAGGGCGGCCAGGGAACCCCGAACGACGGATCGGTTGGAGAGGAGCATCAGGCTGGACTACGCAGATGTGTTTGACCCATTCTCCAACATCAGCCCAGCCATTGGCACCCCCTTTACGAACTAACGAGCATCAAATGGTGCTGATGAATGATGCAGGAGGATGCGAACCGAGCCATCCATTTCACGGATGAACGTCCAGGTTTTCTCCGGAGCTGCCGTTTGTCCTTGAGCATCAGTGAGGATCACCTGCCCCATCGTGTTTGCAGTGTTGCCTAGTAACTGCATCACATAATCCTTGATCTCACATCTGACCCAGTGGCGATAGGTGGCGAATCCCAGCTTCTTGTCTCTGAACTGAGGGATTGTGGGATCCGGCCCCACAAAGTAAGCGAGTGCACCATCTCGGCTGGTGCGGAAGGTCTCATCACCGATTGAGTAGGTGGGCTTGAAAGCCACAGGCCCGAACTTGTAGGCGTAAGCCGTATCGATCACGGCCGCAGCCTTGGCTTTGGCCGCGTCATAGCCACCGTTCTGGTAGGCAGCACTGATGGCCAGCAGGGCATCGCACCAACCTTGCTGGATTTGATTGACCTCAGCTTCAGTGATTGCAGTGTTGAACACCTGAACCACAGGCTTGGCCTGAACCTGTGAGCACATCAGGGATGAGACTGCACAAGCAGCAGCAAGAACTGATGAGCGCTGCATCAAAGACATTGAACAGATCGTGGCTATGCGCTGTGTAGCTAGATCACAAGGTTGAGCACACGATCAGCTCAACCCTCATGAAGAGGGGCGACAGAGAATTCCGTGGCGTGGCGCCAGCAGAAATGCCAGCAGGAAAAGTCCGGTCTGGACGAGAACGATGCAGCCTGCCGTGGAGCTGTCGGTCCAGTAACTGAGGTAAACACCGAGAAGACTGGAGAGCACGCTGCTGCCGATCGCCAGCCAGGTCATGCGATCAAAGCGATCAGTGAGCAGGTAGGCCGTCGCGCCCGGCGTCACCAGCATGGCCACCACAAGAATGATGCCAACGGTCTGAAGGCCAGCGACTGCCGCAAGCGACAGCACCGAAAGCAGCAGGTAGTGAAGCAGACCGGTGTTGATTCCGATCGAGCGGGCATGGGTTGGATCGAAGCAAAACAGCAGAAGATCTCTTCGGAACAGCAACAGCAGCGCCACAACAACAAAACAGATCATCCAGGTCTGCTGGATGTCGGCCGCGGAGATCCCCAGCACGTTTCCGAACAGGATCTGGGTGAGATCGATATTGCTGCGCGTCTTCGAGACCAGAACCAGACCGAGAGCGAAAAACCCTGTGAACACAAGACCGATCACCGTGTCCTCCTTGATTCGCGACTTCTGCTTCACGAATCCGATGGTGGCTACAGACCCCACTCCGAACACGAAAGCCCCCAGTGAAAAAGGCAACCCAAGGGCATAGGCCAGCACCACACCGGGAAGAACCGCATGGGATACGGCATCCCCCATCAGGGCCCATCCCTTGAGCGTCATGTAGCAGGAGAGCAGACCACAGACTCCTCCAACAAGCGCGCTGATCATCAGAGCGCGAACCATGAAGTCGTGAAGCAGTGGTTCCAGCAGGAATTCAGGCAAGGGTGGGCTCCCTTCTTTCCCTGCTCTGTTGCTGAGCCATCGCCACCAGACAGAAAGCCATCATCGAGAGCTTGATGCTCATGGGGTCTGTCCCCGCAGCACATCGGGGGGGAGACCGCCGAAGGCCTGGGAAAGATTCTCCGGTGTGAACACCTCAGACGTTTCTCCGTAAGCCAGCACGGTTTTGTTGATCAACACCACAACATCACAGAATTCACGGACATGACTGAGGTCATGGGTGGAGATCAGAATCGAACAGGACTGACTGCGCAACTGCAGAAACAGTTCAGCCATGAGCTTTTCGGTGCGCACATCAACGCCGTTGAAAGGCTCATCAAGCAGGAGCACCGAAGCGCGCTGGGCAATGGCTCTGGCCAGAAAGGCCCTTTTGCGCTGGCCACCGGAAAGGGCTGAAAGCGGACGATCCCTGAGATCCAGCAGTTCAACACGCTCAAGGGCATTGCGCACCGCCAGGCGATCGGACTGACGTGGAATGCGCAAAAGGTTCATCGAGCCGTAGCGGCCCATCATCACCACGTCCCATACGGAAACAGGGAAGTCACAATCAATGCCCTCGCTCTGGGGCACATAGGCCACAGCCTGTTCCCGCTGAGCTTCAGCCACCTTGAGTCCGTTGATGCGGATCCGTCCCCGGGACGGACGGACAAAGCCTGTGAGTGCCTTGAACAGTGTGGATTTGCCCGCTCCGTTCATCCCCACCATTCCGCAGATGCAACCTGCGGGCAGCGTTAAAGATGCGTCGTAAAGCGCGACGGAGCCGTTGTAATCGACACAGAGTTGCTCGGCTGCGATCCGAATGGTCATGGCGTTGGATCGGCGGCGGAACCCAGCCCTGCTCGAATGAGTTTCACATTGTGGCGCTGCAGATCAAGCAGTGTCGGGGCAGGACCGTCGCTTTCCGACAAGGAATCGACATAGAAGCTGCCACCGAAACGACTGCCGGATGCCCTGGCAACCTCGCGCTGGGCTTTGTCACTGACAGTGGTTTCACAGAACACTGCTGGAACCTGATCCCGTTTCACCCGTTCAATCAACCGACCCATGCGGCGTGGTGAGATCTGGCTTTCGGCGTTGACGGGCCACAGATAGGCCTCCTTCAGGCCGTAGTCGCGCGCCAGATAACTGAACGCTCCCTCGCAGGTCACCAACAGACGCTGCTCGAGGGGAAGAGCCTGGAGCGAATTGCGCAGCTCACCATCCAGCGCCAGAAGCCTGGCTTTGTAAGCCTCCCCATTGGCGGCGTATTGCGATGCGCCCTCAGGATCGAGCTCTGAAAAAGCCTCAACGAGGCGGTCGACATAAGTCTGAGCAGCCTGTGGAGACATCCAGGCATGGGGATTGGGTTTTCCGGCGTAGGCGTCCTCCTCGATTAACAGTGGTTGAACACCATCGCTGAGGGTCACGGTGGGCACGTCACCCGCCGCTTCGGTGAAACGTCTGGCCCAGAGTTCAAGACCCAGTCCATTTTCGACGATCAGATCGGCACCTGAAGCACGTTCGATATCGCTAGGAGTGAACTCATATCCGTGAATTTCAGCTCCCGGTTTTGTAATGGACTCCACGCGAAGCCTGTCGCCGGCTACATTACGGGCCATGTCAGCGAGGATGGTGAATGTGGTCAGAACCTTCGGCCGGCTGTCCTGGGCGGAATCAGGAACAGCGTTCTTTGCGGGATCAAGCCGCGTCGCACTGCCACAGGCAGCTGAAATCAAGAGCAATCCCACCCAGATCAGTGAAGTGCTCGGACTTCTCTTCCACACCCTCAAACAGCACTTCCCGATAGCCATCGTCTGAGCTTAAAAGAGTCCTCCAGGTCAAGGCATTGCTATGACAGCTGCCAGCCACCGAACGCGTGTTGTGGTCGAATCGAGTGTTGGCGACAAAGGGACAACAAACAGGTGAAGCAAACATGGTCACCGGGGTGACGATCAGTCATCAAAATCCTGATCATGCTTGTTCATGGCTTCCACTATCAGGTCATGGATCATCAGCTTCACTTCCATGTTGCTGTGATGCACAACAAGGCGTTGAATCGCGTAATAAATGATCAACATCACCGGAAGAATCAGAACACAGACGATCTCAAACATGGTGACTGTGCTGCGTACTGGCAGACATGAGCCGGCTCAATGCATGCCTCAGTCGACATGATGGCCACGATCAGGACCTGCGGCAGCACTCACCCGAGGCTGCGGTCATTGCCTAGAACGACTGTCGAAGTGTCGGATGACACGGTTTTCTGTGCTTCAAACCTCTGCAGGACGGAGTGGTGGAGAGCTCAGTGATCGGCTTCAGATTCCCCGATTGCTGCGCCGCGGTTTTTATGGCGCCTGCAGCGTTCAGAGCAGTAGCGCACTTCGTTCCAGACATCTTTCCATTTTTTGCGCCATTGAAATGGCCTGCCACAGACCGGGCATGTTTTTGAAGGACGATCGCGTGGGCGTTTCATCAATGCTGAATTGAATCGATGAGCTCGTAAAACGTTTGAATCAAGTGCAAAAACTAAAGCACCCGCAGAAGGCTCCGGGACTCTGAACAAGCAACCTCGCAGATCTCAACCTCAGACCGATGGATGCAAATCCGATCGAACCGGAACAGAACCAGTAATTCTTTAGCAAAAAGAAATACCTATTTGAGAAATAAGAAGCTGGCAGTCCTTCAACCAGCAATTGTCATAGTTTGAACACATTCTGTTTCTGGTGCGACATGGCTCTTCATCAATCGGCCGCATCCTGTTTCATGCACTGGAGCGTACAACGCGTCACCAACAATCTGTTTTCAGTGTCAGCCACCAGTGATGGGCATGATTACACCCACGTGGGCAACTATCGGTCGGTTGAAGACGCCAATCGCGCTGGACGACGTTTTGTGACATCGATGGCACATCAAAAAGCCCATAACGTCCACAGCAGCAACGAAGTCAATCCTGTTCAACAACATCACCTGACCAGTGGCACCCTGCGTGGCTAATCAAGGGACAGACGTCAACAAGCCTTATGACTTCTGGTGACCAATGCATTTCAATCCATCCCTATTTTCGAGTTCCACCCGAACGCGATGATGCAGTAATGAAGCTCTGTGAGCAGTTCGTCGATCGTTCAAGCCGGGAACCGTTATGCCTTTATTACGGGTTTACCAAATCAGAACAGACACTCCACTGCCGGGAAGGGTACCGCGGTGCAGCTGGCGTCATTGCACACCTGGACAATGTGGGCGATTTACTGCAGGAAATCATGGAACTGTGCGAGCTCTTCAAACTTGAAGTGCATGGCGAATCAGACGAGCTGGAGAAACTTAAACCAGTGTTAAAGGATTTTTCTGTTGAATATTTTGAATTTAAAACGGGTTTCAGAAATTAGGATTTGAAAAGATTAACCATTGAATACCGTATAGTTCATTATTTAACTGGATTAATCAGGACCATGATGGCAAATCCATGAAACAACATGGTCCTGATTATCCATTTTCCGGAGGTCGATCAGGGATTGCAAGATCGCGCTCTTGGCTGACCCGATGCTGAAGATCACTGAAACGCTCATCCTTTCCAGGAATGGAAAACCAACGGCGTCTCCCTCCGACGACAATAAAATCCTTGGGATCAGTATTCTCTTTTCTGTCCATCGGACCCCCTTTTCCCAGATACCCCGGGATCAGACTTTTAACTATCAGAACCTAACGAGAACTGGATATGAATGAGGCCTAATCACAGCTTTTTCATCTGAGTTTAAGCTTTCAGTCAAACTTGAGTCACAAGCAATGAAAATCCGCAGAACAGTGATGAGCCCCCCCGACAACTGAAAGTCTGAAACGATGGCTCTGTTCAGGAGCCTGATCAGACCCCGTTGCGGTCACGATGAGTCATCAGCGGATGATTGCGGCCTGCAACTCAACCTTTGTTTTCAGACACTAGTGGCGACATGCCACATCCACAAACTGAAAAAATTTCAGAGGAATTCAGCGATGAAAAAATGACACGCTGATCCATACACCTGCTCATGAGCTCAGTCGAAACCATGAGTTCGGCCAACCTCTCAAGTTGCAAGACGGCAATGAAATCTTGGCAGACACAGCAAGCGTCGATGGCCTGCTGCTCAGACAGCAACCCCAGACACTCATTGCTTAAAAATCACCTGCCGATGGTGATCGATGAACCTTCCAATTCTCACAATCACCTGACCAGCGCGTTTAGACTTTTCTCTAGATTAATTTCCCCATGGTCGAGCTCTACCTGAACGCTAAATTGCATAACCGAATCAGCGAAGATGCTTACCGATCAGTGCTGACGCTGAAAAATCTCGATGATCAGGATCTGAAGCTGCGCAGTGATCTACTCAGACAGGTTGACAACGGATCGATCAGGCTGACCTGAACTGTTGTCTCAAGAATCATGTCTCCATTAATAATCAACACAACAAACGCTTCAATCATTACTGCATGATTGAAGCGTTTGTTGTGTTGCAAACTGAATGTTGTTCAGAATGAAAGATCAGCTGATCAACATCCAGAGCAGCGAGAGAACCAAGACACCCACACCAACCCCAAGGGAAGCAAGCAGCAGCAAACTGCCTCCTGCAAACCAGACGAAACGTCGAAATGTCTGTGGGAACAGGAGATGCAGAGAAATCCCAGCAGCCACAGGCCAAAGGGGTGGCAATACTACGCAGATCACGGTGAACAGCGCCAGCTTTTGACGACGTTGAGAGTTCTGCTCCTGCTCCTTGCGAATCAACCGTTTCTCGTGGTCGATTTGCCTGAGTTCGTCATCACTGAGCCAACGCCCCATTTCCTGGGCCGTGGACAGTTCCCGCTCCAACTGTTGTGATGCCATCGAATTAGCCATACAACAATCCTATTCAGCGGTGGTTTCGTGCGTCGCTTTTCAGCCAGGACCTTTCCAATGAGGCTCGCATCTGGTCAGGGTTGAGCGATTCAAGACGCTGACGCTCCTTCGCTTTGGAGCGAAATGGGCCTGTGAGTCGCCAGAAGCGCACTGCTGAAGCAACAGCCACAACGGCCCAGGCCAGGAGAATCCAGCGCGGATCATGCAGATTCATCGAGACCTCTTGGCATGACTGAAAGCGGTTGAGGCAACTTGGCTCGTGACCTGACCATTGTCTTGTTCATGTCTTGAGGAAAGCCGGTGCCTGGAAACAATGAACTGATCCCAGACAACAAGCTAGATACAACGGTGAAGCTCACTGACTCCAGGCCAATACCCGAAAGAATGCCTCCCTTCTAGGAAAGAGGAGGGCGGCATGGAGGGCATGGAGAACGACAGTCACCAACTACTTCAATAGAACTGTACTGAAAGGCAGTATGGCGGATCGATCAGAACTTGATGCTTTGCTGAACGCAGCGGAACTTGAAACGGGACCCAGCACGCCTGCGGCATCAAAACAATTCATGCAGAAAAGCGAAACGGAGCACATCCAACACTGAATACAGACTTCAAGCTCCCACCTGAAATCATTCAGCGGATCAATGCAAGCATGCTAAAGGCATTGGGTTTGAACAATCACCAGGTGGATGGATGAAGTATTCATGTTGTTTGCTGATCTGAAGGCAAAGTACGGCAGCTCAAAAACAATGTCAGAGCGAGACCGGAGCATGCGATGAGGAAGCCAATTCTGAATAAGTCGAGATAAGTTTGACCGTATTGAAGTAACGCTGACATCCCATTGCTGCCGACCGTGAGGCCCAGCGCAAATGCAAAAGTCATATTGCCCCAGACTTTTGGGTGCTGAGCATGACCAACAGCTTCCATTGTCCGTTGAGAGGTCATTGCCACCAGGCCCATGAGGAACACCCCTGCCAGCCCTGCGGAAAGAGCCAACACCCAGACTTTTGAAGTCAACAGTACCAACAACAAACTGATGACACCGGACACATAGATAAGAAGGAGTGTGAATCGACTGCCGATGAGCCCAGCAAGCAAACCACTGCAGCCAGCTCCCAGCGCAGTGCCAAGACCGAGAATACTGAAAATCTGACTTGCCTCAGAAACTCGCAAACCAATATCGCGATGGAGATAGTCAGTTAAAAAGAGCGTGGGGGGCTGGACAGCCACAGCACCCAGGCCGTAGGCAAGTATCAGGCCAAGCAGAACCTTTCTCTGGCCACGATTATGGTGATTTAGCACTTCAGATCGCACAAGAGGCTTGCCCGAAGCATGAGACGACAAAGGCCACACCAGGACACAGGCAACGGCTGTGACTGCTGCCTCATAAAACCATGAAACCTGCACATCAAACTCGAGAAAGAATGGCAGAGTCAATGAAATCAATACAATAAACAGTCCATTACCAGCGAAAGAAAGACCACTACATAATTTTTTCCAACGATCACCAATTTGAGAATTCAGCACTGATGGAGTAAGAACAAGCAAAGGTGCGGCAGACAAACCTGCAACAAAACGCGCTACCACCAACCAGCGAAAACCAAAATCAAAAGCAGACATCAGTCCACCAACCAAAGCAATCGCCAATGACAAACGAATCACAAAACGGATCGAAAGATATCGAGGCAAAGCAATGGCAAGAAGGCAACTAGCGAGATAGCCCATGCAATTAGAGCCGCCCAGAAATCCAGCCTCAGGAACACTGACCCAACCATCACGAATCAATGCAGGAATCAGAGGTGTATAGGCATATCGCGATGTACCAAGTGCAATGCCAATTGCACAGACTCCGGCAAGCGTAGCCCTGAAAGGATGTAGGGGCGGATCAGAGAGAACCTCAGAGGACATGTCTGGCTCACTATTACTTCTTTATTAGCGAGGTTTGGCCCTCAGCTCAATCAAAAAACTCGTCCGGTGAGTTGATGTTAAGGGCTCCTGCTCCAACTTTCCATCAAAGCAGCTGGCTCATCAACCAGTCATCAGTCTTCGCAAGGCCAATCTGCTGTGAAGCACAAACTGTGAAGCAATATCTTGCCGCGACCTGACCTGAGGTCAGAAAAGGAATCTTGAACTGCGCAAGACTGCTGCAGCTGGTTGTGTGCTCAGAAACAATCATTGGAAGAAATCAATAATCAAACCTTGTTATCGCGACGTATACATCCAGCAAAGGATGACTAAGGTGCATGAAACAGAGCCTCCAGATGATTCCAGGTAAGTATCCCGACAGCACTGCAAAAGCCTTGGTGCTGGCAAAAGCACACATCGCTAAACATGGTCATGGAGTGCTGATCGTCAATCAGAAACAAAAAGAATCTTTCTTCTATCCACACAAAGAAATGCTGATAAACAACACGAATTTAACAAAAATGCACCAGGAAAAGATTTTGTCAGAAACATGATTGCCGCTGTCAACGACTGCGACTTTTCGAAAGAAACCATGACTTTCGCCATTGCTGAAGGTGGCAATTATTTTCAGAAAATTAAAGAATGAGCCGCTTAATCGTTGATCGGCGAGTTAATATTATAGAGTTGATCGTCTGCAGCTTGAAAAAAAAGACCAGGTGCATAGGAACCACCTGGTCTTTATTGGTCCGTGTAAGCAGTTGGATTACTCGCTGAGGAGACCCAACTTCATATTCACAGCAGTCTGAAAACGCTCCCGGAATTTTCGCTTACAAGTGGTCGCACTGTTGCCGACACAGCACCGATCAACAGGCAACCAGCTTTTGATCAGAAGCCAGTCCGGTCATCTTTTTGCCTCATCGATACAGATCTGCTTCGCCAGGAAATCCCTGAGAAGCTGCTCGAAAGGAACCATACAGTGATCAGCCATTTCAAAAAAAGCGACAATGCTCTGAATCAACCCAGTGTTGATGAACAGATAGCTGAGATCCTGATCATCAATCTCACGAGGTTTATTTCCTTTCAGCATCAACTCAACAGTTTCAGGGCCACTCACGTTCATGGCAAAGGGCGCATGGTTGAGGTCAAATATCAGTCG
>NYZI01000006.1 GCA_002687115.1 Cyanobium sp. ARS6
GCATCACTGATCGTGTTGCCTTCCGTGTCAGCCAGGCTGCTGACAGGGGCCTCTCCGATAACAGAGAGAAGCGTGTTGACTGCTTCGAGAAAGGTCATGAGTTGTTCTCCTTTTTGTTCTTAAGTTCAGCCCACGTCTTGGCATCAACCGCATACAGGGTTACTGCGGGATATGCGTCACCGTTATCAGTTGCGGTGATGTCTGTGATGTTGATCGACACAGCGTGGAATCCCTCGCTTATGCAGGTGTAAACGATGTCAGGACCGTTCCCTTGGCCAGGTGTTGGCTCCGGGGGCTGAATGTCGTAAACCATGTTTGAATCGCGTGTCGTGTACGTGTAAGTCGGACTCGCGTCACCGGAGATCGTCGTCTTGATGTTGATCGGATCATTGATCAACACCGTCAGGGCTGTCGGGTTCTCCCAGTCGTAGACCGAATCAAGCACCTCGATGGTGATGTCACCGATGGTCGTCGGTGGTGGTGGCGGTGGCGGCAATTCCTCAACGTCTTCCCAGCTGGCAAAGCTGTTGACCTGTTCAACAGGGTCAACGCCTGTGTCTCTGGCCTGGCACTGAAAGCGGATCTGCCCAGCTTCCTCAAGGACTATGGAAACTTCTTCGGCGTGGTCCGTGTAGTTCGTCCATTTACCGTTGGTGATAGAGCCATTAGGAGCAGGCCTGGTCTGGGTTCGCCATCGATACGTTGTCGTCTCTTCCAGCCCACCTTCAAATCCAGCGGTGTCGGCAAAGACCGTCTCACCAACCTTGTAGTTGTTGAGGTCAGCCCACTTCGCGCCCATCGTCACGGTGATGGGTTCGCGCTCGGGTTCCGGCTCAGGTTCCGGGCCGGGTTCTGGGTTGAATCCTGTCTTCACCATGATCACTTCAGTTCCACGATTCCCTTCCTCCTTCAGGGTGGGAACCATCGTGGGCCTGATGATCGTGTGATGTTCGGTGATTGGTTTCAGCATCTCCATGGTGGGCTGCCTCAATAAAAAGAAAGGGGCCAACTAGGCCCCTAAGTAGTCATCAGCTAAGCGCTAATCAAGTGCCAGTGTTGACAACTTCGACGCAACATTCGGGCCGAAGGACACCAAAACCGCAGGCATATTGAGCCTTCATTTTGGTGCTGTTGTACATCACTTCGTAGTCATTGCCACTCATCGACATCTGAATGTCTTTGAGGGTGACAACACCAATTGCATTGCGTTGGAACGCAAGCATTCCGGTGTTAGTCATGTCTGCTGCAGAAGTAACTTGGGCCCCGTTGAACACGAATCCCTGCTCGCCAGCGTCAGCGGCTGCATTGCCTTGGGCAATGTTGTTTGAGCTGTAAATCGAGAAGCCAGCAAGCTTCACGATCTGACCTTCTTTATACGAACCGTTAGTACCTTGCTGGTTCCAGTCAAAGTTAACGGCACGATCCGATTGGATCAGCGTATAAAAAATTTCAGGGGTACAGATCAGAACGCGGTTGTCTGAACTGACATCCTTTTCGTCCAATGCCTGAGCAGCAGTAAAGACTGCAGCCACATAATCATTGGCGGTAGCCGCTGCGTTGTCCAGATCGATCTGAGTTCCAGTACGGAACGGATCGTCAGGACTCAGGCCAGCGGGCAGGTTGGCTGTCAGGTCGCCGGTTGAAGTACGAGCACCGATAGCCACAAGACGAGCAATGCGCTTGTCGTAAGCACGAGCAAGTGCTTCACCTAGTTCAGTTGAATAGATGCTTCGCTGGTCGAAGTGCGTCTTAGCCTCGTCAAGGCTAAAAATATCTGCCGCAGCCGTTAAGTAATCATCGATTCGGATGACTACCTCGTTCTGCGCCATGCTTCCCTGACCATCAATGAAGTCGCCAGGTGTTACTGAGGTAGCAGTAAAACGGCCAGTCACGGGGAACTGTGCTGAGCGGCCCGATGAGATCGAACGCTTCAGGGTTGTGTCACCGAAGATGCAGTTCCGCTTGAAGGCGGTCAGAACTTCGCCAGAAAAGACCTTGAGAAAAAGTGCGTTGTCGTTCGCCCAGGAGGCGCCAGTCGCATTGATCTGGCCCAAGCGTGACAGAGTAACGGCGTCAGCCATTGTTGATTACAAATAGAGTTTGCAGTTGATTGACGTTGAGATGGTGTTTCTCGCCAGTCTCTGCAACTAGGTGTCTCTATTTGAGGGCCAGAAGCAGATCTAATGGTTTGTCAGATCTGCCTCTGTTATATCTCACAACCGCTATTTAGTGAATACACCTGGACTGGCAAGTAGGCGTTGCTCTACCTCAGCCACAAATGCAGGGTCTTGTGATGGCCCTTGTCGATAACGAGGGTCATTCATTGCAGCTACAACCTGCGCTTCGCTTTGGAACCCCTTCGGCCCTTCAGACGTTGGAGCCCTGCCACCAATCAGACGTGGCTCATAACCAGTCTGAGTCATGTAGTCGTACTGAAGTGACTTAACAGCAGACACAGCACGGCCAACATCACCGCTGTTGATGGCCTCGTTGAATGCCAGCATCGCTTGATCGTCGAGCTGCTTCGCTGCCCAGGACGCCATTGCCTGATACTTCTGCTCGCCACCCGTCTGTTCAAACACGGCCTGAATAACTTTCTCGGCCTGCTCGGGTGAAACTCCTTGAGGTTCTTCTTGCTGTTGTTCAGCCTGAGGCTCAGGTTCGGCGGGAGGCTCTTCAGTCGCTTCAGGTTCAGCGGCTGGCTCATCGGTGTTGCCACCTTTCAGCCTGCTGTATTCACCCTGAAGAGATTTGAACGCAGCAATCAGTTCTTCCTGACTGCCGTACTTGCCCATGATCAGCTCACCACCTTGGCCTGTCCGCTCATCGACAAGCTCTTCTTTGGCAGCCTCTACTTTTGCAGCCTCGTCTGCAATGGCCTGCTCCTCAAAGCTGCCATCCGATCCGGCACTAACTGAATAGGTCATCAGTAACTACCTTTCGCTTTTTTGAAGTTGTCTTTGATGATCATGTAGCCACCACTAGGCAGCCTCTTGCGCCTGGTGCCTGGAGGCAGATCATCTTTTTTAGAACTAGGCAGCGGGCATTCCGGCTGGGGCAGCGGGCACTCCGGCTGGGCTTCCGGCTCCACCTTGCGGCGACGGCCCCTGCGGGACTGGGGTTGCTGTTGTTGCTCCATTAGCAATAGCTCCTTGTGCAAGTTGCTCCTCCAACATTAGCTGTTGTTGTTGAGCTTGTTCGTTCTGTAAGTCGTCATCTGTTTTCACCAACCCATCAGTATCAATGCCATCCGATGCAGCAAATCGACGGATCAATTCAGACGGATCCACGTACTGCATCAGTGCTTCAGGCCCCAGTGCAGCGCCAATCGTTTGGATGAAGTTGGTAAGCCTCGCCTTGTCGTTGCCCCTGCCAATTGCTTCTAGTCCGGTCTGCACAACAGGTTCAATCAAACCTTTAGGCATGGCAGGCAAGGCACCATCAACGCCCATGATGTGCATGACACGCTTGACCAAGGGCAACTGAAGTTCATGCGCCAGCACTGAGTAAGTGCCAGACAAACCACTCTCCAGTTGGGTGGCCATCAATCTGATCTCTTCTGCAGTCACCCTGGAGGCGTCTCTTGTTGCTGCCTCGTTATTCAGGAAGACAAAGTTCAAGCGCTTCTCAATCATCTGCATGGTCTGCAGTGCAGTAGCGAAGTCGGAGTTCTTATTCACCGTTAGGAACTCAACATCGGCTGAATTGCCTGCGACCACTGCGCCGTTCTCAGCCCGGCTGATTGCATCAGCGCGAGTTGTACCGTTGGGGTTAACAAGGGCCACTGCCTTGGCAGCAATCAATGAGCCCTGAACAATTGCCTGGCTCAGTGACTCAAGGCTCTGAAGATCTCCTAGAGCCTCCTCAACGATGCCTCTACCGAATGCTTCACCGGCCACGCGATGGAGCCTGAGTATCAGATAAGGACAGGCATCCATCTTGCTGAAACCTGACTGCGCCTGAAGGCGGCGACCGTCGTATTCCTGATACCACTCACAACGATCCTCATCAGGATCCATGGTGACGTGGGTGTAGACATCGCAGAACTCTTCTTCTGCACCCTCCTCTTTATTGCTGGTGGTGATAGGAAGGAACTCACGACTGACTTGCTCGCGGATGACAAGCTCTCGGACGTTGCCTTCGGGATCTCGATCGACCACATAGCTGCGCAGGCCAAACATGCGGATCGAGTCTTTGCCGACGTGCAGCATGGCGTTGCCGCCAATCACCAGATGGCGGATGGCTTCGGCAATAGCTGGTCTGGCCTGTAGCTCATCCAGCTTCTGCATGATCTGGCGCTCGTAACTGGCGAGCTTGAGATCTAGCTGGCTGATGATTTCGCTGGCGTCATCACCCATCTGTGCGAGCTGCTGCTGCACCTTCGCCTTGTCCAGCACCAACTTGAAAAATGGTTGGTTCGGTGGATAAAGAGCAAGCCCGATTTTGGAACTTAAATTGCTGACACCCCTGGCCCCTGCCCCTTGATAGAGAGATGGCAACTTGTTGTAGGTCTGAGGCAGAGAGCCGTAGTTCTGATCGCTCTCAGGGATGCACGAGGGGATCGTCAGCTTGCTGCAGTCGATGGCGCGACGCAGTGGAGTAGAGCGCAGCTGCTCAAGGCTCTTCCAACGTGATGCGGCAGTAACTGTCTTCATGCGATTTGCAGACCAGCGAGGGGATTGCCTTGTGCTCCAACACCAGAGAGCAGGTTCAGGTCACTGAGCTGCTTGCTCCTTTGCCTGACGTTGTTGAACAGGTTCTGTCTGTCGTCGCCAGCTGTTGCGGTTCGAGCGCTTGGGTTGGCTTCAGGAACGAAAGCGTTCGCCTGGTTGGTGGCGAGCTTGACCTGATCCTCGTAAAGCTGTTGCGACTGATCCAAGGCAGCCTGGCTGGCAGCTAGCTGCGTGTTGTAGTCGTTTGTCCGCTGCAGCAGGATCTGGTTGAGGTCGTTGTATCTGGCGTCAGCGGCGCTTTGAAGACTGCCGTACCTGCTGTTGAAGTCAGCATTCATCTGACCGATGCGTTGCTCAAAGCTGGTGGTTAGAGCTTTGAGATCTTGAATAGACCTGGCACGAACCTGTTCAGTTGCTCTGTTTGCAGCTGCAAGCGCATTCTCATACGGGTCACCATTCTCTCTGATGTATTTTTCAATCTGGTCAACATCGCTGCCACTATCAAGCTGTCTAATACCGATGAGGTTTGCAACACGTAGATAAGACGGATTGCGTAATGCGGCTCGTGCCCTGTCAGATACCATGAATCAAAGCTCCCTTAAGAAGCGGACGACAGATCTCTGTCCAGAAGCGTACCTAATCTGATCGATCGAGTCACACAGAGGTGGCGTGCGTTCAGGGAAGAAACGATCAAGGATCTCAATAGCCTCCTGAGGTATGAGGTCTTTGAGTGTCGCCTTCAGTTCTTCGGTCGGTGTCATTGGGGTGGAGTCCATAGTTCAACAGTTGATGTGGTTAGGTCGTATTCGTTATTGCGCAGGATCCTGACTAATCGAGCCTGCTTGATTGCCTCGCTTTCTCCAAGCCCTTTTTTGGCATAGAGCTGAACAACTCTTTCCCAACATTCCACAGGCTTCGTGATGTCCCACTTCCCGACCTCCTTCGTCGCTCCGACCATCCCAGTGCCTGGGCATCCACTGATTCCATCTGTCGAATCGCCCGCAAGGATCTGGCAGTAGAAGAATCGTTCGGCTGCCTCCTCGGAGACGGTGAAGAGGTTGGGTGTGAACTCCTGCATCCCGAATGATGTGAGCCATTCGCGGAGGGGTTGCTTTGATTTGGAGTGCCAGAAGGGTTCATGCCAGTAGTGGTAACCAGGGATTTGAAGTAAGTCTTTGTCGCCGGAGACGATGCAGATGTCTTGTTTCTTGCTTGCGAGTTGGGTGGCGAAGATCCCAATCAAGTCATCAGCCTCCACCTGCTCGTGCATTACTGCCCATGGCAGGTCAACGCACTTCGCTTTCAGCTCGCTGAACCCCAGCGGCTTGGGCTGCGTTCTGTTGGCTTTGTAGTTGGGCTCTAGGTCACGGCGGAACATCCCCTTCTTAGTGAAGCAGTGGATTAGATCGATCTCAGGATCGATGTCCAGCGCATCAGCCAGTGCGTCTGTCCGCCTGTGGTAGTTGATCCATGCCTCGGCAACGTCGGTCTGACAACAGATCATCTCGCCGTGTTTGACGACAGTGAAGACGGTCTGCTCTGCTGCGGCATAGCAGTACATGTCGCCGTCAAGGATTGCTTTAAGGCTCACGCTTGAGCCTCCTTGATTAGTTTCACCACGTCTTCCTGTAGTTCAACAATGGCGTGGTGGTAGCCATTCCAGTACAGCTGGCGAGGGTGATTGCTGTGGTTGAACTCGTGCATGGCATGAGCCAGCCGCTCACCCATCGCTTCAAATAATCGCTTGTCATCGATGTTCATTAGATTGCTCCTACTCCTTCACGAGTTTCAGTGAACTGACAAGTGTTGATGTTGTACTCCAACATGCACTTCATGCCAACTTCTCCTTTGATTCTGTTTTTCTTGAGCCAACAGTGAGTCAGATTGTTCTTCTCCTTGTCGTTGGGATTTCGTTGGAGCATCCAGATGTAATCAGGGATCTGCCCTAAGGATGATGATCCTTTAAGGAGTCCAATATGCGGTTCGCCACCCTCTTCCGCAGGTGTGCTACCACTATTGTTTCGGGCGATGTGACAGACGACGATGAATGTGAAGTTGAGTTCCATCGCCAACTCTTTGAGCTTTTTAATTGCTTGATCAATAGCCCTACGCTGGTCAGCGCGAAGATCAATGCCATCGGCAATAATGGAGAAGTGGTCGAGAATAACGACTGAGCACTGTTCACTGAGAACGTAGTGCCTGACATTTGCGAAGAAAACATCAAAGTCAATTGAGCCAAACTTGTCTATTAAAAATAGATTTTGCGCAAATGTTTTGGCCGCATCTCTTATCTCCTGCTGGTGCTCAACGCGCCACTCTTCTGGCCTGCGATACATGGCCTGACCCATGCACTCGCTGATCATCCTTTCGTAGGTGCAACTCGTGCTCTCCTCAAAGCCGAGGTAAGCCACCCTCACGCCGGTCATGCAGAGACGTAAGCCAATGCTCCGGCTGAACAGGGACTTACCGATCCCCGTGCCGCCAGCGATCATGTGAACCTCGCCAGGCTTGAGCCCTTCGGTGCAGTCGTTCCATCCCTTCCAAGGGAAGTCATGGCCACGATGGATCTTCGGGTGCAGCACCTGCTCCATCAGATCAACAGCAGCCACGACACCATCAGGCCGATGCTTTTTGGCCTGCACGATCGCGAGCTTCAGGGTGGCCTTGTCGCCCGCGAGCCATGCGTCGGCGGCATCCTTGTACTCGCCGAGGCCAGTAACGATACGAGCCTTTGGCCCGATCAGTTCGGCCACCTTCTGCGCGTTGGTGACTCCAGGCTTGTCTGTGTCGAACAGGATTCGTACAGACTCAAAGCCCAGCACCCAGCTGAGGTGTGGCTTGATCGACTGAACTGCTGATGTCACGCCGTCAGGGATAGAGACCACAACCCAGGTCTGTGATTCCCTGACGGTCAGCAGTTCACGCACACAAAGGCAATCTTTTTCACCTTCGCAGATGATCAAGTTGCCTTGATTGCCAAGGTTCTGCCCAAACAACTGCATCGGTTTGGGTCGTTCGCCCACCCAACTGAACCCTTTGGGTTCCAGCCTGCGGACGTGTTGAGCAACGGTCTGCCCGTCTTTGTCTTTGAAGTCCGCGTAATGGTTCTTGTCTGTGGAGCGGTAGCCATACAGGGTGCAAGTTCTCTTGCTGATACCCCAGTCATCGATCGCTTGGATCGGTGCTTCAACAATTGGACGGATGGGTTTGACGTCCGTTTTGTTCTGCTGGATTTTGGCCAGCATGTCGCCGACCGTGCTCATGGTTTCTTTCTCCGGCCAGAAGTGTTTGCCGCAGCTGTAACAGTGAATTGATCCGTCATCGTTGAGTTGAGCGCCATCTGATGATTCGCACCCTCCGGCTTCCGGTCCCGGACACGGAAGGTGGGTCGTTTGCCTTGTGCCCATGCGGTTAGGAAGTCAGCGGGGATAGGTGTTGGGCACCAAGGAATCTTGTGCTTGGTGCACCATTGAGCAACGGTTGTTTTGCTTTTGGCATTCAACCGTTGGTTAGGCATTTGAAGTGCCACGAATAGTGGAAGATCAGGGTTGGCTTTGAGAACAGCAAGCAACTTCGAGCGATCACTTGCTGAGAACCATCCCTTCACTTCTATGAAGAAGTCACCCACCCGAAAGTCAGGTGTGTACTTCCGTTGGATTGTGTACTCGAACTTCTCAGGTTCGTAGTCAGCGACGTGACCCAGTTTCACTAGGTCAGCGCCGATGTCCTCCTCCAACTGGCTGCGATAGGGACCGGGCCTAGCGCGTTTCCGGTGGGCCCGGTTGAACCTATCGAAGGGCATTACTCGTCCAGCTCGAAGAAGTTGCCGGAGGTGTCAGTCATGTCGATTGCATTAGAAGGCGGAGCCTCCCAACCACCACCCTCAATGGGTGCAACAGGACCGCTGGAAGATCCACCGCCAGCCTTCAATTCTTTGATCTGGAATCCTTCGAGAGCAAGAGTGATGCCTGGCTTCTTGAGATAGGTGTAAGGCAAAGCCTTGTAGTAGACGCGGCCAATTGAACCCCATCCAATGTTCTGGATCTGATCGTTTACAACCTTGCCACTAGCGTCATAGATCGTTGGCGCTGAACGCTGCATGACCTTGCCAGTTTTCTTGGAGGTGTACTCAAGCTTGCGCTTGAACTTGAAGATCGTTTCAGTTTCAGATTGGATCTTCTCACCATCAGGATCATCAGGGTTGCGATCCATTGCAGGGCCAAAGGGGAGCTGCAGTTTGCTGGTGTCGTTTGGGAAGGAAGGGAACTGCAGGCGGTACTCATTGATGGCTTGATCAATGACCTCCAGCAGTGGAGCGATCTTGCTGTTCTCTAGCTTCAGTCCAGCCTGCCAAGCAAGCTTGTCGCCAAGGTCAGGTTCAGGTGCGCCGACGATATTGCCGAAGGCGTAGGTGCCGATTGGTGAAGTTTCTTCGTCGTAAAGTGCCATAGTTTTGGGGGCAGATTTGGGCCGGACTTACATCTGGTGAGAATGCCGGTTAGTTAATGCTTGATAGTGGGCAAGTGATCAGGAAAATAAAAAGGGGTTGGTCCCTATCTTCTGAACTTTGAGATCACCTAGCACTGGTGGTGCTGGCAGTGATTTGTTCAGCTCACGTTCGAGGTTGTAGTGCATAACCTCCAGGTGACTGACGGAGTAGAACCGACTGAACTGGTCTTGCAATTCCGTCCGCATCATAGACACGTTATCCAGTGTTGTTGCCATACAGTCATGCACTGTGATGATGGGTTTGTTGTATGTGTTACCCCAATGCCATACAAACTGTTCAAGGAAGGCGGCATCCATTGAATGCACGTAATCAGCTGCGAGTTTTGACATTGACTTGCGTTTATCCAGTGGCGCTCCTTCTCTGTCATCGCACTGAAACTTCACCGTTCGTCCGCTCAACACAAGCTGATGCTTCTTGACGTTGGCCTCACTTGAATAGCTCTCAACCAACAGACCGTTAGGTGTCAGCCAGTAAGGGCGATGGCCGCATTCCATCTGCACCTTGGCCACTGCTCTGAGCCAGCCAGCCAAGCAACCAACAGATGGCAACAGTCCTTTGACTGCGCGATGGATGTACTTGGCCAGGCACACCGACAGCTCAACAGCTCTCAGGTTCTCTGACTCACGATCAATAAAGCCAGACAGGTGATCACGCAGGTACTCCTGAATGCCACGCATCAGGGTCTGATGTGACCTGCCATAGATGATTGGCATACACGCTTCCTTCACTAGCTTGCGTGTTACGCCGTGCTCCAACCACCAGTCCAGGCACTTCTGATCAGCTTCCCTGTCAAGAGGTTTCTTTCTGCTGCTTGAAAGACCATGGGCCTCAGGGTTCTGCATCATTGACAGCACTGCCGCCAACATCTCCAGATACAGGTCTGAGTAATGACTGCCGACAACATTTGTTTGTTCAGCTAACCATTGATCCCTTGTTAAACAAGCTGCATGGCCATAGGCCGAGCAGGTTTGATCCAGCTGAAAGAACAGTTTTGTTTTGTAGGTGTAGTCGGCCTCGTACTTGGCCCACTCTTGACACAGGCTGATGAACCTGAATGGTTCTTTTACCCTCTCCCAAAAGCCAAGGCGATCGAGTGGATCCTGGCCTGCAGCAATGATGTGCAGCTCGTTCTCGGCGAACCACGTCAGCCGGTCATCCCAGCTTTTGGGCAGGCCAGCGGCATCGCCCACCGCCCACGCAAACTCCTGCTCATTGCCACTGATCAAGGCACCATGATCTGATTGCAGCTGTGAGCGCCACGTATCAGCCTTCAGGTAACCCGTGTTGCCGCCTTCCATATACTTGCGACCCCGCCTGTCTTTCTTCCAGGTAAAAAACATTCGCGGAACATCCTTCAACCGCTCGTATGTGATGCGGCCATGGATGAAGTCAGACCGCTGTCCGTTGCGCCGCTTGTCTTGCTTCCATTTCCAGTGGTCATCCCAGTAATCCTGGAGGGATGTTTCTTTGTGGTTCTCGACTAAATACTCAGCCTTGATTGGGTAGGGCACACGGTCCCGTGGTGGCAGGCTGCCGACGCCGTGGTTCAGCTCCCACAGCTGACGCTGCAGCTCCATGATTTCGTGGTTCCAGCTGATCGGCGTGTTCTGCAGCACGTTGAGTGAACCCAACACGCAGTCCTTGATCCATCTGGTGTGGTGGTTCCATCTCTCAGGTGGGATGTCGATTGCTGCTGTGCTGTAGGTGTGAAAGCCACCGCTGTATTGGCTCGTCCACTCCCTCGGTGGTTCGATCATCGGCATTTTTGCCGGACGAAAATAGAGCAGGTTGTTTTTCCAGCGGCTCAAAAACTTCCAATAGGTCTCTGTCATCAGGAGAGTGGGCACCTTCCGACCACGGATGGTGCGGTGCTCCACTTCGATCATTCCCGTGGCCAGCCAGGTGATCTCAATGAACAATCGGCCCAGTGCCTGACGTTCAACAGCAGGCAGCGGCCTGAACTGCTCTGCAATCTTGAAGTTCTTGGCTCTCAACCTCTGCATGAGAGGTGCCACCCCAAGGTTCTTCCCGTTGGCCAAGCGCAACCCTTCCAGGTGCCAACTCTTTCCCCATGCAGGGTGCATGAGAAACAACACCAGTTCGGTGCGCTTCCCTAGCGCTGATGCGACACGACTGAGCCGGGTTTCATCCCGAGCATTGTCAATCAAATAGAACAAGGCATCAAGCCCTGCCTGAATGACTGCCTCATCGTTATCCAACAGCGCCCAGGCGGAGCCATAGACAGCGGCACGGGTACGACTTGCCTTGGCTTCTTTCAAACAGACCTGGATAAATCTGTCAGCGAACCGCCCGGCTAAGAATGAACTAGCACCGGCCTGCCACTTGCCTGCCGTGGCCCTGCTGCCACCGATCTGCTGACACCATTTCTCAAGCTGAACCTGAGGGGAAAGAGGTTGCGATTCGGGGCCGTTGCTTGCGGTTGATTGTTGACTGTCCATATCAGTGAGACAACAGTGAGAAAGCCAGTTCAGGACTGGTGTTTGAGTCAGGTCAAGCGCCTAACAGTTTCCACCCTTCGATCATGCAGGTGGCTAAAAAAGCAGTCAGCTACTGGAGTTTGGCGCTGGTTGCACAGGTTGCGGTTGCACTGCAACTTGTTGCAATGGTTGCAACGATTGAGACTGCATGAGATTCCTTAGGCGTGCCAATCGCTTGGTTGATTTGGTCACATAGCGTTGACTCATTCTGATGTCTGAATGATTCGCCCAGCTCGCAATATCAAATGCCTCCCAGCCAGCATCAGCCAGCTCAGTGATGCACATTGCTCTGAATCGATGGCCCGTCCAGTCCTTGAGCACACTTTCAGGCAGTCGNAGTTTGCAAACAACTANCTCACGCGCAGCTGCAAAATGTTCCCACCACAGGTGNTAGTTAAAGGGGAACGGACGCTCAGGATTTAGCTTCTTGAGTTCAATAAACAGTGACTCAAGTTCAGGCATGATTGGTAACTCATGCGTCTTTTTGTTTTTGATTTTCTGGCCTGCGCGTGGCTGGTGTTTGAGCTTCAACGTCAGCCTTGTCATTGACACGTCCGACCATTGGAGCCTGAGCGCTTCGCGTGTCCGCACTCCTGTCATGCGCAGGAACTGGCAGAACAGTTGAACTGATCGTCTGTTGCGTGGCCTGAGATAGGTCTGCTTGCCCAGCTCCTCAATCAAGGCCTCAACCCATTGATCTTCAGGGATGAAGTCACTCGGCACACTCTCCTCTAGGCCTTCAGGTCGGAGTGGGACACGATCAATCGCGCCTCTCCTGTTGGCCTGCTTGAGCACCACAAACAGAGCGTTGAGGTGGTTCTGAATGGTTGGATCACTGAGCTTGCGTTGATCACGGCACATGCGGACAAACGCCTCGCACCATTCCAGGTCGATCCGTCTGATGTCAGTCTGTGGGTCAGTCCGTTTGGCCACAAGCAAAGCGTTGGCAGCCATGGTGCCTTCCCCTGCGTGCCACTTGGTCTCCGTGGTGTAACGGACCCAATAAATCAGGCTGAACTCAGTTGCATCAGTGCAGTAGCTGTCCAGGTCGGCTGACTTCTGATCAGCAGATTGGGCTGCCTTGAGCTGGTTGCGTTCGATCTTTAGCTGTTGCTCTGCACGTAGCGCATCGTGTTCAGAGTCAGCAAAACGTGTGCGTTTCTTGGGTCGGTCGGGGAAGCCCCCAACTTGAGCGACCCACTTCTCTTTATTGAGGTCATAAAAGACTGTCATTCCCAGTCCTCCCGGCCAAGGTTCAACACACCAATCAGTTGCTCAAGGTCAACCTTTACCGTCTGAGCAACCTCCCTGACGATTGACTGCATGTCTTCATCCTTGAGGCAGGCTTCTGCTGCCATTGAAAAGTCACCCATGTCTCCTGTCATTAAGTCGGCAGTGCAGAGCTTGGGATTGATGTGATCTTTGTTGTTGTCAATAGCTTGAAGCAGCGCCACTCCTGTCACCCAATGACGGAACAGTGCGCGGTGATAGTGCTTAGGCATTCCGAACACAAGGCAATCAGAAAAGCGACCGTCTGGGAACAGGCTCCCTTCGGTGTTGTCAGCTTTGAGTGATTTGAATTTCATTGATCAGGTCCTGGCTGCTTTTCGTTTTGCTCCAGGTGCTCCAGGCTTTTCTTGATCTGCTTCAAAAGAGACCTGCCCTCTGACGTTTTGGGAAGCTCCTCCTTGAAATGATTAAGCGACATTTCTTCAGCGATTAAACGGCAGGCTGCGATTTCTTCTTGAGTCAGCTCATCTGCAATGCGATCAGCCAGTTCAAGGATTCGAGGCAGTCGTGGATCAAGCGTGTGAGTGATGGCAAATGTGCAAGCCATCGTGAACGCTTCGAGGTTGCTTTCAGGTTTGTTCATTGTTCAGGCCATAGGTGGTTCTCGATCTGCTCCAGGAAGGACAGGCCGGATGGTGTGATGAAAAGCATGAGGTTGCGCTCATCGTCAGGGTCTCGCTCGGTGCGAACGAACTTGCGGCCAACATTGCCGCGATCCTTTCGACCCTTTGGGCCAAGGGTGTCAACGGCACGGCTGACGGCAGCAAGGGTGACGTCAAGACGTTTGGCAACTTCGGACTGGGTGAGCCCAGGGTTCTCAGCAACGATCACAAGGAATCGCCATTGACTCCAACGGAATTGCGGATGAACGGTGGCAAGGAACTGACAGGCAGCCAGCGCATTGCGGGAGTGGTGGATGGACACGGGCGGTGTGTGGTGGTTTTGCGGTTGTCGTCTTCTGTCAAGGAGTGTCAAGCCTTGAGATGCGTCAATGGTTTTGCAACCTGCAACATGAGCATAAACGCTCAGTTCAGATAAACAAATATCCAGCGATACAAAGCGTTGATCTGGATCAGTGGGCCGTTGAGACCATCGTCTTTGACAAAGGCGATGGGCAAGCGAGTGCGTGTGGCTGGTCTCTCGCTGATTTTCACGCGGTTCAACATGCGGACGAGTCCTAGTCGTTAGTGGTGGTCTGGGTTTTGGAGCTGAAGCGATGGTGAATGTGCTCACCACGGCCCCA
>NYZI01000007.1 GCA_002687115.1 Cyanobium sp. ARS6
CTCCATGAAATCCATCGACGAGCACATCAAGAAGGACCAGAGCGAACTCGAAGCTGCCAAGGCAGAGGGCAACGATGCCAAGGTTCGCCACTTCAGCGAGGAGCTTGAGTCCCTCCAGGACTACAAGAAGGAGCACCCCGGCGACAGCCACGACCCGACTCCCCTTGAGCTCTACTGTGAAAACAATCCGGAAGCTGATGAATGCCGCGTGTACGACGACTGAATTGAGTGCGCCGTAATCAGCTCAAGAAAAAAGCGGGGAAGTCTCCCCGCTTTTTTCTTGAGAAACTCCGGTCAAGAACTCTGCATGGTGAACCCTGCAGGATCGATCACTGATCTTCGTTGAAATCAGCGGGACTGCCGGTGAGGCTGCAAACAACGGCTTCCTCAGGCTTCATTGCCTGCACGCCGGCAATGGGACGACCGCGACGGCGAAGAGCCTCGATTTGCTCAGGCGTTTGACAGCGGGCGATCAACTGGCCCTGGGAGTCGAAACAGGTGAAGAAGGTCATCGGACGTTCTCTCATTACTTCCGTTATCGCCATCCCAAGCTGAACGCACAAGTCCTGATGCGGCCGCGTACACAGTTCAAGGCAAACAGGTCAATTCACTTGATTGAGCCCACAAGCTCAGACACCAAGCTCCTTCCAGACCTGATTCAGAAGCTCCTGCAAACCTTGAGCCATCACCGCTGAAATCAGCAGTGGCTTTCGACCACTCACTTGTTCCAAAGAAGCCACCAGTTCGTCGCGAGCCGAGTCATCGAGAAGCTCAAGCTTGTTGACCACCAGCAGGCGCTGGCGATCGACCAGGCCATGGCCATACGCCTCCAGCTCTTGCTCCACCACCTTCAGATCGTCCAGAGGATCATCCGCGCCTCCATCCACCACGTGAATCAGCAGACGGGTGCGCTCGATGTGGCGGAGAAAGTCATGACCAAGTCCAGCGCCCTGGGCTGCACCGGCAATCAGACCGGGAATGTCGGCGAAGACAGTTCCATCCCCGGTTGGACGACGCACCACACCGAGGTTCGGCACCAAAGTGGTGAAGGGGTAGTCGGCGATCTTGGGACGGGCTGCAGACAAGACGCTGATCAGCGTGCTTTTGCCGGCATTGGGCAGACCGATGATGCCGACCTCTGCCAGCAGCTTCAGTTCAAGCTGTAAAGGCCACTCCTCTCCGTCACGTCCTTCGGTGCACTTTTCGGGCGCCCGGTTGCGGTTGCTCAGATAGTGGGCATTCCCCAGACCGCCGCGGCCTCCGAAAGCAACCATGAGCTGCTCCCCAGGCGCGGTCAGATCACCCATGAGGATTCCCGTGGTGAGGTGTCGCACCTCAGTTCCGCAGGGAACATTTATGACCAGAGGCTGCCCGGACGCCCCGGTGCAGCGGTTAGGGCCGCCCCGACGACCATCAGTGCCGGCGAACAATCGCTTGTACTTGAAATCCAGCAACGTTTGAAGATTCGAGTCAGCCTCAAGGATCACGTGGGATCCATGCCCCCCATCGCCGCCTGAGGGGCCCCCGGCTGGCACATACTTCTCACGACGGAAGGCCACGATTCCGTCACCGCCACGGCCGCCACGGACGGTGATGCGCGCCTGGTCGATGAACTGCACGAAAAGCTTCGATCGGTGCCAGTCACCAACCCTAGGATCGCAGGGCACGGGAGATTGAGCTTGGCCGGCGTTCGCTTCGAGGCGCTCAGCAAGAGCTATCCAGGTCGTGGTGGTGAGGGGCCGATCGAGGTGATTCGTGACCTCTCACTGTCGATTGAGGATGGTGAGTTTCTGGTGCTGGTCGGTCCTTCCGGCTGCGGGAAAAGCACCCTGCTCAGACTGATGGCAGGCCTTGAGACCCCCAGTGCCGGTGAAATCCTGGTGGGGCAGCAGCCTGTGACCAGGCTGAGGCCAGCCAAGCGGAATGTGGCAATGGTGTTCCAGAGCTACGCGCTCTATCCCCATCTCAGCGTTCGCGACAACCTTGGGTTCGGACTGCGTCGCAGCCACCGCCGCAGCGCCGCGCAGCAGCTTCATGACCAATTGCATCGCAGCACACGTGAGCTGCCGCGCCTGCTTCAAGTCAGATCTGGGCGGGAAGAGAGGGTGGAACATCGGGTGCTGGAGGTTGCCCGCGCCCTCGAATTGGATCAGTTGCTGGATCGACGACCCAAGGAGCTGTCCGGTGGTCAGAAACAACGGGTGGCCCTCGGGCGAGCCATGGCGCGTCAGCCGGATGTCTTCCTCATGGACGAACCGCTGAGCAATCTCGATGCAAAGCTGCGCGGCAGCACCCGCACTCGCATCGTGGACCTCCAGCGTCAGCTGGGGACCACCACTCTCTACGTGACCCACGATCAGGTGGAGGCCATGACCATGGGGCACAGGATCGCCGTCCTTAATCAGGGTCGACTTCAACAACTGGGCACCCCGATGGAGCTCTACCGCTGGCCGTCAAACCTTTTTGTGGCCCAGTTCATCGGCAGCCCACCCATGAATGTTCTGCCAGTTCAGGTCGGTCGCAGCCACACCCTCCACCTTGGCGAACGACGTGTGAGTGTGGAGGGCCCACTTGCCGCAGCTCTCGCAGGTCTCGAGGGCAAAGAGCTCAATGGCGGCATCCGCCCGGAAGATCTCAAGGTGGCACCTGCCACCAACCGAAACCTGCAGGCAGACGTCTGTCACAGCGAAGTGCTGGGCAACGAACAGCTGATCACCTGCAGGTTGCTGGATGGACAGCACCTGGTGCAGGTCAGGGCGGATCCGGGTTTCAGAGCAATGCCAGGGAATCGCATTCATCTGGATGCTGATCCCCGTGGATGGCGCCTGTTTGACGACCATGGGAACGCCATTCCCATGCCGACACCCCCACCAGATCGAGACGACACACCCATGCTTCCCGATCTGAACTGAAGGGAAGATCAATCAGCGCACCCAGACGACACTGCATCCAGCGCCACCTTCACCCTGCTCGGCATCCAGCACACGCTCCACATAAGCCAGTGAAGCCAACCAGTCGCGCAAGCCGCGTTTCAGGCGACCGGTGCCGATTCCATGGATCACCCAGACAGGGCCATTCGCCCCCCGCAGCACCTCATCAACGGCAGCCTCAGCTTCATGCACACGCATGCCACGTACATCAATCGTGTTGCGGGAGGTGCGCACCTCAGCAGCACCAGTGCCTCGGCGCGCCTTGATCTGAACCACCGGTGCCGGAGGTTCAGGTTTGCGTCCATCAAGACTCTCCACAGCTGAGAGATCAACGGTGCTGCGCATCACCCCGCAGCGCACGTTCAACTGCAAGCCATCGTCAGAAACAGCCAGCACCTCGGCAGCTTTGCCGAGTGCCAGAACACGGATGCGATCACCCACCTGAGGACGCCAGCCAACGTGCTGTCTTGTCTCCGGCTCGGGACGATGCCGATCCTGCAGCTTGCGTAGACGCTGACCTGCTTTCCGTGCCGTTTCACCATCGGCCTGATCATCACGGAGACGGCGGATCAGCTGACGCACTTCCTTCTGCCCTGAGCGAATGGAGGTCTCGAGACGCTGCCTACCACGCTCCTGCTGTTCGGCGGAGTGCTGTTTCTGCTTTTCCCATCGCTTCAGCAGCTCCTCATGCAGAAGTTCTGTGCGCGCCAGCAAAGCTGCAGCATCCTCGGCAGCCGACTGCTGTCGTTGACGCTGCTCCTCAAGACCACGGATCACCGTGTTGGCCTCACCGTCTCCGCGCGGAGAGAGAAGGCTTCGCGCCTGAGCGATCACCCCCTCATCGAGACCCAGCCTGGAGGCAATGGAAAGAGCATTGCTTCGCCCGGGAATTCCCCANAGCAGGTGATANGTGGGAGACAGTGTCTCACTGTCAAAAGCGACCGATGCGTTCTCGAANCGGGAGTCGCTGTATTTCAGGGCCTTGAGCTCACCGAAGTGGGTTGTNGCCACAGTGAGCCTGGCCCNGTCCGCCAGAGTGCGCAGCAATGCGGTGGCCAGAGCACTGCCTTCGCTGGGATCCGTTCCTGCTCCAACTTCATCCAGCAGTACCAGCGCCGGGGCAGGGCCGGTGCCGACGGCATCAAGGATGCGACCGATGCGCTTCACATGGCCGCTGAATGTGGAAAGGCTTTGCTGCAGCGACTGCTCATCGCCGATATCGGCAAGGACCTGGGCGCACCAAGGCAGAACTGGCTGCCGGGAGCAGGGAATCCAGAGCCCTGCACGCGCCATCAATGCTGCAAGGCCAAGACTCTTGAGCGTGACGGTTTTTCCGCCGGTGTTCGGCCCTGTGATCGCGACAACCCGCAGACCAGGCGAGACATCGACACTGACAGGAACAACGGATGGGCCCTGCTCTTTCCTCTCCTGCCAGACCAGCAGTGGATGTCGGAGATCCTGGAGGGTGAACGGTGCCTCACCAGACGCTTCAAGCCGTGGAGGTACGGCACCGAGCCACTGCCCATAACGACCTCTGGCCAAAGCCAGATCGAGCTGCAAAAGCACCAGCGTCAGCGCGAACAGTCCATCGATCTGCTCGGCAACAGCAGAGCTGAGCTCGGCCAGAACGCGCCGCTCTTCCTCACGGATCCTGCCGTCGAGATCCGCCAGCCGATTGCCCAGATCAACCACTGACTTGGGCTCGACAAAGACTGTGCTCCCGGAGGCGGAACTGTCATGAACCATGCCTGGACACTGGCCACCGGCTCCCGCTTTCACGGCCAGCACAGGTCGTCCATGCCGTTCAGAGATCACCGTGTCCTGAAGGTGCACTGACCAGCGCCGGATCACATCCTGAAGTTTGTCGCGACGCCGAGAACGCATCTCCTGCCATTGCCGGCGCAATCCTTCAAGCACGGCACTGGCCCGATCCGCGACGCGACCACCCTCCTCAATGGCGAATTTGAGCTGCTGCTCCAGCTCGGGCAAGGTGGCCACATCCACGAGCAGGGCTGTGCAGACCGGCCTCAACTCAGGATCATCGATCTGTCGTCTCAGACGACGGGCCGCTCCAAGGGTGTCAGCGACCGTGAGCAGTTCCTCTCCGGAAGCGACACCGCCCTTGCTGCATCGCAGCAAGGTCATCTCGAGATCACCCACCCCACGGAAACTGAGACCCCCGTCGAGGAGACCATCCAGGCTTGCCATCTCCAGCGTTCTGGCCTGAAGGGTGATGCTTTCAGGCAGGGTATCGGGGAGTGAACCGAGACGACAGTGCCGGCGGCCCTGACGCGTGCTGGCGAAGCTGGAAAGATGTTGACAGAGGCGGGGCCACTCGAGCAGCTCCAGGGTTTCCTCGAGAGCAGACATCAATCGGACTGAGCGGCTCCGGGCTGATTGGTGGGGATTCCCCCTGGCGGCTCATAGAGCATCTCGAGCCAGTTGCCCTCGGGATCGCGCAGGTAGAACGAAGCCGTGCCGTCACGATGATCATGCACTCCGCCCACCGCGACACCTGAGGCCTTCAAGCGGTCATGCACCACATCCACCTCGCCGCGATCGCGGAAATGGAAGGCGAAATGAGGACCTGCAGCCTTGTATTTAGGCCCCAGCAAAGCCAGCCCGTCGCGGGAGTCACCGGCCTCGAGATAACACCAGTCGTCGGCTTCCCAGACCATGCGCATACCCAGAGCGGTGTAAAAACCAACAGCCCGATCCATGTCGCTCACGCGAATGGCGACATGACCAAGGCGCTGGACCGCAGACATGTGGGCTCCCAGAGTGCAGGTCCATTCTGAAGGTGCCCGCCGCTGATCGAAGGCGGAATCATGAATTCGATCAAAACCCAGGCCTGAATCTCAATCTCTGAAACACGGGCTCATCCCTTTTTCAACCATTCAGCAGCATCACAGGCGTGATAAGTGAGGATCAGATCAGCCCCTGCTCTTTTGAAGCTGAGCAGCGTTTCGAGAACCACTGAGCGTTCATCAATCCATCCCCTTTCCGCCGCGGCTTTCACCATCGAATATTCGCCGCTGACGTTGTAAGCAGCGATGGGAAGCTCCGACTCCAGGCGCAACCGATGGATGATGTCGAGATAGGCGAGACCTGGCTTCACCATCATGATGTCGGCGCCCTCCTGTTCATCGAGCTGAGCCTCGGTGATGGCCTCCCTGGCATTGGCAGGGTCCATCTGATAGGTGTCCTTGTTTTTAGGAATCGGTTTGCTGCCTGCAGAGCGGGGCGCTGAATCAAGAGCTTCCCGGAAAGGCCCGTAATAGGCCGAAGAATATTTGGCGGTGTAGCTGATCACCCCAACATGCTCGAAACCTTCGTCATCTAGCGCCTCGCGGATGGCGCCGACCCGACCATCCATCATGTCGCTGGGACCGATGAGATCAGCGCCGGCGCGGGCCTGCATCACGGCCTGCCTGCACAGCTGCTCAATGGTTTCATCGTTGAGCACAACACCTTGCTCGCTCACGATGCCGTCATGGCCATCGCAGGAATAAGGATCCAGAGCGACATCCGTCATCACCGCCATCTCAGGGATCTCCTGCTTCAGCTGGCGGATCGCACGCGGTATCAGACCGTTTTCGTTGAAACACTCTGCACCGTCCTCTGTTTTGAGACCTTCAGACACCTTCGGGAACAGCACCACACAGCGGATGCCGAGATCCCAGGCACGCTTCACCTCCCCCGTGAGCTGATCGAGGCTCCAGCGACTTGCTCCGGGCATGGCCCCGATCGGCTCGACCCCTGCGCCTTCATGCACAAACAGGGGATAGATGAAATCTGCGGGAGAAAGACTTGTTTCACGAACCATGGCGCGCAGAGCCGGAGATCGGCGCAGGCGGCGCGGGCGGTAAGTGAGGTCCATCAGCAGGCCATGATCGAAGGAGGCGATCGTAAGCGTCAAAAGCCGACACCCACTCAGAGACGGGCGCTCTGGAACCAGTCTTGGCGTGGATCTTCTGTTCTGGAGTTGCGAAGCTGTTCCAGCAGCTTGCGTTGCTCATCGGACCAGTTGCTGGGCCACTGAACGCTGAGATTGAGCAGCAGATCACCACGACCTGACTTGAGAGGCCAGCCCTTGCCTTTCAGTCGCAGACTTCTTCCTGGAGCCGTGCCGGCAGGAATTAAGACCTCGGCCTCACCATCAGGCGTCATGACCTTAACCGTCCCACCGAGTGCCAGTTCATCGATCGACACGGGAAGTTCTCCTCGCAGCTGGTCACCGTCGAGGCGCCAGACAGGGTGAGTCAGCACCTCAAGGTTGAGATACAGATCTCCGCGGCGGCCGGTCCCAGGCTGAAGATTTCCCTTGCCTTTGAGCCGAAGCCTGGACCCTGTTCTGACACCTGCAGGAATTCTGACCTGGACTCTTTCGTCGTTCACGGACAGAGTCCGCTCCGCACCGCGGAAGGCCTCGGTAAAACTCACCTTCACGCTGGCTTCCGCGTCAAGATTGACGGGGGTTCTCGACGACCCACGCGGAAAGCCACCACCGGCAAACCCTCCACCTGGAAAACCTCCTCCAGGAAAACCTCCACCGGCGAATCCACCCGGCCCTCCTCCAAAGCCTCCAGCGGCAGGGCCGCCGAAACGACCTAGGAGATCGTTGATGAAATCGTCGAAGTTTCCGTAACGACCGAAATCAACATCAAATCCCCCAGCACCAGGTCCTGAACCCGCAGCTCCAGCCTGGTTCCAGTACTGACCGAACTGTTCGTATCTGCGTCGCTTGTCAGGATCGGAAAGAACTTCATAGGCCTCGCTGACCTCCTTGAATTTAGCCTCAGCGCCGGCGTCACCTGGGTTCACATCAGGGTGGTATTGGCGAGCCAGCTTGCGAAAAGCCCGCTTGATCGCATCGGAATCAGCGCTTCTCTCAACCCCAAGCACTTTGAAGTAATCGCGGTATCCACTTCCGGCCATAGTGATCGGTGAGCTCCATGAGCTCCGGTTGGCAACAGTGTCCCAGTTCCGTCCGGAGTTCGGCACCAATCAAGGGGGCCGGATGCCCGTACGTCGGAACACACGTACATTTCGCGCATGTACAAAGTTCTTCTGCTTGGCGCACTGAGCGGCCTCAGCGCTGTCTGCCTGGGATGCGAATCCGCCAAGGCAGACCCTGACCCCGGAGCTGTTGCCGACTTCCTGAACCGGACCAAAGTCACGTATTACGGCTCATGGCGTTGTCCAGCCTGTCAATACCAGGGCCGTCTTTTTGGTGAAGCAGCTGTACGTCTTCCCTACGTGGAATGCGGCAAACCCAAGGAACTGCCGATTCAGGCAGCTGCCTGCAAGCAGGCAAAAATCCAGGCTTATCCAACCTGGATCCTGCCCAACGGTGAACGAAGAGAAGGCGTTCTATCTCTCAAAGAGCTTGAAATCTGGTCGGGAATGACAGATAACCCCTGAGGCCATGACCACGAGAAGAGAGCCACTCATAAACGGCTTTCATTGGCGCCACTGGCGAGGAGATCTCACAGGTGGCGTCACTGCAGCTGTGGTGGCTCTGCCTCTGGCTCTGGCATTCGGCAATGCCGCACTGGGCCCCGGAGGCGCGATTTACGGTCTCTACGGAGCAATCATCACCGGCTTTCTTGCCGCCCTATTTGGCGGAACCCCTGCCCAGGTGACCGGCCCCACAGGCCCAATGAGTGTCACGGTTGCCGGTGTTATCAGCAGCCTCGCCGCTGCGGGAATAAGCCGGGAGCTGAGTCAGCAGGACATGCTTTCCCTGGTGATGGCGGCGGTGGTTCTTGGTGGATTACTGCAGATCCTGATGGGGGTATTACGCCTGGGGCGATACATCACCCTGGTCCCCTATTCCGTGATCTCTGGGTTCATGTCAGGGATCGGAGTGATCATCATTGGCCTTCAGATTGGGCCACTTCTGGGAATCAGCAGTCAGGGAGGGGTGTTGCAATCACTGCAGATGGTGAGCACCAACTTCACGCCGAACCCTGGAGCGCTGATGGTCGGAATCGCAACACTTGTGGTGGTGTTCACAACTCCGAAACGTGTCACAAAGGTCATTCCCTCTCCATTACTTGGCCTCCTGTTGATCACACCACTTGCCCTGTGGATTTTTCCAGAGAACCTGCCCCGAATCGGTTCGATACCAGCAGGAGGACTGAGTTTGAACAGTCCGAACTGGAGAACCGACTTACCGCTACTGCTGCGAGCAGGCATGGTTCTCGCGGTGCTTGGGTCCATTGACTCTCTGCTGACTTCACTGGTTGCCGACAACATCAGCCAGAGTCGACATCTATCCAACAGAGAGCTGGTGGGTCAGGGCATAGCCAACAGCGTCTCTGGATTGTTCAGCGGTCTCCCAGGTGCAGGCGCAACGATGCGCACTGTGATCAATATCAGATCAGGTGGAAAAACACCACTCTCAGGAATGACACATTCCGTGGTGTTGTTGATTTTATTGCTTGGAGCCGGCCCGCTGGCTGAAGGGATTCCCACGGCTCTGCTCGCAGGAATTCTGATCAAAGTTGGGCTTGACATCATTGACTGGGGCTTTCTGCTTCGTGCCCACAGATTGTCATTCAAAACTGCCCTGGTGATGTGGGGAGTTCTGCTGATGACTGTGTTCTGGGACCTGATCGGAGCGGTCCTGGTAGGGATGTTCGTGGCCAACCTTTTAACCATTGAATCGTTGACCAACCATCAGCTCGGAAACATGAACACCGCGACTGGCCATCTAACAGAAAAAGAACAAAATTTACTGAAGTGCTGCGGCGACGATCTCCTCCTGTTCAGGATGAAAGGACCTTTGAGTTTCGGAGCTGCAAAGGGAATCAGCGAACGAATGATGCTGATAAAGCAGTACAGAATCCTGCTCCTGGACATCACTGAGGTTCCTCATCTCGGTATCACCGCAAGCCTTGCAATCGAGCGGATGTCAAACGAGGCAAAACGTCACCGTAGAACAGTAATTGTCACAGGCGCAAGTGGGAAAGTCAAACAACGACTTACACAACTCGGAGTCATTCACCTGATCGACGACAGATTCGAAGCGTTAAAAGTGGCCTTAGAAAAAATCAACAAGGAATCTTGAGCAAAGCCATCCAATGACTTTTAAAAAGCCGGCCTTGGAAATTTCATTTTATAAAAGCATTGAGTCCAGCAAGCTGAGCACCAATCCAACAGAATCAGATAAAGCAAAATCCTAATATCAGAAAATCGCAAAACTGCAAGGCTGAAGGCACTGGAAACGAAAGAAAAACCACAGGCCGGTTCCACCACAACCCAAGAATTAGCGTCCTAACAATAGATACGCTAAACAGTAAAACTCAAACTAAAGACAACCATGACCAGGGATAAAGTCTTAGAAGCAAAAAAGTGCAGACATGGCCCTTGCTGGCAAGCAGATTCTCGAGGCATTTATTGATCACATTGAATCTGACTCGCGCAAACGCAAGCAGTGGCTCACAAGGGTCCGAGAGGCAGGATTCGACCAGGCACTGTCCGAATATCGCGAAATGACAACGCCACAAGAGATGCCGTTACAGATGAGACGCGAAGCGTGCTAAAAACTGCAGTGTCAACACAAAATGTTATGAGCATGTAGCAAAAGTACGCCGCACAGTGTTCGATATAACGAAGCAGCGCGTCAAAAGCAGGAACAGTCTCGCTCCAAAGCAAGGATGATGACTTGGTTATCCAATTCCTATGGCTTTCACGATTTTCTTTGCAACATCAACAGGCAAAACGGAAGATATTGCCGATCGTCTGAAGGAACTCCTAGGGACTGATGCAAAAGACGTTGACAGCATCAGCGGTGTAGACGAATTGGTTTCAGCAGAAGCTCTTGTCTGCTGCATTCCAACCTGGAACACAGGAGCCGATGAAGCCCGCTCAGGCACTGCCTGGGATGATCTGATCACTGAAATTCCTAGCCAGGATTTTGCAGGTAAGCCTGTAGCGATTCTCGGACTTGGAGATTCTTCAGGTTATGGAGATTACTTCTGTGATGCTATGGAAGAGCTTTACAGTGCATTCCAGAAATCGGGCGCAAAACTGATTGGCAAAGTCTCTCCCGAGGGTTACACCTTCGACGAGTCAAAAAGTGTCGTTGATGGCAAATTCTGCGGACTTCCCATCGATGAAGACAATGAGTCTGAATTGACTGATCAAAGACTTTCAGCCTGGGTTGAGCAAATCAACTCTGAAGCCTGATCTGCTTTTAAAACACCATTGATAGTGAAAGCGCCCTCCGGCGCTTTTTTTTTGCATACAGAAGAAGCAGATATCGTTAACGGTGAACCCAATCAACTCTAATTTCTTTCCGTTGGTTCAGGAACTTGTCAATTGACATTGCAGCTATACATCCATCTGAACAGGCAACCACTGCTTGCTTGAAAGGAGTATTCCGAATATCACCAATAGCCCAAACACCGTCTAAATCAGTCATCATATCGTCATTGACTTGAACACCACCTTCTTCAGTTAAGGGAATTTGACCATGCAGGTAATCAGTGATCGGTAAGCTACCAGAGGAATAAACAAAAACACCATTCACATCCAAACTTGAATCCTCCTGACTTCCAGATTCTTGGACTTTGACAGATGTGACACCCGAATCATCACCCTCAACCGAAGTCAGACGAGTACGCTTCCAATGCTGGACATTCGGTGCAGATTGAAGTTGAGAAAGACCATTAGAATTTGTATTAGGCTTGCTATTGGTGATCCAATGCACGGTCGAGGCAAACTTTGTCAAAACAAGAGCTTCATCGATAGCTTCTTGATTGGATCCATAAACAGCAACCTGCTGATTTTTATAAAAAGCACCATCACAAGTTGCACAGTAACTAACACCGCGCCCCAAGAACTCATCTTCTCCAGGCAATGTTGAGGTCCGCCCCATTGCGCCAGTAGCCAAAACAAGAGTTTTTCCTTTAAAAGTACCTTCAGGTGTATACACAGTCTTTTGAGGTTCAGATAAATCTATGCCATATACTTGAACTTGTTTATATTCAGCACCATAACTGATGGCTTGATCTCTCATTGTTTTCAGTAGATCTGCACCAGACGTGTCCGCAGGAACACCTGGATAATTCGCAATTTTATGAGTAATTGCAAGCGCACCAACAGCCGGATTCTTATCCAAAATATAAGTTTTTAGTGATGAGCGAGCTGTGTAGAGAGCACACGCACAGCCGGCAGGACCTCCTCCGACAATAATCACATCGGCTTCAAAGATATCTGACATGATCAACTCCGAACGAAGGACATGAAATCAAAACAATTGACTTCCCTATCAATCCATGAACCAGGAATCATTTGCAGGAATGCGGTGATTAAATCTGCCACTTGTTGAGATTGATCAAAGTGGAAAAAATGACGCCCTGATTTCATACAAACATAACGATCTCCAGATTTTAGCGTTTTGGACCAGCGGTCGCGCGCATTGATATCAATAACAAAATCATGCTCGCCATTTAAGACAAATGTGGGGACAACAGATAAAGACAAATTGTCTACATATTGGCTGTTAATTATTGAACCTTGATTGAATTCAGTGTCTAGACATTTTGCCAGTAGACACGACAACGCTTCAACAGTACGAGAGCTGTCTGTGTTGAAAAGTGACGAGGACAAATGTCTCAAAATAGATTGCCTTGATGACGGCAACTGGCTCCTCAATCCCAGATAGTGGGAGGACCAGTGGTTGGCAGAAAGGGTATCCACCGATATCAATGTAAGAGATTTTACCAGGGTGGGGTACTTTTCTGCAAAAAGACCAGCAATAGTGCCACTGAGCCCATGCCCTATCAGATGGTATCGCTCTGAAGACGCCTGAAGGGTCTGTCTCAGCAGCTCATGAATTGTGCCAACAGTACAGGACTCATCGAGATCGTGCTGAAAAGACCAACGTTGCACAACAAACGTACGACTCAATGATTGAGCTACTCGCTGATTGAGACAATGCAAGGTCGGCTGCAAATCGATCCAGAGGACCTTGTCTTGAGACATATGTTGCACCATTTCAATTATTTTGAAAGAGCGCGGAACCCGAAGTAAATCACAACGAACAAGGCGTTGTATAAAATAGCTTCGAGCTTGGTGAGTGATCTACTGATCACAAAGGATCAGTCACCAGGATTGACCCTTGCATAATCCTTTTTTTTAAATGCTTGATGAGTTTCCGATCACCCTGATCAGCGGATTCTTCAAGACAGACCAACGATTGATAGGCGCTATCAGTGATGGAACCCGAGCAGGTTGTCGCAAGGTATAGGTCTACAATCCTTGACTCATTAGAGAAAAATTCCGATCGAGCACTAATCAAAACAATAGCTCTCAATTGTTAAGCAAAAATAAACGAATCACACACAACAACCCAGTATAAAAAGCATCGTTGCAGCGTTCCATGCAAAACAACGCTGCTGCTGGAGCTCAGCAAAAACAGATGACTGATCAGTGAGCTGATCTATGAACATCTTGCCTTTAACGAGATTGAACTGAAAGGGTCTAGCAGTTTGCTTTGATCCTTGGGGAAGCAGTACAAGTGGGGGTATGGCAATCGAAGTATGGGGACTGCGACTGCATAGCAACGATCTAATGACATTAAAAAAGCCCCTGGAGAAGGGGCTTTGGTTGATTAAAGAACAAAGATAAAATCAGTTGATTTTTGCTTTATCCATAGACTCGAATGCATTAACAACACTCTTGAAATTGAAACCCATGCCTCTCAAAGCATGCCAGAGATGACCCTGGAGGAAGAAGAATGCGAGATAGAAATGGGTGTTTGCAAGCCATGCACGCGCTGTGTGTGCATCACCAGGAAGAGTTGAGGTGTCTGTGAAATAAGGAGAGAAAGCAAAATTAAGCTTCAGAGGAGCACCATACAATTCAACTGGATAAATAGTTGTATTTTGTGCACACCAGATGGCGGTCACAAAACCCATCAATGCGATGCCAGCAAGTGAGTAAGAAAGGATCGACTCACCATTGTAAATAAGGACTTTTTTGAACGGACCAAAGGGTGAACTGATGATATGCCAAACACCGCCAAAGGTGAGGATGAACGCCAAAACAGCATGGCCACCCATTACATCTTCAAGACTGCTGATTGTCAGGAAGTTTGTTTGATAACCCCAAACCATTCCCAGGTCGATATTAGGCTCAACAGTACGAACAGCCCCGATAGAAGCATCATAAATACCGTGAACACGAGCCCACTCAACGAATGCGATGACGCCCAAGCCAAGGAAGATCAGGTGATGGCCAAGGATGAAAGTCAACTTTTTGGGATCGTCCCAACTGAAATCAAACTTTTTCGCCCGTCCTGTTGCCTCTGAAAGATCCTTGGGAGCTCTCAGTGTGTGCCAGATGCCTGCAGCACCAAGTACGGCTGAAGAAACCAGGTGAGTTGCAGCGACCACGATCAAGGGCTGTTGGTCAATGATGACTCCACCATCCCCAACACCAAGACCTAAACCAGCAAGGTGAGGAATCAAAATCAGACCCTGCTCACCCATCGGAAGGGAGCCGTCGTATCGAGCGAGTTCAAAAAGAGTAAATGCTCCGGCCCAGAACATGATGAGACCGGCATGTGCAGCATGCGCAGCGATGAAAGAGCCGGAGCGCTTCGCTACTCCAGAATTTCCCGCCCACCAG
>NYZI01000008.1 GCA_002687115.1 Cyanobium sp. ARS6
CGAAGAACTCACCATGATTACCGGCATGGAGGCCGATACCTGCCTCGTTGCCGACGGAGTTACAGACGTAACTGGCGAAACGTTCGCAGGGGTTATGAACGCAATTTATTTGGTTACACCTATGGCCTCCCAGGCTATGGATACGGTTACCGATACCGCGCAAGGCCTGGAATCGATATTCAGATCAGGCTTTAAAAACGCTGAGGCATCCCTCGTGTCTCTCTTGGCACTGCTGTTTCAGAAAGAATGAATGATGAAATTGACTGAACACAGGTCTGTTTGTCTTCACGGTCAGAGAAACACCACAGGCGAGAGCCACTGATTGCTTGAGAGACTAAAGGCAACACAGTGCGGTGCGATGGCAAATATGGAAGGAATACAATCATGACTCATGCAAATTCAAATGAGTCAATCGATAGCAGATCATCACTAGATTCTCAATGAGAATGAAAGGCTGTAAACTTTTTCTGACACGACTCACCTGTTTTTAACCTTGAGATGAAAACACTCTCGTTGTTCATGGCACTCATGATTGGTTCACTGGCTGCATGCGACAACAATTACCAGTCAGTTCTGCAGGCAGAGAAAGCATGTGAAGAGTGGGCAAGCAAAGGCACTGAATTCATCCTTGAACCAAGCGGATATCTTGAGAGCATTGAATACAAAGGTGCAGCAACCAATCGATTCTGCGAAAAGAAAGAGATTCAATACATTGGCTATGTATTTGATCTGCCAGAGAATGAAAAACCTATTTTTGCCGATGAGTTGATGCAGTTGAGAGGAGATGCCAAGCCAGCTGAAAAATTCAGGTGGTGAATCAATCAATCAAGCTACAGCAGATGCTTCTAAAGCATGCTGACTTACAGATGATCAAGACATCGCGTTGATCAACTCGAGCCAAGGATTTCCTGAACTTGAGCGAAACAGGACAGAGCTGTTCTTTTTTGCTCACAAACCTGATCGAGTTGGTTGACACTGATCTGATCAGTAAAACTTGCAACAGATGCGAGCCGCTGAACAGACTGATATCAACTGTTAAAAATTTGAACATTGGTACACAGCACTGGCAATCGAGCGCAGGTTCGCAACCATCAACACATCAAAATTATGTCTATGCCTTACAAGCATCAGAACAGCGAAAACGATTTCATAGTGATCAGAGACAAGCGCCGATGGTTCGATACGTCACTTGGGAACAACGATTCCAGCATCGGGCAGCACAGCGGATCGAATCCAGCCTTGACAGCCAAATAGAACAAGCTGACTTGAACGATCGCCATCCCGGAAACACATCATCTGATCCAGTGATACAGCTGATCTGTGGCCAGTCATCTGGACTATTCATGAGCCATGTTGGATGGTCAATCACTAGTCACCCTGGTTCCATAACGAAAAGCCATTGTGATCTCAGCGTTATCTACAACGCAAAGGAATCTGATTCTTCGTTATCCGGTGGTCCCACCAGGAGCACATCGCAATCGCGCTGATTCACCTGAATGACCAGGATTCGTCTGGGTAATTCGTCATAGCCTTTCCTGGCCGTGGCGACTGCCTCAACCAGATCGTCCATCGTTGTGAAAGCTCCTCCCTGCAGATCCGATTGAGCTTCCTTCCATAACTGCGCAAATTCCTCACCGGCCTGCATCAGCATCCTGTGCATGGCAATCTCTGCTCCACTCTTTTTCGCAAGAGCGATGAACTGTTTCACCAGCGGGTTCGACATTGCTGCAGAGGCCTTGAGAAAAGTCGGGAGTCCTGAAAGGGTTGTCTCCATAACTTCGTTCTGCTGATCGATCACCACGCACTCAGCGCTGAGATCAAACGCTGTTCTTTCGCTCAGTCGCATCCAGTGCGGCTCGATGTCACTCCAGTTGCGCTTCATGGTTTGATTCTGGCTGTTGTGGCAGCGGAAAACCATTCAGGCATTACTGTGGATCACTCACCGAGAGTCAGACTTCAGGCTTCAGTCGTGAAAACGAAACAGGCATCCACAGACAGGAGCTGAAAGCCAACCCGAGAAAGAAGCACACCTGTCGCTGCACCTGTAAGGAGCTCCGCGCGGAACGACTAAGGTGCCATCCCTCGGGGAGGGGACGTTGACGCGTCAGGTAGACAATCGGGTGGTCGTGATCTGCCGTTCAGACGAAAGCTCGTGGCGACCGAACGGCATCCAGGGTGCTCCCATCGAGTCGTATTCGATCGGAGTTGATCCAATCACCAGGAAGATTCGCAGTGAACGCATCCCTGAAAGCTGCCTGCAGAGCTTCAGCCACAGCGCAGACGGCACGCTGATCGAGTTGTCCAGTGAAGGAACAGGGGTGATCGCTATTGAGACGATCGATCTGCCGCAAAGCACCTTGGCGGTGGTGCGTCTGGTTTCCAACCATCAGGGAGACGACATCCACCTTGTGGAAGGCGTGAAAGCCGAGGATGTATCGGCTTACAACTGGAGTCTGGAAGCCAAGGAGCGATTTCAGTTCTTCAGGAACCCCTCTCCACCGGCGCGATGGGAGGGAAACCTCAGTGACTGGCGACGCAGTGATCTCTACAGATCTCATCAGCGGAATTTCGACCAACGACTGAACCAGGAGTTCGCATCAGCCGTGAATGCCCTCTCGATTCACATCACTCCCGGTGATCAGAGAATTTTTGATTCCTTCATCACCCAAGCCTGTGAGACCAACACAGGCCTGTTCTGGGACATCCGAAAAGCTGCGGCCACCTATGCACTGCAGGGAAGTTTCAGCAAGAACGACCTCAACCGAATGGTTTATCTGGCTCAGGAGGGCATCGCTCCCCAGGAGCTGTCGTTTGAATGCACAGCACAACAGTGCATCAAAGCTCTCTTCGATCACTGCAAACAGTCAGCGGAAGCTCTGAGCGATGAACAGATCTGGGAGGCGCAGACTCGCTGCGATCTGCTCACACTTGATCAGCTGATGCCCATCGTGCAGAACAAGTCGAAATACAAACCGTTCCTGTATCGATGGCTGTGGCGACTTGACGGCAAACCGGATCCCAGTCTGATCGAAAATCCTGACCTCTACGAGATCTACCGAGAGGACTTGATCATGGATCGCGACAAGATCATGGCCGCATTCGGAATTAATGGCGCTCTGGAAGTCGACTACCGCGATCAGGTGATCAACTCGTTGCTTCGTGATGACGGCTGGAACCTGGTGGAGACTGATCGTTTCGAAGAGGAAGAACAACGACGGAGAGCCTGCGATTTGTAGCCCTGCAAGGTCAATATCCCTAGCTTGAATTGCAAGATTCTCCACATCAGACAATCCCACCATGGAACGTATTGACGGACGAGTGCTGATTGGTGTGATCGGAGTGTTTCTGCTTGCGGCCGCAGTTTATGAATACTCACTCGTGCAGGGACTGGCACCGACGCCGTGAAGCCGACAGGTTCATGGCTCAAGGCTGCAGGCATAACTCACGATCCCACCCTTGCGCTGACGGAAATCAGGGTGCTCGGCATCCTCGACCTGCCACCACCAGCGACCATCGGTGTAACTGGGAGCCCCGGAGTTGTTGGTTCTCGGTAATTGCAGTGTGACTCCACGCCAGCTGATCAGAATCACATCCCCAGGCACGGTGCCTTCAGCGCTGTTGGGGATGGGCTGATCCATGGGACCGAAGGCCTCCCGACCCAACTGAATCGGCTCCGCTGTCAGCCGGTCACCATCACAGATCCAGGCCGCTGACACCGGCAGATCAAATCTGAACACGATGAACACAACAAGCAGAAGCTGGAGCAGTCGGCAACCTGGAAACTTGAGCGATCGCCGAGGTTGATCCACAACAGAGTCTGGAAAACGACAGAGTGGCACTGTCGCACCCTTGTGCAGCTCCACTCCAATGCTTCCTCCTTTCATTCCCTTCTGCCCGATCAGCGCCGCAAAGATCGCAGGACTCAAGGCCACCGTGACGCTTTTGTTGATTCTGTTGATCAAATCCAAGCTGCTGCGAGTGAAGATGTCATTGCTCGGCTCCGTGCTCGGACTGATCATGCTCACAGGATTTCTGCTGAGCACCGGGCTGCTCACTCTGGTGGCAGGAGGTGCTGTGGCCTATGCGGCGAATCAGAACAAGGCATGAGCTCACAGTCATCGAAAGCCATGACCCTTCCCGACCGTAATCAGGTTCTGGCCGCGTCAGCAGGCTGGGTGGCCGTGCTGCTGAATGTGGTGCCGGGTCTTGGGGCGGGTTATCTCTACCAGCGCCGCTGGAAGGCGTACTGGATCACATCAGCTCTTGCAACAGCCTGGTTCACGGCAGGAGCGGTTCTGGGTCAGAACCCCACAACAGAGCTGGAACGTCAGGACCAGCTGGTGGGTCTGATCGGACTCCTGTTGCTGGCCGCAGTCACCTCAGCCGAAGCGGGGCTGGCGGTGAAACGGGTGCGTCATGCCCCCTGAGGGAATCCCTCTCGCAGAAGAGATCCTTGACTTCTGGTTCGAAGACTGCAAACCCTGGCAATGGTTTCATCGCAACGAGAAGTTCGATCAATCCGTCAGTGAACGCTTCGGCGCACTGGCGGCTACAGCTCAGGAGAATGGTCTGATCCACTGGGAAGTCAATCAGACCTCCGCTTTGGCGCTTGTTCTGCTGCTCGATCAGTTCTCCAGGCAGATCTGGCGTGACAAGGGTCGCGCCTATCGGGGCGACCCCATGGCTCAGCGACTGAGCCAGCTGGCACTCGATCAACACTGGCTACAGAGGGATCCGCACAAAGCCCATCGACAGTTCTGGCTGATGCCGCTGTTGCACGCAGAGCACTTGGAAACGGTGAGCAGGGCAATCCCTCTTCTTGAGAAATGGGTTGACGTTGAAACCGCTGATGTGGCGCGCCGAAACCGCGACATGCTCATCAAACATGGGCGTTATCCATGGAGAGATCGAGCTCTGGGCCGATGATCAGTGGCTGAATCTGGGTTCTGCTGTGAGCTCTGTGGACGATTCGGATCCGTTCATTTCCGAGTGCGCAGTGAAGCGACAACACAGTGGACTCTTGTCTGCGCCGATTGCTGGACAGGGATCGCTGCACAGCCGGGCTACCGATACGGAGGAACGCGCAAGGCGAATCGACGAAACAGAAAGCGATGAAGTCACAGTTCAGAACCCTTGTCTTCGAACAGAATCTGTGCAGACTTGCATCACCTCACTGAGCTGGCATCATCAGCGGAGTTCGAGATGGGTCAGAGGTTGGAGCAATCCAACCTCTTTTTGTTGTGGGCTGATCTATCGGTTCCAATCAATAACGGCTGCAACAGCGGTGGAGAGACCTTGAAAGTCGAACAATCCCAATCACCAAAACTCATTGATCGATGGTGAAGACAATCAGCTCACAACAGAAGATCGTGCAGACCTTCCCATCAACTCAATTCAAGACATGGGAAGCATGGGCAAACGGACCACAAAGCCGACGAAAAACCACTGATCAACTTAAGTATGGGTCAGCTGTCTGACTGGAAATCCACGGGAAGAGTGTTGGAGCAGTCATAGTCGAAGTCCGATTTGCCTCGAGCTTTCGGGCGTTTGCCAATCCGGCGGTTAGGGATACCCGGCGGGTTGGTCAGCGTTGTTAAGCAACCGTTGCAGAAACGTGTTCGTGCAACAGACCAGGCGGAATACTGCAAACCGGATCTAGCACAGCCACTGATCTGAACAAGAGAAACGACACTCACACGAATCAAGGTGATCTCGATGACGATCAGTGCTACAAACTCATGGTAACCTTTCATCCAAGCCCGGCACGACAATCAGATTAAATTCAACCAAGGACTGAATGGTTGAACACAGAGCAAACAATCCTCGACCCTATGGACCATCTGGATTGAACATGAAGAACTCAATAAGAGGCTGGGATAGCAGGCCCAGGTCCAGGCATAAAGCGAAAATCAAAACTGATCCGACTGGTGCTCGTGCTGTTTAATTTCGATCCATGCTCAAGATTGACACCATCAAAAACCAGAGCCTGTCCGGGGTGCATGGTCAACGGCTTAAAATCTTTTGCACCAATTTGATTTTCAACCCAAAGACTATTATCACCTGAAACCATTGTGAGGGGGACCCACACATTCAGCCTTCCATCTTCGACTCCAAAATCACGATCCTTATGAAATACGCTGCTACCCCTTCCGCAGTAATGAAAACGAAAAGAAGGCGGGCATTGGTATGAATCGATGGTCCCAATTTTTCCTACAATAATATCAGATATAAACAAGCGATAATTCTCAACAATATCTTCGAAAGAGCTTGTCAGCTGGTTTAATGTTGGACTTCAATTGAGCCTCCTCACGTTATCTGACGAATGCACGTTTTCCAGGCTTGAGACCCCAAGCACCTCACAGGCCCATTCCTGAAATCGGTATTTGCCTGGATCGTAATCAAGAATTCGCCACTCCATCAACACATCAAAAATGTATTTTTAATACTACCACCTGTTCCCTTTGGAGCTCCAATAATATTTTTAAAGACTACATCTACAAACAAAACCAAGCATCAGGCCTTTGGTTGGCATAGTTGTCGACATACGCAAGAAATGAGATGTTCAGAGGTTTGAGCCTCTGATGCATCAGCTGAATCGAGATCTGCAAATCTCCCCAGGGAAGAAAAAGGTTCTAAGTACTACAAAACCTCTATAAAATTTACTTGGTCAGAGCAACATTCAAAGGAGAAAGAGAGTCACACTTGAATCCAAGGAAGTGATCCGGAACAAAGACTGGCGTTTCAGATGAGGGGGGACAGCTGCGCCAGGATGGACGATGTGCCGAATCAACCATCCCGTCATGTTTTTATCCGATAAGAAAGTTGTGTCGGAGGAATCACAGTATTGGGTGTCACAGTATCCAGAGAAATACAACACTCGGTAAGGTCCTGCTGGCAGTCAATTGATTCAACAGCTGACATGCCTACAAAGTCAGCACATTTTCACTGACCATCGACAGGTAAAGCCAATCAATGAAGCACAGGCATCAAGCTCAGACTGACGAAAGCTCTAAGAAGAGCTGTCGGTCGGTCAGCATGCTGGCTTTTTGCCACTCACTCAAATGAACAGGCGAATCGCTTCAACAACAACGATCAGCTGCAAAGCGCGGTAAACCCACTGGTTGGCATGGTCACTCATCGCCAGCTGGGCACCGGCAAGCGAGCCGCCAATGCTGCCAAAAACCATGGGGATTCCCACTTGCCACTCCACTTTTCCACTTCTTGCGAAGATCAGAAACGTGGCAAGGCTGAACAAAAAGATCAAACCTGTTTTGATCGGTACAGCTTGCCTTAAGCTGACTCCTCCAACTAAAACTAAACTAAGTAACAGAAAAACAGCAGAATCAACGACAATCAAACCAGCCCAGAAACCGCAGAACGAAGTCAATAATCACAGCTTCATCGACGATTGAGGATCAGCTTTCATGGAATCGTCGGTGTATTCCTTCATCAAACGCTGCGGTCGAATGAATAGAAACAGCAATGCGAAAAATACAGCGATGCGCACGAACAGCAAACTAGTCTGAGTCGTCATCAACGTGGCAATCTCGGCTCCGAACAAGCTGAAAGGAATAAACAGAATTGACAGTTGGAAAACCGATTTCCAGGAAATGAGTTGTTCACGCTCAAAAGACCACAAAGCAGTCGTGCTTCCCAAAAGAATGGGTAATCGGATCGTTGCATAGGCAATATCCGCGGGCATACCGATTGAAAGCAGGGCTGGGAGTATCAGGGTGGAACCACCAGATGCAACAGCATTGAAGAAGCCACAGACAGCGCTAAGAACAAGACCAAGCCCGATCAATGTCCAATCCAGAGTCATCACTTGATCAGCCACGGGGAACACAACTGCAGTCAACAACCAGACCAAGGAAAAACCAAGTATCAAAACACGATCGCAGACAGATCATGATTCAGCTGCTTTCGAGAACGGACTGAACAGTGCTGCAGTGGAGGGTGTTGAGTTGCACCAGCTGAAGCTCCAGCAGATGAACGATGACGGCGCCGGTGCGGTGAATTGGTGGAAGCTGTAAGAACAGGGGTTGCTTGAACCAAGCCGTGAGGATTTTCACCTCGAATTCACCAGGGATTCAAAGATTTCTCAGGCCGTTTGAGCGATAGTGAAAATAGAAATGGCAACAGCATGCAATCGATCACTGCCAGAGTCAATATCGATGAAAACACCATGATGAAAGCATTAACTGCCATGGCAATACTGTTAGGAATTATGGCAATTACAGGTTGCGATGGCAGAACACAAGCAACTTATGAGCGGGAAAAGTCGACCTCGCAAATTATCTCTGATGGAAAGATGCGGGATACAGAGCAAGATGAAATGCAGAAAGCATGTTACGGCCATCCCTTCGTGGAAAGGGGAGCATCACATCAACTTCTCTGCAACGAGTATTTCCGATAAGTCAGCACCAAGGTCATAATCTGATCGTCCAACGACAAGGCAGAGTAAAACAGAATCATTCAGTCTCCTTGTATCCAAATCAAACCCGACCAGGAAATAATTTTTTGACTCGTTGATGTAGCTCAGCCCTGTCTAGTTTTCCCACTGCATTTCTTGGCAAGACATCCACAACAATCCATTCATCTGGCACTTTAAAATCGGCAATGTGAGACGTTGTCCATTGCTTTAACGAATCAAGATCAATCGTTTTTCCTTCTTCACATTCCACAAAAGCAACAACCTGCTGGCCATGTAGTCCTGGTGGTGTTCCAACAACAGCTGTTTCAGAGATCAGAGGATGATTATCCAGAACACTTTCAACTTCTCCGGGAGCAATATTTGCCCCCCTTTTGACGATGATTTCCTTGAACCTGCCAACAAACCAGATATAGCCATCCTCATCGATTCGACCCTGGTCGCCTGAATGCAACCATCCGTTTCTGATGGTTTCCTGAGTATGTTCTGGATCCTCCCAATAGCCGATCGTCATGCTTGATGAGCGAATACACAGCTCGCCAACTTGACCGGCTGGTAATTCGCTGCCTTCAGAATCTCTGATACTCACTTCAACTCCCAACCTCGGCCTGCCTGCAGATCCCTGCTTCACCTGCTCACCGGGATGCCGGAATGCATACCCTTCGCATTCGGTCATTCCTATGACTTGATTCAGCGGCTGATCAGAGACCTGTTTCCAGGCACTGTAAAGATGAGGAGTCACATAATCTCCGACGCATTCCATTGATCTGAAGCCGCTGAAATCAATACTTTCGGAAGCTGTATCCATGAGAATGTCATGAAGGAGAGATGGCAGGATGACAGATCGAGTTGGGATGTACTTGTTACAGGAATCCAGCCAATCAGAGGAACTGAATCGCTCTAAAAGAACTGCTGTGCCGCCAACAATAATGGCTGGTATCAGAGAACCCAAACTTGCAGAGACATGCACCAGTTGAGTGGACAGAATCCATATATCATCATCTTTTAAATTCATCGTCGCTGCCCGACTCTCACCAGTGTCTATGATTGACTGCGCCGTGTGAATGACACCTTTTGGCTTTGATGTTGAACCGGAAGTAAAGAATATTACTGCTGGCTCGCCACCTTTCGGCGGATCAGCTTTGAAAGCAATTTCATTTGTTTCAAATACCCTCTCCCTCCACGGTGAGCCCACTTCTTCGATTGCATTATCGAATGTATAACAATACTCAGTGCATTCTGGACACTTGAACCGGCCAGCAAGACCTGCCGCAATCTGATCTTGAATAATAGCCAAGCGAACATTGCAGCGCTTGAGAGCATATTCAACCTCAGGCGCTTTATAGAGATGATTCAGAGGAACTGCAATGCAACCTATTCTCCATACGGCAAAAAACAATGCAGCCAGATCTTGGTTGTTGCAAGACATCAAAGCAACGCGATCACCTTTGGAAAGCTGATGAGCTTTCAGACAAGCCGCGTGCCGGTCGATCAATTGGTCAAAATTTTCATAACTGATTGCCTCAGCATTAACAACAAGAGCAGTCTTGTCAGCGTGTATCTCTAAAGCATGTTTTGCAATGGACCTGAAATCAAGCATGTGAAAGCAAGGGCTGATGAGAGGAGGCGTAGTTCAAGCTTAAATCCTGCAATCTATTATTTCCACTTTTCAGAGAGCATTTTGAACTATTTTTTGTAAATCCATAGTCATTGCACGTATGACTTCATCAGCATCCTTGCTTAATGATCTAAGATTATCCTTGAAGTCCGTACTTGGATTCCAATAAGCAATATAAGTAATTTGATTTTCTCTCCATACGGCAACTGTCAAAGGAACAAACAGGCTGCCAACAGGATTAGCTTTGATAATTGGAGCTTCAAAGGAGGGCAAACCGACGAGCAGAGCAGTATTTTCAGGAATTTCCAAACCTTGTGATTTAGCGATGGATTGATGATCAATCACACCCTTAACAATAAAATTATTTTTTTTGAAATCTCTTTTCAAAGCTCTTACTACTTCTTCGACGCTTTTGGGAGTCTTGCGTGAGACCACGTAGTTTTTCAATGGTCCATCCAGGCTGGACAAAGCAGGACTGAGCGGCGCTGCTTCAGCTGGATAGAAGTTTGATGTGGCAACCGGCAAAAAAAATCCTGTGACTGTAGCGGTAGCCATGGCAGCAAAAACATTCATTGGAGATTGTTTGACATAAGCTTTTCCCATCGTGGCTAAGTGCTTAATTTTTGACAATTTTCGTTAATCAGTTCTGTCTTCTCACTAATGCACAAATGGACTTTGCAGTCCTGTTCGTTCCTCACCCCTCTCCGATCTTCGATGCATGCTGATCAACAGCGACGTATCCCGGCCTGGTCTGCAGCCACAGTGAGGAATCAAGCAGGTGAATCGTCTGCAGTGAAGACAGAGACCGGTCAGCTGCCATCAACCCGGAGACACACCGCGTTCCACCAGCCGGAAGCAAAACAGACCTCTGCGGTTGAACGCGGCGATTCACTGACGACAGCAGAATGAGCTGGATCAATGTTTCTTATGCGCCTTCTTGCATCGCTGCTCGCCTTGTGCATCACCCTGCTGTTTCCGTCCAGGGTCAATGCAGGCTCACTGGAGATTGACATTCATTCCATCTCCAAAGACGGAATCGGTGAATCGATTGGCACTGTTCTGGCAAGCGACAGCGGAAACGGACTGGTGATCACACCATCCCTCACCGGTCTGAGCGAGGGTGAGCACGGCTTCCATCTGCATGCCGGCACGTCCTGCCAGGCTGACCTGAATGATGACAATGTCAGTGTTGCCGGCCTCGCCGCAAAGGGTCACTGGGATCCCGACAACACCAACACCCACAGCGGACCGTTCGGAGACGGCCATCGTGGTGATCTAAGCCGTCTGATCGTGAACGCCGATGGCAGCACCACCACTGAGGTTGTTGCTCCGCGTCTGCGCACTGCTGATTTGCTCGGACGCGCGCTGATCGTGCATTCAGGAGGAGACACCTACAGCGACATCCCCCCCCTTGGAGGTGGAGGAGCGCGCATCGCCTGCGGGGTTGCAGGATGAGCGGGCGGCGTTGGCTCAGAAACTGCTCTGACTCTGACCGGCGAAACGTCCTTGATAGTTCTCTTCACCATCAAGGGTCTGGAAGATGAACTGACAAATCGCCGTTCCAGGATGAACAGCCAGTGGAGCAGGACCGAAATTACTCATTTCGAGCACCTGCTGGCTGTCGATGCCCGGCCCCATGAATGGAGCGCTGATATGCACCATCAAACCAAGGCGTGCGAAACGACTTCGTCCCTCAAGCCATCCACAGAGACCCGGACCGAGCCTCAAACGCTCTTCAGTGATCCCGAGGATGGTTTCGCCGGGCATGATCAGGATGTGCTCGCCCTCCGCAACATCGACCTTGTCGGTGAACGAGCGATAGTCGATGGTTTCATTCACATCGACTATTTCGTGCACCTTGCGAAACACACGAAAACTGCTGGCAAGGGTGAGATCCACTGAAGCAGGACCCACGTGCTCCGGAATGAACGGAGTGATGGTGATCAACCCATGGTCGATTGCACGCAGAATGGCGCGACGCCCGAGAACGGCCATGAACAAGTTGACTGGCCATTCAGGTTATGGACAACTGTGGCTTGAAGCCAGTGGTCCAGACAGAACGCGCATCAGCCGAAAGTCCGACCGTTCCAACCAAGAGCACTGGCGGGAACATCATCAAAGGTGATGTAGATCCTGTCAGCAGGAATCCCGGTACGGGCCGTGATCAGCTCACAGAACGCAGCTGTCATGGCAGGAGGACGAAGAGCTCCGATCGACTTGATCTCAACAAACGCAGCAGGAGCACTGCTGCCTGCGAACGTCATCGGAACATCGGTTTCAAGGAGAGTCATCACATAATCCTCCGGCTTTCCTGTCTGCTCAGCGAGCATTGCCGAAAGTTCAAGCAGCAACTCATCGCGACTTTCGACAGCAGCGAGAGAAGTGCGCAGATTGATCAGTGGCACGAAACCAGTTCAGACATATCCCATTCTGATCGTCTTCAACGGTTCTGAGACTCTCTGAAGGCCTGGAGTTTGTCGATGTCCTTTCCCTGATCGATTGCATAATCAGTGAGTATCAGAGCCTTGCCGATGGTTCCGAGGGCGTACTCGATGCGATCGAGATCAGCGCAGCCCTGCTGGTCGGCGCGAGCAGCACGGATGACAGATGGTGTGAGCTGGTCAGCCAGCTGCTCAATCGATGCAGCAATGGAACTGGCCTGAATGAGGAGGTCGCTGGAGCCCACAGTTCAAAACAGTTGCTTCTAAGCCGATGATGCCAGCTGAGGTCGCCCAAGGGCCAGGGAACTGCAGAATCAGCGGTGATGGAAGCGGTTCCAGACTCGACGATGCCAGGGAGTGATGTCCCTGGGAGGTGCAGATTCGCCGCGTTGTGTTCGTTCCAACTGGTCAATTTCCAGACGGATCTGCTTCAGTGCAGGAATCAGCAGAAGCGCTGCAATCAATCCGACAACAAGCAGCAGAGGCAGAAGAGTGACCAACCAGACTGTGACGATGACAATGGCGGCAAGACTGATCAACTGCTGAAGCCACATGGGTCGACGACGTCCAGGCAGTTGCTTCATGCGGAACAGAGCGACTTGACGTGCCAAGCAGAACACAGGGTGAGGACGAGCGACAACCTCACCGACACATCTGCTGGATTCTCCACTGAATTGCAACAGCGGAAGAGGCAGCAGGAACAGCGTCTTCAAGGTCGACATTGTTGAGCATCAGAACGAGGAATGCCCACAACTGAACGAGAGCCATTGACGCAGGCAACAGAGCTGGTCACCGCTTGCCCAGCAGTTGGATGAAAGTAAAACCAGTTGAACTCAATGTTCAGGATCAATGTGCTGTTTTTTGCAACAACAACCAAAAAATCAAATTAGATTAATGTAAATTCATTAGCTCAATGAAGATTAACCTTCCCTCGATCAAGACATTGAGGATGAGCCTGGAAGAAAAACTTATAAGCGACAAAACATACATCGCGACGTTGCTGATTTTCAATGTGGCCTATATCCTTCCAAAATTCAATGGGACATCCGACCCTTCAAGCATCCTGATTGCCACGGTCCCACCCGCATTCATCATTTCAATTGTGATGACATTCGCCAGAGACCGCTACATCAAAAACACACTGATTAGACGCCTGATGGAGGATTCCTATATTCCATCCGTGTACAAAAGCAAGATAGACCTCAGAGCACTGGGCAACCCCACACCCTTGAAAAAAGAAAGAGCTAAAACAAGACAATGGATTGAAGCCAATATTCTTGATCGAATCAGCAGCAAATGATGCTGCCATCAATTCCCGAACTTCCTCACACAACAGCACTGACAATATCAGTTTCAACCGGCAATAGCCAAAGCAATGATCATTCTCCTTAAAACCAAAATATGAACAAATCAAATTAATTTGCCATACGATTGACAAAACTATTTCCCAATTGCCAATGAATACCATTGATTAAATGTATATCTTTGCGAATTGTTGAGGCTCGTGTTGGAAATGATCAATGAATTGAAACTTTAAAAAAGACAGCCAAATGATGGTAATTCTGCTAAACGATGATTAGCCATCACCTCTCGTTAAATGCTCCAAGGCCGATATGAGCACAAAGGCATGGCTTATGTCATCAAGGAAATGACCGGTGGACCTGGATATCTCGTGCTTGGCTCACCGAAAGGTCACTTGAAACAGCTGGGCAGAGAATATCCATCACTGAAAGCTGCTGATGCTGCTGCTCGACGCGCTATCGACCAGATGCTTGCAGAAACAAAGTAAAAAGCCCCCCATGCCGGAGGGCTGTCTACGCAGGTGGGCAAGAATATGGTAGAAATACTCAGTGATCAACCGTGGCTACCACGCAGACTTTCAACACTCAAGCAAGAGCGGACTTAAACCCAGCCTTGGATGATCTGCGGAAATCGATTCCGGTAAATGCTGGACAGACTCAAAGAGCCCGATCCTGCAATTGCAAGAACGAGGAATATGAAAAAGTACAGCGCTGATGTCTCAAATTCATAATTGTGCGCTTCAACAATTGCGAATGGAGCACCTTGAAGACCGGTGTCAAGAAAGTGAAAGACCATCGCAAACAACATGGTGGACAACAACCCAATCACGGCAGGACGAGTCGCAATGCCCAAGACCAGAAACACCGATCCGATGATTTGTGTATAGGCAGCCAGATAGGTCCAGAGGATGTGATCAAAAGGCAGGAATGGGAAATACTGATCAACGATGAAAGAGGTGAATCCAGCTGGATCCTGCAATTTCTCAAGCCCGTGGTGAATCATGAGCACTCCTGCTGAAACACGCAGAATGAGCAAACACAAGTCAGAGGAAAGTGATGTCGATGTTTCTTCACTCATGACTTTTGATTCGGCAAAAACTTGACAATTCTACACCTTTTCAAGGCCTGGCCACCTGGTGCGGTGACAGATGAGAACTGCCGGTGAGTTGCGCTGGTGAAACCATCCCTAGTTCTCACCAGCTCAACCTGCCTGATTTGAATGAAAAGAGAGAATCTCAATCGTTCAAATCAAACCAATTGCAAATCAGCAATCGGCAAAATAACTGTCGATCAAACAAATCCGCGTTTCAGCAAGTATGAGACATCCCGAGGTGACAGGCGTTGCCGACAGCTCGTAGCAAAACATCAAAACGAAAACAAGACTTTCTACGAAAGCAGAGAAACAACAATTAGACTTGCAACTAGTATCAACCAGCACACTACCTAAAGACTGAGTAAACGTAAGTTAAAACTATGGAAAAATACAAGTTGCAACGGCTTTCCGAGGAATATTTTCTATTGACCCATCCCGATGGCAGATGGGAAATCATTCACGAAGAACGAATCATCACAAAGATTGAGCCTTAACATTCAACAAGTCGAGGCAAGCCCAAGCCAAAGTGTAAGAAATGCTACCTACATTCGTGTGGACAGGTCATGACATCAATCGATTGGAAGATTGGTTGTCAGAACGCATACAACACCTGATTGATGCGAAGCAGCCTCTGGCCGCATCAGCGTTGTTTGATGAATTTCAATTGGATCGGCACAGCAATGCTTCTGGTCATTAAAACTTTTGATACACTCATTGAGAGTTACTTGTTTGGTGACAGTGGAAAGACTCTACGGAGATGACAAAAAAAAAGCTCTCTCCAATTTTTATGACCATTTCTGCGAAGAAATAGATCAACTCTTTTTCAAGAAGTTTCAGGAATTATCAGACCTGAACATTGGCGAAGGCGAAACCACAAGAATTGTTGGACGACTGCTCAATGCCAAAACCAATGTCGTTGATCAAATTCGAGGATGACGCAACAAGCTTGTCTTGACGACATTGAGGTTCAAAGCGTTATTGTTAATAGTGATTCATCAATAAGACTTGGAACATCAAAAGCACAATCGCAAGTCGTCGTTATGGGCCTGGTTGAGTAAACCACTGGACACTCTCAAAAGACGCGTTGCAGTGGTACCGTCAGTCAATGACACCGTGAGCGCGATGAAGGAGATTGGTGTTGACCTGACAAAAGACGAAAAATAGGGATTTGAGGCTGTATCAATTGCTTAAATGTTTAGATGCCATCCAAACCGCGTAATCGAATCGGCGAGAACTACGGTCGATTAACAGTGATTCGAGCATCCGAGCGCAGAACAAAAAGCGGTAATGCCTATTGGTGGTGCCTTTGCAGTTGTGGCCGGAAAAGAGAAGTGGCTGGAGACAAGCTCTCGACAAACACAATGCGCAAAAAGCCTGTCGTGACAGCTTGCCTTGTTTGTTCAAGAGAACTTCAGATCGAAGGAGTTTGCGCCAAAAATGATCGAGAAGAACGTCAGAGAAGAGAACAGGCCAAACGTCAACGCGCCAACTTGATGGGAAAAGTACCAGAAACCTGGCTGAAACTTCCTCTGACCGATGCCCATGCTCGCGAACTGGGACAGGTTTTGTTTTTTCGTGGAACATGTTGTCTGCGAGGACACCTGGCCCCGTATCGCATCAATGGAGGGTGTCTAGCCTGTGCAGGCCAGACACCCTCCGCACAATGAACATTGATTCAGCCAGAGTCAAACCCAAAACAGAGGCATTCATACAACAAAGAAAATCTGTTTCTTGTCAGAGAACCAAAACCTAATCGAATAAAAAACTGACTCTTCCAATATTTCTGGCTATTAAATGATGAAACCTTAGAAAAATAATGACCAGGTTTGTACTAAGAAGCGGCGAAGTATTTGAATCGGAGAGGGATCCTTCTGATTTCGATACTTTTTGTTATGAGAAAGATGGGCAGGAACAAACTTGCCACCTCCTTTCATTCCAATCAGAAATTTCATTTCTGATGATGTTGGGTGATGACCTCAATCTCAGTTATGAGCCGCTTCAAAGCAAAACCTGAAGCGATTGACGCACCCTCAGAAACAATTGTGTGAAGACTCAATGAAATCCTTCATGCATGAACAGGAAAGACTCGCTAGACAGCAGACATGGCGGACAACAACAAACGGCGAGCACTGGAAGCTCTGATCGAGCGGGCAGCGCAGACTCTGAACCTCAGTGAAGAGGAATCAAAAGCTCTGATTGCACCGATTTCTGAGCAGTTCAGACAACGCGAAGACGATCAGTGAATCAACGAATACGCTTTTGCTCGAGCTCTCGCAGTGATTCGTATGCAGCCCAGAGGCCTTCCGTGACAGTGCAACACTGGGCTTGATCGCAAACCCGGTACTGACCACCACCAAGAGCGTCGATGGTGGATCCCTTGGATGTCAGACAGATGCGGCTGGAATGAGCCATTGAGATGCAGCTTCGCGTCTTTTGGTCTACCTCTGCAAATTTGCGTCTATCAATCAACTGTAAATCATCTAAATTGTTCTCTTTGAAAAAAATCAAATTATAAAGACCATTTCAAGACAGGGCTCAAGTGTTGAGGAAAAAGGAGCCACTGCTTGTTTTCTAGAAAAATGTCTGACCAGCTATCCAGGCGTTAAACGGGGCGGTGGCAGCTTCAGATAAAGCCAGATAGCACGTGGTAGCAGTGCCAATAAAAGCAATGGCAACCCCTGTGGCGATCAGGGAGTCATAGAGTTTTTGTTCTGCCTTCGTCTCAGAACTTGGAAAGACACGACGCCTGGCCATACCAACTCCTGGTTACGTGCATTCTGACCTCAGAAGGAAAGAAAGAGCAACGCAAAGGTGCAAAGGTTCGCAACTCACCATCATGTAACCTTCGCTTCACGATGTAAAGATTGGTTTACAGACAGCAGCGGCAAGGAGTTCCGGCAAAGCCTTGAATCAACCTACAAAAGAGTTAATAATAATCTCACAATTGATTGTCTTGACAATCAATTGGCCTGCTTCTCAATGATGAGGCACTTTGTGACTCAGCGGTGACCGATCAAAGACTGGCCATTCTTCTGCAGGAAGCGGAAGAGCATCTGCTCAGGCAAAGCTGCCGCAGTCGTTACGAGCGATCAGTTGTGCGACTGCCTGACAGCAGGCGAAACATCTGGCTGAAAGACGACAAACGTGCTGCCTGACCAGGCCTTGATCAGGCTCAGGTCAGCAACATGACTGAAGCTGCGACAGCAAGACTCAGAGCGACAGCTGCACAGCTGGTCTTCCGCATCATCCACCCCATTGCCACAGGACATCGGATCGGTATAACTCAGCCGGTGCAAACAAAAAACCGCACCAGATCTGGTGCGGTTTCTCTCGAGCCAAGTGATCCCCATCACCCGGCCGTTTGCACCACATCTTGTGGTACTTGAAGAAGATGGTAATGCTTGCACCTCACATATGGAGTTTCTAAAGCTGTACTTCAGCTTTCAATGAACTTTTAACAGTTTTGAAACACTACCGAGAAAAACCCTGCATCTAGCGCTCCCACGACCTAACTTTGGTNACCCCATCACCCGGCCTGCCCCAAAGGCAGGCTTTTTTATTGGCAAGCACCATCTGTGGTGTGGTCGCGNAAGCCTGATTGAGCGGGATCGAAATTCAACATGGCGACAAGGTTCACAATCCGCAAAAAAAAAGGCCCAACGGGCCTTCAGTGGGTGTGAGGAGTTGGAATCCCTGTGAGGAGAACCAACTGACCGAGTTCTAGCAGCTTCTCTGTGCCATTCAAGAGACCGGCCCGCCAACAAGTGTCACTGTGACAGTGGAGTGACTAATATGATTTCGTGAGGAGAAAAGCTCACGTGGTGGAAACAAGGACACACTCACGTTGACCTTTCAGAACCCCTGCCTTTGGCGGGGGTTTCTTTTTGTTCTTTGATCAGAATCTGTTTCAGTTCAAATTTTCAGTGCTCGATGGATGGCTCAATGACAGACAAGGAAAGCCTGGTGGAGCAAGTCTTCGCAAAATATCGTTCTTACTGCAAGGAGATTGGCATCACGCCGGCAGAGATGATGCAGCAGGCTTACCTGAGTCACCTGAAGGGCCTCACAATGGAACAACTCAAAGCGAAACTGTGACGTAAACCGTTATGGAGATGAAAATCGAACCATGATTCGCGACTGAGTAATAATGCTCAAACCCCAGTCTGCAGCAGCATTTTAAACATCGATCAGTAATCAACAAGACGAATCAAACGAGGAGAACTCGCCAGAATCTATTGGCATAAAGTTTTGTGATGGATTCCGAAGTTCAAGAAGTCCTACAACGTGAAATCCTCGAGCGTTGCAACGAAGAGGAGAGAGAAGCAGTTGAGCGTTGGTTCAAAAGCTTTCAGGCCATCGGTCTGTCAAAATTGAATGGAATGTCTGTGGCACGCGGAACAAGCATGTCATGCCCACTTTATTGACAACTGTTTGTTCAGAAACGAGCCAATAACTTTCACTAATCAATTTAGTTGATTACCATCAATAAAAAAATTTAATATCTGCAAAGTGCTGATCATAGGGGCAAATAATTCAATGAGAAAAATCATCAACTTAAAATACCCAGGTTTAATACGTTCGAACAATATATACTTATAACGCAAAAGAATCACACAAATAATTTATCAACAAACAAAACAAAAATAATAAATCCAACATTTAACAATGCAAGAACGCCACAAAAGGCGAGAGTCAGCATTTTAGAGACCTCATCAAGAATGCACTATGAATGAACCTTTCAAAAATGATTCGAAGTATCACTCTTCATCTTGTTCAGCCTGGCGCGCTCCGATCGCAAGAGCTGCAACAAAAGGGAGGATGGCAATCGCTGTTAATACTTCCATGAAATCACCATTCACAATCAGGAATTACAGGAAAGAGAACCACTGTCGATATCACCGAAGCGAACAACAAGTAACTCTTCTTTGGTGATGAAGCCTTTGTCATCAAGAAGTTCAGGATGAGTCGTACGAAGACCGGTTCTGTCACCGCTTCTCAACCGCGACCTCAGAGCGATGGCCAGGCAACGGAAAGCAGACAGCACAAGAAACGTACATGCGGCCAGGTAGGCAAATGGAAGAACTGATGACGTCATGCTCAACCCTTTGACTTCTTGACTGAAGGGAGGTCGGTGGGCTGAGCAAGCACATAAACGACACCAGCCGTTACGACAGACGCAAAAGCAATCAAGCCGTAAATGGCGGCGGAATAGTCAGACATCAGACCCCTATGAACTTCTGTAAAGCAGCATAGCCGCTTTGTAAAGCTGTGTAACCAGGTGTATCTACTTATCTGGAACGCTGATGAATCCTTCTCCACTCAAAGACCGTCAACCTCCTGCAGCGGCACGAATGACTCCGACATCAGCCAGACCAAGAACACGGATGAACACAGCGCTGATGACGCTGTAGGCAACAGCACCTAGCACGGCGCTCCGCACCCCATGCTTGAGGCGAAACCCTTCGATCAACGACGCAGCGAGACCAAAAAGAATCACAGTGATCAGCCAGTCGAACAGCCAGCTGACAGGTGCAATCAATCCACCAAGACTGGTCACCGCCCAGGGAAGCGCCAGAACAAACTTCAAAGGAAAGATCAAAAGAGTGCCGAGCAGACCAATGGTCACGGCAGACAGGAGAGCTGCCTGAAATCCGGCCAGTTCAACACCAAGAGGCATTGCCGCAACGAGCAGCAGAACAACGGCGCGAACGGGCCATTGCAACAACCAGCCGATCAATCCCATGAGAACACTGATACACAGCTGAAGGCTAGGCCTGGACTGAGACTCAAGCAGGAAAAGCGGATGGAGTTCCCTTCAATGATCCTCAAACGACAGTGTCCGGTGATCTGCTTGCTGTCAGATGGAAAGGGCAACAACGGTGAAACCCGTCAGCAATGAAACCGTGATTAACCACATGATCGGTCAGTCTTCGAGCTCCAGTTCGCTGGTCGCGCGTAAGGCAATCGTGAGCCCCACGACGGCGCCTAGAACGATGAAAGACATCATCTGAAGATGGGGAACTGCCTTGAGTGTTTGTACTTAGTCTAATTGGATGTTCTGTCGATGAGGTGTTTCAGGTAACACCAGGAGAGGATCCACCCAACAGACCTTGCCTTGAACAGTTTCACCAAGGGGGATTGGGCAAAACAGGACAGGAACAACCTTGGACTTCAAACTCAACCGCTGACTCAGGCAAAGTGGGTTGGATGCCTGCCGGAATTGTCCCGGTGGGGGGGGGCAGAGCCGCCCCACCCAGAATTCCATGCAGGACCAAAATTCTTCCTTCATCTGAAGGTGGTGCAATCCCCCAATGCCACCAGTTCAGAACCATCTGAAGGTGGAGGTGTCAGCAGGTGATCCGTGGAGTCTCTTCCAGTTGTACTGATCCTGGTCTCGATCATTGCGGCCAAAGTCGGCGACGGAAAGATCGTTGCGTCAATCAGAATTCACAGCCACCGACTGATCTGCACCGTTACTGGTGTCGCTGTGATTGCAGGGGCAACGCTCCTTGATGTCGACATCGGCAAACCTCCAGGTGACAACGCACTGCATTCTGATGTTGAGATCCACCTGACAAGGCCAGGGCGTTGATGGGTTTCAGAGAAGCATGAACCACTCCTTCACTGCCATCACGACTTGAAATGGGAATTCCAGTGAACAGGAACATCACGTCGAAAAACAATGAGCATTAAAACCTAAGTATTATTGACTCATCAAAGTTTTATGTGGCAGCGACATTAATCCAGGAAATCATGCCTATAAAACTCGATCAGCCGGAGCATTTCAATGAGCTTCACGCTTCCTGCCGTTCTGATTGGCATCAGTTTTTATCTCCTGATGCGCTACCTGCTGTCACCTTTGATCTAGCAATAAACAACTAAAAAATTCGCAAACATCCAAGAACAGTGGGATCAGTTTCACTGAAGAATTGGCTGGAAATCGGTTACAAAAAACTGGAGGCACAAAAAGCCCAGGAGACCGGAATGGACACACTTTTTTGCGACTGTTTGCAGACAGATGCAGGTCCAGACATCGCTCATGTAGTGATAATTACTCAGCGTGCACAGAACTTCTTCAACATGTTTGCGCATTTGTCTGCGTCCGCTGACTTTAGGGTGACAGGCATTCGCCAGGATGAAGATGAGAGCTCCGTCGCCGGAACCACTGTCTTGCCTGAAGTGGAGGATCGACGGGGAGCTTTCGGCACATGACACGGCACTTCTGGTGAACAGGCTCGCATCGTCAGAGAGATCACGACGGGGCTTCAAAGACCATTTCGAAAGACGTTTGCGTGGAACCAGCATCAAGCAGACGCCTGTCAAACATAAGAAAGAGAATGCGTGTNCGAAAACAATCCAGCATCAAGTGGTGACAGAGCAAATNTCAATGTGAAAAAAATGAGTATTTGGTGAATACGAATATGACCAGATATGAATCGCAAATGGTCGNTGCTCACGGTTTAAGCTATCGCTGAAACGAAAGACAAAGACCCTTCATGCTGCGATTTTTAGGTNTAACCATGTTTGCTGCAGNTTTGGTTACTGCGCCTTATGCCGCCCAGGCGAATCTCAAGGACAACATCATTTTCAGCAGTTGCGCTGCGGCTATGCGGAAGGAATATAAGCAAGCTGACAAGCAACTTCTCCTGAGCCAACTCAACCAGACATGCAATTGCGTGGTTGAACAGATCAACAATCAAAAAAATATTGAACAAGCTAAAAATTCCTGCATCGACTCGAATATCCCAATAAGCAGCAACCAGGACAGGAGAACACTGTAATCACATCGAGGCAACAAAAAATCTTCACCGAAGAGACTCAAATCAAATCATTCTTATTATTATACTGAAAACTTAATTACTCTTTGCTGCCGTTCTTGTCAATCACCTGAATTGAGTATTCAACTCGATCATCGGAACAACAAAGACCGGCATAAAACCGTTCAAGGTCGTCATAAGCCTCCGCATAAGTTCTGTAAGACGTGCGAGTCAAGGAGTCTTCGCCTCCATCGTCGCGAATGACGCGAACAAGCTGGTTTGAATCGCCTCTCACCGCAGTGGATCTGAGTAGGAACACTGATTCAAGCGCACAGGAACCAATTCAGACTGAAATCTGAATGCCCTGGGGCGCTCTCGCGATGGACAAACGGATGGAAGGCGCACCCTCAGGACTGATTGAACAAAACATCACAAGGCATCTGTTGAATGAAAAGGTGTTGGCAGGTGATGAATGTCGTGCACGCAATGACCGTCAGACCTACTTCAGCCTGGCCAGGGAACTGGTGACTGCACAGTTCGTTCTCGCTGATCACGAACTGACACGCAGGCTCTGGCAGGAGGTCAGTGATCGGAATCTGGACATGGGGCGAATCATCAACCTCCTCTACCGCTGCAGCAGCCATGAAGATGAGAACGAAATGGTTGAGGTGGACAACGCCTTTCTGCAACTGACTGTGAGCTGAACATCCGGCTGCGTTGCCGGGTGCGGTAGCCATGCCGATACTGCAGAAACATCCTTCTCAGGGATCCGTCAGGAGCGACGCATGGCAACAAAGGTCTACAACGTGCGCTTTGAAACTGAAGGGGCAGACCTTTTTGTCGAAATGAATGCTGAAGCAGGCCTCAACCGCCAGCATCTGCTTGAAAAGGTGGTGGCGATTCTGGAAGACCGCCATGACATCGAAACCATCGACACCGAGCAAGGTGAAATGACCAGAGTCGACCACAGCGATGGCTCAGCCCTGCTGGCATGGCTCTCGATCTCAGGACAGACCTCAAGACAGGCTCTTGATGACGACGGTCTCGACGAAATCATGACCTGTCTGGTGTTCATGCTGTTCCCACCCGTGGTGGAAACCAGCGTTGCCAGTGAGAACAACCGAAACCTGGTTTTGGCTTGAGACACAAACTGCCAGCACAACAGGGCCAACCGCTGACATCAGAGAAACGAAGGAAAGCAACGTTCCCAGTGACCCAGTGCGGGAAGAGCTGCTGCGCAGGGCAGCTGAGAAGTTGCTGGCTCTGGTCTGACAGACGGTGGAACGATTCCGCTATTTGACGACGTAATTCATGGGGTTGGCAAAGGTTTCAGTGCCACAGGGGCTTGAGTCACGCCCGCCGGGAAGCATGGTGCCAGGGATCGTTCCGTCTGAGTAAAGCTGGCAAAGCTCTGCAGGAGGACGACTGTCAACCCACTGCTGAAACGAGGAATCCTGAGCCAGAAGCTGAGCGACCATCAGAACTTCATACATGGCGATTGGATGAACTACTCCATTGCTAGCCAGGGCGCAGGTCCTCGCTTAGCCGTGTTCTGTGCAACAGCCGGCTGCTTTACCTCCAGGTTTCTGAAAGTCCTTGCGTAGTTTTCTGCCTTGAACGGCAGTGGCCCCTTTCCAGTAGCTCTCAAGTGCTGTCAACCGATGGCGTTCAGTCGTCCTCGTCAATGCACTGCTCAAGTTCGGCGACTAGCACGTCCAGATCCACCTCATAAAACCGCAGGCCGGGCTGCTGCTTGATGACAGCCCACTGCCAGTCAGCAACGATCTGACCTGCTGTGAGGTACGCGGCATCACCATCGAGCTTGCGAATCAGGTCGATGGTGTCCTCGCCAAAGCCAAGGCACCAGCCCATGTCATCAAAGATGCCCAGATCGCAGAGATCATTCCTGATCTCCTTGATTTCAGAGTCATTGTGATCGGCCTCATTCAGGCCAAGGTCTACAGCGATGATTCCGGCAGGAACAGCATCGGGACAGCCTTCTGAAGCCCAGTAATAGACATGTTCCAGAAAGTGCATCGGTTTCACTCCTGCAGCAGAGGCAGTTGATTCAGGGTGATTGTCCGTTGCCCATTCTCTGCCATGGCCTTGCGTGCAACAGCAGCCCAGGCCGGTGCTGCCGCTTTGATGAATGCTGAATCAGCTCACCCGACAGCGGACTGACGATCTGTACGAAGCGAAAAAACCCAGCACCTGATGCAACGGGGCTTTGCTTGATTGTTGATCACCCTTCAGAAGCGCAGCTGCACTCCAAATCCTGCAGGCGCTCCATAGACGTTCCCATACCTCAGTCCATAGGCAGGAATCACGCGTGGATAGCGATTGACCTCTCGGTGATACGCGCGTCGGGCACGCCGGTAGTCACGCGTGTCGCGGCGAATCTCACGGCGCAGCTGCCTCAGCTCATGCCGCCTTTGCTGCTCGTAATTCCGCGCTTCAGCGGCAGGAGCCATTGCGCATGTTGTGGCTCCGATCAATCCAGCGCAAAGCACTGCTGTGCTGACTTTTTGAGTCACTGTGTTGACCCTGTTGAACGTCGTCATGGCCTTAAGGAGTGAAGTTTTTTTTGGGGTTGCTGCCCCCTCTGACTCCTTCAAGATCACAGCCCTTCTGGTGAAACCAACTACACAACTCCGATGCAGAACCCACGAAGTTCCGGTGAGCCTCCGGTGAATGGCAAAAACCCCGCACTTGGCGGGGAGTGATTGGTGTGAGTTGTTGAGTCAGGAGATCGATAGCGACTCCTAAACGCCCCCTGTTTTCCCTTTGGGGTTTTATATACCTCTCAGCCTCGCTTTCATGGCTTCAGGCTTTCCGACGGAAATTTCAAATTAAAAGCTGATTTGGATTCCGAACCCAGGATGGCGATGGTTATATCCGTAGGCAGGAATCACTCTCGGGTAGCCGTACATCTCGCGGTTGTAAACCCTGCGGACATGCCGCCAATCACGATTATATGCTCTCTGGTAATGATTAAATTCGCGAACATCATGGCGGAATTCACGATGAATTCTTCTTAGTTCGTGATTTCTATGATGATGATGATGGTGGTGGTGATGCTCCTTTGCGTCAGCAGCCGTTGGAGCAATAAACATTGCAGCGCCGATAACAGAAGCGGCAGCGATGGAAGACAAGAGTTTCATTTGATTGATTTAGGTAGTGGGGTCATCCCTCCTATATAGCCACCATCGCTGAACTGAATTATTTCCACCCCACCCAGAAGAGTGAACTCTTTTTATCGGGTGATCCCCCGTTGAGGTGTTCAGCGCGTCCAAGGGCACTGGCTGGCGTACTTCCAAAAGATCTGCGCATGGCGGCT
>NYZI01000009.1 GCA_002687115.1 Cyanobium sp. ARS6
CGAGATCGACGTGATGTCAGAGTTCCAAATGCTTGACGCGTTCCTTATGAAGTGTCAAGAGGGTTTGAACTTGGAGGTGATGCTAGAGGCTCAGTATGAAGCATGCAAGCACATTCAACAATCGAAGGGTGAATCGGCCACGGATTTCGCTGCAAGGGCGGAAGGCATCATGTCACTCTTCGAGGAGCTCTTGAGGGGAAGCGGATATACGAACGACCACAGGGGGATCGACCGCTTCGCTACTGACCGCAAACGGTCGCAAATTATTATTCAAGGGCTGAGGCCGACTCACCATGCACTCCTTACCTCTGTGTTCTCCGGCAAGGCGGACAAAAACAACTTTAGTATGGTGATTGGCACGTCGAGCAAGCCGAAGTTGATCTCGGCGTTGCAAGAGACCGACGCGTTGGTTAAGACGCAACAAAACAGGGGTGACTTCAAGGATCCTGAATGGGATACCAAGAAGGACAAGGACAAAGACACTAAGCCGGATGATGACAAAAGACTAGACAAGAAGTCCAAAGCGGAGATCAAAAACCTACAGAAGATCGATGCTGGGAAGAAGAAACATCCGACTTGTGGTGATGTGAACTTCACCAAACATGACTGGGATCCAGGCAAAGGCGCACTTGGACGTTGGGACCCACGAGGGACGCAACACCGCCCATGCCCATGGTACATTAATGATGGAGTCTGTAACAGGGAGAACTGCAAGTCCGCTCACGGGGCTGAGGCGGACAAGACCATCGCAAGCTACCCCCAAGGATGGCATAGCTACCGATCGCAGGTACAATGCCACTCTCACTCGTTTCTTCGTGAGAACGGCAAGACGAACGGCGAGGTCAAGTCGGCAGCAACAGGCAAACCGGATAACACCAAGTTCGATCAGTTCACCACTACGGAGGTTCGAGATGAGGTCATGGAGTCAAAGCTCGAAACATTGGCAGCGATCAAGAGTTTGCAGGACATGGTAAAGGAAGAGACAGCCAACCTGAAGGCGGAGCTTGACAAGTCATGCGAGATCAAACGTGCTCAAGGGGCACGAAGGGCTGCTGGTGTATATGCGGGTCAAGGAGATGGCGCAAATGTCACTGCTCTCACGGCTCTTCCCGAGCTTGGCGATGAATCTTCATTCGAGACATTCCATCTCGATGGATCCGAGGCTATGAACAAGTTACCCACTATGCTCAAGATTGGTGACAACCCAGCCACGTTGCAATGGGCAAAGGAGCTAGTGGATACACGCGTGACAAAGGGAGATACGGACACGGCCTACCTATGTTGCTCGGAGGAGGGCGGCACATTAGAGAACAAGTCAGTGGCTATGAATGCAGTATTGTGCTTCATTATCAATGGGTTGATCGATGAGCCACAACAACATTCTCTATCGGTACTTGCTGCCTTAGTAGGAGTCGATCACTCCCATGTCAACGAGAGCTCGCTTGCTGACGTAGGCGAGAGACTGCACACGCAGGGTTACATCTGGAATAAGTCCGAGGCTGAGGAATACTTCGATTCCGAAAGCATGCAGCGGCTCTATCAAATCAGCCATCATCTGCAGTTGCTATGGCAAATGATGACATGGACCGCTGCTGAAAGCGAATTCAAGATTTGCATTGATCCTACCAAGGGTCGGTACACGTACGAGTACAATGACTTGTATGGTGGCTATGTCTACAACGAGGACGGCTCCGTGGGCATGCAGACGGAGGGCAAGTCGATAGGTCAATTAGTGAGGGAACGCAATCAGTTTGCAGCTATCCCGAAGGAAACTGAGGTTCAAACAGTAATAGGCTATCCTGAGGAGAAAAATGGGGAGCCAGATCCTTGTACAGTGGCCTTCACCTTTGGTTGCATCGACGAACATGTCTTCGGTGCAGACGGAACACAAATCTTCGCCTTGGCACCAGAACCGGATTTTCATGAGGCACCCGCTAGGGATAGCGGCGGTAAGACCGGCAATAACCCCGTCGGATTCAGCAATTGGGGGAAATCATGGAAGGCTGGACCAAGAGGCAAGGTTAGCGAACAATACGGCGAGCTGACTGAGCTACTACGAACGAGGGCGGCACAAGGCGCCACACGAGAAGAAATAGTTGCATTGTTCCACAAGGCGGCAGTCAAACCTGCAAGACACAATCGATTCGACAGAGGNAAACAGAAAGCTAATGTGTCAGNGTCTATCGCAAACAGGAAGGCAAGGCGGTCGATGAAAATCAAGCTACATCACAAGTGGCATGGGACAATGAAAGCTCAACTAGAATGCAAGAGACGTTTTGCTGACAAGAGACGTGAGTTCAGAGAACGCACGCGTGAAGCTCTGATCAATGGATCCAACCGAGAGTCAAATACGGAACTAACCGGAGACTGTATCGGGGGAGACCCTCTTCGAGGGGACCAAGACAATATTCCTATTAAAGCGATGGATTCTGGGCCTAGTATGGATGGCGAGAGCCGACACCAGATTCCGATCAGCCAGGGAAGTCCATTATTACGAGCTTACACGAAAGACGTCCACTACAACGAGATGCTCTCAGGAGGAGGAGAAAAGGAGGACTCAACAAGACCCGAACAATATAACAAACCCATTAGGAAGATGCAGGGTGTTCCTGTGGGGACTGCTGTGCCGAAAGTCACAATGTTAGGTGCAGGGAAGGTCGAATCATCCTCCGAGCCAAATGTGATCTCAGATGACTCCGACGAGCAAGGAGAGGAGGGAAATGCCACAGCAACGGATGGCGCTGACAGGAGGGGATCTACTAGGGTACCCGTCGAGCCAAGCTTACTATGCCGTTCGCCAGGCTGCATCCGCAAGCAGTTGATGGATCGGACTGATTACACTCATGCATATCCAACCTCCCGATCAAACTGTTGTGGACTATGTTGCATCACTAATGGACGTAGACATACTCCAATGTGCAATAACGCTCAAGCAACTGTCACATACAATGTGATAGGCAATACCACGGATTCGACTAGGGCCGAACCTCAGGCGGTCGAGCTCAGCCGCAGAGATAGAAAGGACCTAGAGATGGCGCTCAAGCAGATAAATCAGATCAAGACTTTCCGAACAGCGGCACAGCAGCCGTATGTCAAAACAATTGACAGCAAGGGAGACGTGGAGATGATGTTCTGTGACACAGGCAACAACACGGCTTCGGTTATGGCATTGGACCGGTATCTGGTCAAACAGAAAAACAATCCAGGTCGATTCACAGAGGTTACATGGTATACCAAAGAAGTGGGTGTGCAAGGAATCGATAAGGGAAACAAGCAGATTGCAATGGTGGGTGCAGTAGGACAAACATTATATGAACCGGGCACGCGTCGTCCTCTCAAGATTTGGACTCAACTAGTTAAGAACTGTGACACGGGAGCTGCAGATTTGATGTTGGGTTCCAAGATTATGAGGAAGGCAGAATGGGATGCAGAGGTTGACATCGGAGATGAACAGTTCCGTATCAACAATCCTGATGATCAAGGCACAACCATGGTCATGCCAATTCAATGGTCCTTCTTGTATGAAGACACACCTAAAGGTCGAGTAGTGCACCACGACGGACGTCCAGCAGTCAAGATGATCAACACAAGCGGCCGAGCTCAGATTAAAATGATGCAATCGGAGCAGCAGCTAGAAACAGTTAAGACGGTAAGGTTACATCCAAAACTAGCCGCGGTACAGATCATCAAAGCGCTGGTACTAGTCCTGGTCTCAGTGGCATTGCAATTGGATCCATATGCACAACGCATTGCAACAGTGGCACTTAAACAACAAGGCAAAGTGCTACCAGGATGCGGATTCACTATGCACAACACGGATCGATTATCTACTATAGATAATGGATTATTCCAAACCGGTCTCGATGGCACTGCACAAATTCCTCTCACAAATGAGTCGAGTGAAGGAATGTACTTTGAATGTGGTGACGAAGTCGCAAGCGCATCTAGAATTGACGTTGACTCAGTTATGAGTGTAACAGATGACAAAGCAAAAGCTAAAATCCAATGTCTCAGTTCGGATGAGCAGTTAGCAGTCGAGCTCTGTCGAGCGGAGCTCAGCAGCATCAAACATGTACCTGAGATAACAGAACCAAGTGCGGTTCGAGAACTTTTGAAAAGTTGGGGGGGAGCAGCAGATGAGCTTGCCTTCGAGACAGCAGATAGAGCACGCGTCCATGCACAAGAAAACAAAAACGAAAGTGACAACGAGGAAGTATCCGGTAAGCCGAGCAAGGCACCGAGCAAAACACCGGGACCTCCGCGCCTATGTCCGAACGGATGCGGCAGAGCCTCGCGGCGCCAAACGGGTGGCAGCCCGCACGACCACTGGTGTTGCATGCGCTGCCTCTTGACGGATGGACAAGAACACTCGTCATGGTGCGAGGGTGGAGACGAAGATGAGTCGAAGTCACGAGTAGACACACTCACACGCGTGTCGACAAATGATGGACAAAGAGCCGAGAATAAAGTAGAGCGGCAAAGATGTGTACAATGTGATGCATGGTTTCAACCCACTCACTGCACTAAGCATGCTGGTAAAATGACTCGGTGGTGCCAAATCTGCAGACCTACAAACAGTTCAGATGTCAAAGTCAGCACAACGCAGACGAGGACTCATGACATTGACGCAAGTGCATACGAAGATTATCTGGACAGGGTCAACTTATGTGCTACTTTCGAGGAGTACAAGGCTACAAATATGAGTGTAACCGACACTAAGTTACCTCAACCGGGAGAGATTAAGGCGACTACACAACAGGTCCGTCGACCCCCGGAAATACCTACAGTCAGGGGAGCAAAGCCGATCAAAGAGTCTGCAACGTTAGAAGATTGGAGATCAGGGAAGTACACAATAGTCTCATGGGACAAATCGATCCTAGAGAGACAGGACATCATTTGGGTGGTAATCCTTTATTCGGGAATCGGGGGCTTCTCAAAGGGCCTGCCGAAGAAGCTCGACGGATATCATGTGATACCTGCGATAGCAGTGGAGGGAGACACTGAGATAGCGGCGACGCACCGTCTCAATCATCCTGAGATTCCAATCCTCAACATGACTATGGTGAATCATGCAGACACACTCAAGGCGATAGACTCAATTTTCCCCAGATCATTATGGTCGAAGGCATGGTGGCATGCGAGCACCAGTTGCAAAGATGGATCGACAGCCAACTTCGGCACTTCTCCTAATCAAATTGTTCAATACAGGGCAATGGGGGAGTGGGCGATTGCGCTTATGCGCAAGGCAAACGCAGCTGTATGGACCTTTGANAATGTAAGGCGGATAGCTCCCGCTTTCCAAGGATTACCAACAGCNGCAGTGTATCCTATGCACAAATTCTGNAAACTAGCACAANCAAGATCGAGNTTTATAGGATCATCNGCTGTGTTGAACATACCGAGATATGAGGGAGAAGACTANANCTGCTATGACGCGTTGGCAACACGCCACGANTGGAAGAANGCAGCNAAGGACCTNGTGATGAGNAACTCATTTGGGGCAGTGAGAACTTTNGACAAGAAAGCTTTCACGGTCACATCGGGCCCNCATCANATTGGAGGCGAAAATGTAGGNTCTCTCAGNACGGAACATATTCCAACAGCCGCCGACAGGGCGATACTACAAGGGTATGATGAATCTGACTTACCTCGGTTCCTCCCATCTACGTCGGAGACGACAGCTAGGAGGATGGTGGCGGATGTGATTCCACCACCATTTGCAAATAAAATGGCGCATGCAGTGTACCCGCACCTTAGGAGCAGACTTTCAGAGCAGAAGCTCAAGCACCAGCTCAAGGTAGTCGGGCAGGCTGACCTGACATACCGGCAGGCCAAGAAGGCAGTGGAGCAGGTCAATGCAGGTGTCTTCACGATGAGTACATTCGTTGACGCGTTAGCCTTAAATGGTGAAGCGATTAGAGAAGCCGAACTAATGGAAGCGAGTACTACATCACATAATAAGCCGGGAACCACTAAGACAGAGATCAACAAGTTGCAACCACTCGACATATGGGATCTCAAGCAGCATGGCAAGTGGGAATATTGGGGAGATCATTACGGTTGGAAACGGCCAGGCTTACGTTTTGCCGACCATGCGAGGGCCATCGCCGATGCGCCCTGGGCAGTGATCAAGTTTCCCCCGAGGATTGAGGAAACTCAAAAACAATGGCATGACAGGAGATTAAAAACTCTCTTAGAAGCTGAAAGGACAATGCTTGAAGGCACAGCAATGGCAGGAGAGGACCGATCACCCTCGCAACAACCGCCAAAGAAGACGAAGTTGCATCATCATTTTGTGAACATCCATCCGAACCCTGATGAGCTATGTCAGTGGGATTCAAATGGTGACAAGCAGAAGTCCGACCCCCAGTGGTATGGTCCGTATTTAAAGGAAGGTGAAAAGTACAATATACCTCGGACCGAAGAGAATGTAGACAAGGCCTGCAAGGAAGCTGGGCTCGATGATTTACCTGAAAAGTACAAAGGCGAACGAGATTTCTATCGCAAGTTAATATATGACCATTGGGTTTGCTTCGATGGAATCCTTCGACCTATCTGTGGAGTCGAGATTGATCTCGACCTGACAGATGTAAAACCGATTCGACAAAGTCCTTATCATCTATCACCGGCTAAGACTCTCATAGCAAAGAATCTTATCAATGGCTTCATCGAAGAGGGCATCTTGGCGAGTGCCACGAGCGAGTGGGCATTTCCCATTGTGATAGTCCCTAAAGGGGGGACTCTCAAGCCGGGCGAAAAGAGGCAATGGCGGTTGTGTGTTGACCTGAGAAAACTCAACCTATGCATACCGCATGACACATTCGAGCCGCCAACTTGCGATGCATGTCTGGAATGGCTGGCTCAGCGACCATGCCGCTCGTTAGCTGACCTACGGTGGGGCTTCCATCAGTGCAAATTGTCAGAGAGGCTACAGAAAATCCTGACTCTAGTGACCCCATTTGGCACCTTCAGCTACCTTAGGTTGGTGATGGGCTATATTAATGCATCGGCCGAGTTCCAGAGACATGTGAATAACACTTTAGGTGACACTCTTTGGGTCGAAGCTTTAGCTATGGTCGATGACTTAGTGGTAGCTAACGCCACCACGGAGGAGCACAGGGCTTCTATGTTACGCGTGTTCACCCGCCTAGCTAGACGGCAACACTCGATCAAACCGAGCAAGCTGAATATCCTTCAACTGGAATCTCGGTACCTAGGACACATCTCGACGGAGACAGGATTAAAGCCAACAGGGGACCATGTCAAAGCGGTGCCTGAGATGCCTTATCCAGTCTATGAAGACGGGTCAATCAACCTC
>NYZI01000010.1 GCA_002687115.1 Cyanobium sp. ARS6
AGCACCAGCCGCGGATCATCCACATGGGGATCCTGATAAAGATGGTCAATTCTGGTCGTATTGAAGCTACTTGCTCGTCTTTTGATCCCATGAACTTCATAGCCCTTCTCAAGCAGAAGCTCTGCTAGGTAGCTGCCGTCTTGGCCGGTGATTCCGGTGATCAGGGCGGTTTTTGTGAGGGTAATAGAGGAGGGCATTGAGTCTTCAGAACGTCGTGCAGGCACAACATTTCTGCCTGCGGTCACAGCGGACGGGAGCAGAGCTCAACCCTCTCGAAACGTGACGTTGTGAAATCTACCCTGCCAAAGCGTTGCTGCAAAGTCTGAACATTTTTGGCTGGGCATGCATTCGTCGAATCATCCCCGCAGCCGTCTATGCAGTCAAAAAAAAAAAAAAAGGGGGGGGGGGGGGGACCACCAGCATAGGCACGCCTACGTAACGGGAAAGGCACGTTTACGTATCGCTATTTCCCACCAGCTGAACTACTCCCTCTCCCAGCAATTCAAGGTCTGAGTTCACGACCCTTAGGCGAAAGCACCCGAATGGCCGAGCGACCACTCCCCGTTGATCTATGCAAGGAGGTGAAGCATGGGCCACAGCAGCACCCTGCTTCCGGAGCCGTTACTGAAGGAAGGGCAAAGCCACCTCAGAACTCCTTGCGCCATCAAGCCCTAACCCTCGCCAGTGACTCGCAGCTATTGCAAGACAAAAAGACCGGTCTTTTGAATAAGGCCTTTGTGACCACTCAGTTGCTTCGTAATGTGGTGCAGCCGCATTGGCTTCCATGGCAGACGCCGATGTGAGCTGGCTGCAGCGCCTAGAAAATTACGAACGGGCCTTAGCCACGCTCGAACGAGCGCTCTCTCTTGCTGCCAGCCGTCCACTCAGTGAGCTTGAGCAACAAGGATTAATTCAGGCGTTTGAGTTCACCCATGAGCTCAGCTGGCTTTGACAAAAAGACTTCTTAGTGGATCAAGGCGTCAGTGGCATCAGTGGTTCCAGAGATGCTGGCCGCGAAGCCCTTGTGAGAGAGCTTTTAGCCCCTGGCACGGAAAACAATTAAATGGCGATTGGTCAACAGCCCAATCCAACCCAAAGAATCCACAACCTGAAGGTCTGAGGTCACAGACGCATCCATCTCGATCGAATGTGTTTTCACCCTCGAGAAAACCGCGCAACGCAGAAATAGATAGACTGGACACGGATTTAATCCTGGCAGGGTGATCATATTTAACACCTGACCTGGCATGAGATCAAAATTCTCAAGCACTCGCTTAGGGATGACAATTTGGTGCTATGGGGAACCGTCGTGACATCCATCAGCAAAACGTACTGGCCAAGCACTGGGTCTTAATAGCAAGCAGATCAACGGAGGCGACAGGAGTGAATTAAGAGGACAGCCTTGCCTTCGCTTGAACAAGGCCAATCCAGCGGTCGAATGTCTAGATGACTAGTTCGTTATTTCGTCGACGAGCAGCATCGACGCACAAATCGATATCCGATCCAGTGTGTTCACGGCCCATCGCCCTCGAACCGAACAACCAGATGGCTTCCAAATCAGGTTGTTGAATCAATACATCCAACAAGTGTTGTTGTTGAGACCCGGGGATTCCTGTGATTAATGCAGTTTGGCCCTTCTAAGGGCTTGTTGCGTCCATCAGCGTGGTACTAGTTTCAAGCCGAACTACAGGAGGTGCGCAAGTTTTGAATGCAGCTGACGCAATACCTCCAATCATAGGCTGCAATCGCGTGGTTGTAGGTGTAACTGGTGAGATTGTGGCTTTAAAACATCAGCACCCAAGACTCACCTACTTGAATTGATTCAAGGCGGAAGGCTTCTCTAAATGTTTAACAATATTCTAGCAAGCTTTCGTTGCCTTTATTACGCAGCTGATCTCGAAGCGTGTTCCAAGTCAACAGAGCTTAATTCAGCTTGATGAAGATACTTACTATAGCGGAGCACTTGATTTCACTTGAAGCCACCTCATGCGATAAGACCTGAATCTGTACACGCCCGGAAAGCAGGACTCGTCCAGAACCAACTTCCTCAGCCCGCAAAATGGCAGGAAAAGATTCTTGATGCTTTTAAAGTTAGCCGACGAGGGAGCCCCGCGAACAAACTGGATTGATAGAAAATTAAACTAAATCTGCACGAAACTCTTGAGAGTGAAATCAAAACGCGAAAAAATGATCAATTGGCACTGGACAAGTTAATATCAAGCAGTAGCATGAGTGCCAAAAATAATGAGCAACAGTTAGTTATTCCTTCGCAACGCATTAATCTGTCGTATCATTAACAAGTCTCAGCAAAGTCCAGATCGTCACCAAACCACTGACAGGTTGACTCACAGCATTGATCGCATCACTGGCCTGGGCCAATCCACTGCGATTCACACGCACGGTATCTCCATCTCGAAGAGGGGGATTCTTTTCGTTCGATGCACCTTGGCTTAGATCAATGGCAAATCTCTCCAAAGTTGCCGATCCATTCCGGTTAATACGAACTAATTCAACATTTCCCTTGTTTGCCCTCCATGCAACTGGCCCACCTGCGGCAAGCACTGCTTGAACTAATGGAGTATTGGCCTCAAGAAGTAAGGTACCAGGTTTCTCAACTTCCCCAATTACGTTCACCTTGATTTCCTGAGGCGACAAATTCACCGAGGCAAGCTCAACAGCTTCTTCAGGGGTTTCATCTGCCTTGCCAAGACGAATCGTATCTCCATCGAAGAGATAGGGATTCTGAGTTTGGTTACCTTGAAGAATGAGATCTAGAAGATTCAGCTTGGCCTGCTTGTATTGCCCCTCCTCCCCTGGCAAGCGTCGCTGAAGCACCACATCACGCAAATTCGCAACCTGTGTAATCCCGCCAGCTTTCTGGATCGCATCCACCACCGTCGGCAGACCACTGATGCTTGTGGAAGGTCCGCCCTCAGTGCTTACGGTCTCACTCAACGTGAGTGAATAAATACCAGGCCTTTCCACCTCTCCAACCAAAGCCACACGTATCGGCCTTGGCTTGACAACCCTGAGCTGCAGATCTGGTCTCAGCAGTTGTTGACCCATCAACTGCTGGACCCAAAAAGTGGCCTGCTGCAAAGTCAAGCCGGTGACACGAACACTGCCAATCAGTGGCAAGGGCACCGATCCATCATTCAGCACCTCCAGCTGACCCGACAAATCTGGAACGTCAAAGAGTTTGAGTTCCAAGACGTCACCAGGCCCGATGATGTACGCGTCAGTGTCTAACTCCAAGTTCTCTTGAGGGAGCGGAGCAGTTGCTTGGGCTATTTGCCTGCTCTCGAGCAGTACCTCCTGGGCCCCGGCCATCGACAAGGACAGTGACTGACAGGCCAACAATGTGGTGAGGGCCAGGTAACGCAGCCTATGCATGGGATTTTTTGACTGCAGCTGTTAAGGGAAATAAGTGTCCCACGTCGGCTTTGATTTGTCTCTTGCGGCGCTTTANTGNCTATCCATAAAGGCCGGGATCATGTCCAATTTGATCGTTAACCCCGNCCAAACACCGGATTTCAACAGACACCAAGCTCAAACCGTCAACGTTCAAGACCTCGGCAGGANGGTCGTACAGGCTGCCGATAACAACGATGAGATCGACNTGCGCGAACTTTGGCGCGCTTTGAGGAGACGCAAAAACCTTGTTGGCGTTACCGCCGCAGGAGTGCTTGCCCTATCTGGATTGAACACCGCCTATCAAAGAATTTTTCGACCTGTATACCAAGGCTCTTTTGCTCTGCTGATCACTGATCCGCTCAACAATGAATCAGGTAATAGAGCAGCTGCAGCAGCCTTGGACGGTGGGATGTTCGAAGAACTGGCTCGCAACACCACCAGTAATGACATCCCCACGCTGATTGAATTGTTGCAAAGTCCATTGTTGCTGAGCCCGATTGCACAACGTTATGACTTAAATGCGAATGCTTTAGCAAAGCGAATCACAATCACAACCGGTGGTGAAAAGCGTAAAGAAGCTGAAGGAATACTTAACGTCAGCGTGACTGGCAGAGATCCGGTTGAAGACAAGCAACTTCTTGATGATCTCAGCTCCACCTATTTACAGGCTGCCTTACAACAGCGTCAACAACGTCTCTCGGATGGTCTTAATTTCCTGAACAAGCAGGCTCCGGCTCTTGAGGCCAAAACAGAGGAAATCCAATCAGAGGTTTCCGACTTCCGCCAGCGACATTCTCTTCTAGAACCTACAACCGAAGGAGGAGCTCTAAAGCAACGCGAGGCGGCAATCGCAGCGCAGGTTTTGGACCTTGAAGCAGGCCGTAATCGGCTTTTAAGAGTGCGCCAAGAAATTGCCAATGGAACCCTTACAGCCCGCGGATTTCAGGAAGCCATAGGAGGCCTTGGCAACGGCACAACAGCCGGAGGTGACGTTCAGGGCCTGACCATCAGCGATGTCGACCAAAGTCTACTTCAACAACTGCTCAAAGTCGAAACAGAACTCGCCGAAGCGAGAGCAAAATACAACCCCGATTCCTCAATGGTTCGAGGTCTTGAAGCACGTCTCAACCAGCTGCAACCTCTTTTGCGTAAAAACCAACTGGAAGCTGTTGATGCGGCTCTCAACCTGAATGCCGGTCGACTGGAAACAGCCAAAGCTCAGGAGACTTCACTCAACAACCAATTTCTCAAGCAACCAGCGCTGATCAAGCAATACGAAGCACTACAAACGCGTTTGAAGATTGCCCAAGAAAACCTCACCGGCCTTGTGACGGCGAGGGAAAACTTTCAACTCGAAATTGCCCAACGCAGCGTGCCATGGCGTGTGATAGATCCACCGGAGATTAATCCAAATCCGATCAAACCCTCCATTCCCCGAAATCTTGCCCTTGGAGCTGTTCTTGGATTGGTGGCAGGAGCTGCTGCTGGATTACTGCGAGATCGAATGGACCATGTCTTCCACCATGCGGGGGAAGTGAAAATGGATCTGGGTTTGCCACTCTTAGGCCACATCCCTCACGTTGATCTTTTCAAAGGAGTTAGGGAAGACAAACGTTTCCTGCTTCAAGAGCTCGACATCAACAATCCATCAGAGGAAGATCAAAACACCAAACAAAAGGCCAAATATCAACGTTTCTTTTATCAGGAAGCTTTTCGTAATTTGTTTACTTCGATTCGGTTTCTGAACAGCGATCAACCATTGCGCTCCATTGCCATCACGAGCTCTCTCCCTGCTGAAGGGAAATCGCTCGTCAATGTGTTGCTGGCCAAAACACTTTCTGAAATGGGGCAAAAAGTTTTGCTCATTGATGCTGACCTACGCAAACCACAGCTGCACACACGCCTTGGCCTCAATAATTTACGCGGCCTCACCAATGTTTTGACTGATGATTCCAACAGCTGGCGCAGTTTGCTTCAGCCTGTAGAGGGATACGAAAACTGGTCAGTCATTACCGCAGGTCGCAGGCCACCAGATCCAGCCCGACTGCTGAGCTCCAATCGCTTGCACCAACTCGTTGAAGATCTCGAAAACAGTGGCGAATTCGACCTGATTCTGTTCGATACAGCACCAGTGTTGGGTCTGGCCGACGCAGCACTGGTCGCTGAACACTGCGATGGACTGGTGCTTATGGTGAGTCTGGATCGCGTCGATCGCAGCTTGCCCAAAGAGGCGGTTGCCCGCATCCTCAGCAGCGGAGCGCCACTGTTGGGCGTGGTCACCAACTGCATCAAGCGTGAAGAAAAGGGGGCTCAGGCCTACGGATTTGGCCAATACGACCAATACGGTTATGGCTATGGCGGTTATGGCTATGGCGGTTATGGCTATGCGGCTTACGACACCACAGCTGCTTACGCTTACTATGCCAATGACGATGAAACTCAGACAGCTGGCGCCGCTCGTCAAGACAAGAGAACATCCAACACCAACCTGAAATCGAAGCTACGTCAGCGTCGAATTCAACTGATGCACTGGCTTGATAACTAATGCCAAGGCCCAATTACTCCCGCTTTCGCCTCAACTGGGTGTTGGTAAATGAACTAGCTATCGGACCCGCTCCCAGAGCGGAACATCATCTTGATCATTTACAGGATGCAGGAGTCCGGGCAGTGCTCAGTCTTTGCGACACAAATGAAGCTGAACCACCGCTATCTCTTCAACAACGTTTTATTTGCCGCCGACTTGTATTGCCCGACCATCGCATCAACAGAAGCCTCGAACTCAATGAACTCCACTCGGCGCTAAAACTTTTGAAAAGCCTTCAGCCTGAAGGCCCAGTGTTTGCGCATTGCGTTGCTGCCATGGAGCGATCACCATTGGTCTGCATGGCATGGCTTGTGGAACACAAAAGCTTGTCTCCCACAGACGCATTGGAATATTTAATGCAGGTCCACCCTGGCACCAATCCACTTCCTCAACAGCTGTCTGTTCTACGCGAACTACAGTTCGCTCAATATCGCAGTGAAGACCAACTAGCTGCATGAACATAAAGCATTCAATAATGCCAGGGGTAATATTGCTGTTTGCTGGCTCAGCAAACAGCCAGGATTTGCAGTGGGAATTAGTACCGCCTCCACCTCCAGTACCGACAGATTCCTCTTCCATAACAACCCAACAATCCGACAAGCTGGTCTGGGAACGAGTTATTCCTGAGACAAATTTCGATTCACCGCTATTCACATCAGAATCCAGTGTTCTCTCAGTTGAAGAGACTGATCCAACATTAGTGTGGGAGCCAGTCGAAGACGATGATGTCATCGTGTTCGAGGAAGAGCAACCCATCACCATTGAAGACTCCACTCAAGCAATTCAAACGGCCTTACGAACGCTTGATGAAGAGTCACCGACCTATGCAAGCTCTAGAGCGTTGCTTCGCAATGATCGCTGGCACCCACAAATTAGTTATCTCATCCCCAACGGCTATGGCCCTAAACGCTTCATTTTTGATGGTGTCATCACAGGAACTGATTGCACCTTAGGTAAAGGTCCTTGCGAGCCGTTCACGACCTTTTCGAACTGGCAGGAGTCAATTAAAAATCAAGCCAATGGCAGCACCTACTTCAATGTGGGATTTGGAGATACACAATCATGGGGTGGAATTCTCATCACAACCAGTGCGGAAACCATCTCAGCAAGCCTTGGGCGAGGAGACGGTCCATTGGTCGATAAAACAAACATTCTTCAGGGTGTTCAAACTGGTCTGCATTATTCCAAAGCCATCGGCCCCGACACATCGTTCAGAACCGGAGTCGAAAACTGGATCACGTGGGACAGTGAAGACTTCACCTTCTCTGATATGACCAGAAACTTTTATTTCGTAGGCAGCCAACGATTCCGGTTGAAAAAGTCAACCAATGAGAGCAAGTGGTTCCGCAATGCTTACTTAACCCTAGGAGTCGGCAATGGTGAATTCAAGCCCATCGAGCAGACGTTCAAGGATCAGACTTTAGCCCTTAAAAATGCAGGCTGTGCAACATATGGGTTTTCACCTGAGACTCCATGCAGCAACGAAAGTTTCAAACGCGCTTTACGAACTGGAAGCGACTATGGGCAAATCAATCCGATTGGAGCTGTTTCGATCGAAATTGTTGATGGCTTGCACCTTCTCAGCGAATGGTCGGGGCGTAACTTAAATGCAGGCTTGAGCTGGAGACCGTTCAAAGAGGTTGGTTTTGTGATCACTCCAATGATTGAAAGCATCGTTAGAAATTGCGAATACCCGGGTTGTAAAGTCAAACCAATCAGCAATTTTCCCGAACGAGTGCCCTTACCAGATG
>NYZI01000011.1 GCA_002687115.1 Cyanobium sp. ARS6
GTATCGACAAACCCGGCGGCGTAATGCGGATTGCAGCGTCGGGTTAGTCAGCGTTGGCAGCTGCTTGAACACCTGGCCACATCGCAGCAAATTCTGAATCAGAAACGACAGGTGTTACCTCGAATTTGATGCCAAAGCCCTTGATCCAGGGGGCGAGATGGGCCCACACCTTGCCAAGGTCACTCGCCACAGCAATGGCCATGCCTCGGCCGGCGATGGGATCACAGACGCGATATTTCAGTTCAAAGCCCTCGAAGTTGTCGCCTGGCCCGCCTGCGTTGATGTATTCAGCAAAGGGAGGGCAGGCATCCCAGGATCCTTCAACCGTGGGGAAGTTCCAGACGATCAGATAGTGCTGCACAACGGTCAATCAAAACACTCTTCCCATAGCAGCAACGGGACAACACAAGAGTCGTGGTTGTTTCAAGCGTGTGTCATGGCCTTCAGCTGGTGTTCCTTTTGGAGAGCGGAACCTATGAGATCAACTGCGTGAGAAGCGCAGCGGAACCCAAACCTGCAAAGAACAGGAAGGTGGGCAGCAATGCCGGCCAAACCGTTGGTTGCGACGGATCTGGCATCAGTGTTGAAGTCACTCGTTTGCTGAAGCTAAAAGCAGCAGCGATGGAACCAGGTGATGTCGTGATGGTGCGCAGGTCGTATTTGCTTGGGTGCCGGGTATCTGAACTGATGCCACAGCTGCAGAAGGCGCTTCAACACCGTCAGGGTGCTGCCAGTGTGAGCAACATCACACCCCTGAGAGAGCCAGCTCATCAAGCCTGAACGTGAACGGGGAGATGGTGAGTGCATCGGCGGGCAAGACCCCCACCGCAGCCACCACTCGACTTCCACACCATGACTTTCAAACAGATGCTTGCAGCTTCCGCCATCGCCCTGGTTGGAACAGCTTCCGCTCTTGCCCTTCCGGGTCCAGCACATGCCCTGGATGGCTGTGGTCCCCGCAGCCGGTTTTCACAGAGCCAGCAGCGCTGTGTTCGCCGATCTGATGTATTGAGGAGCCCTCAGCGACAATGGGCAGCTGATCGAGCTTGCGGCTATCGATACCGCTACTCCGCTCGACTTGACCGCTGCGTCTTCAGACGCGGTGTGAGCAGCGTGCATGTACGTCCCATCCATCGTCGCCGTCTGGCTCCAGTGCGTGTGATTCATCACCGGCGGCCAGGTCTCAGTCTGAACTTCTCGTTTTAGAGCGCATCCAATCATTCCATGACTCCATCCTGCGGAGTGATGGAATGAACTGCTCAGCAGGGATCAATTCCAACTCTCTGGCATGCTTACCAGCGAAGAGCATCTGCTGGGGCAGATTGCCACTGATGCTGTTACTGCAGAAAGGGAGAGAATGCGATTGATGCAATTCTGCTTCTAAACGAGTTGGTTGGCTTCGGGACTGGACAGAAGACTGGTGCACATTGATGAATCGATCTCAAGCTCTGCAGTACATCAAACAGCTATCCGAAAAGGGGGAACTGGAAGAAGCAACTCATCGATATGCACTGATCATCGTTGACTTGATCCTTGATGAAGGAAACGAAGAGCTGCTGCACTGCCATACAACCGAACGTCTATCGGCCTGGATAAGGCGTGATGCTCTCGCCAGGCAAGCAAAGCTGAGCGAGGAGGCATTCGCAGAGCAATTCGGGATAGGGCACGGCAATGCCTATGGATGCATTGAGCAGATGCTGAGCTGTATCGACTACGAGTTTGTGCTCGACTTATTGATCAAACACGGCCAGGGTTCGCCCGAGATATCACCCTCGAAACAAGACCCAGGCGGCAAGCAAGTAGCGCAGACTCCGAGAAACTAACAATCAAAGAGGGCAGCGCAGAGGCCAAATCAGAAGAAGTTCACGCCTTGGGGAAAAGAGCTGGAAAAGCCAGAAAGAGTCAAAGACAGAAGACACATAAGTGAAGAGGAATACCAGGCAATGAGAAAGAAAACCCTCGGAGTTTGAGAGCTTCCATCACTTCAATTATGCCGTTGAGGCAGCAACCTTTTCAGAATGGATCGTAGATACCCGGCATTTCCCAGCACTTCAAATCAATCCAAATCCCCCTCTGCTCTGGAGGCGGATAGGCCCCATAACCTATCGAATTTGTAGGTTTAGGGTATGGACCATCTATTGCTGGATTGTATGGACGATTCTCCATAACTGATCGGCATAGATCAAATTGTTGCCGTGCAGACAAGGCGTGCGAAGGGAGATCTCCAATTATCACTGATCCAATAAAAAGAACAAAAAGTGAATACCTCTTCATGCGAATAGTGCCTCCCAATAGCAGTGATCTCAAAACTAACGTCAAAGCCATGGTTAGCCCAGCCGAGGAGAAGAGCTATCCCGTGAATTGCTGGCGACATAGCGACCCGTCGTCGCACTCGACGCATGCCCCAGGGTTGCCCGAAGGATGAAGACATCCACCCCCTCTGCACAGCATGTGTGGCATGGCTGCGCCTCAGCACTTGGGCGGGCACTGTTTCCCCCCGCCATTCTTCTGCAGGGTCTCCCAGGCTTCAATGGCGTTGTGGAGAAGCGTGCATCTGACCACGGGCTGACCATGGCCCCGCAGGGAACTGGTCTCCAGAACAACCCAGTGAGCATGTGCCGCTGGATTGGCATTCGTGAAGCTGCAGACCTTTCCCTGCTGGGTGTTCTCCAGCCATCCGACAGTGCTCTTCGGTGCATGGCGATCAACAAGTGGGAGGTCCTTGTTTGCCATACGGACACGATGGCGAAACCACCTTGCGGATGCTGGGCAATCTGAGACCTGCAATCAGTTGCCTATGCCAGAGGCCACCAGCATCTGCGTTGAGATGACGAACCTGCAGGGATTAGCTGATCTGGAGCGGCTGGAGGGGTGTAGACAGGTCTTGCAACCGCGGATCTCATCATTACGGTGTGAACAATCGGCTGCACAGCGATCGATTTTCCGCCGCTTCGAGGCTCCAAATCGGCGCGTGAGCGGGGGTTATGCGACAAGCACCATGCAATAAACAAAACCATGACTAATTGCGGATGCGGAACGGAACAAGTTGAAAAGCTAGAGCGAAAAACACTCATATCCTTGCTAGCAATTAACGCCGTTATGTTCCTAGTAGAATTTGTTATGGGCTGGTTAGCAGAATCTACCGGACTCATTTCTGACTCACTCGACATGCTCGCCGACGCCGCAGTGTATGGATTGTCGTTGTATGCAATAGGCAGAGGATTAAAAAAACAAATAAAGGCTGCTCGACTCAGCGGAATACTGCAGATCCTTCTTGGCACTGGTGTGTTGCTGGAAGTACTGCGTCGGCTTTTATTAGGAAGCGAACCAGAAAGCCTTCGGATTATGGGGATAGGAATTGCAGCTCTCGTCGCTAATATTTACTGCCTAGTGCTTATATCAGGCCATCGTAATTCAGGTGTACACATGCGCGCATCATGGATCTTCTCCACAAACGATGTCATCGCTAATTTAGGCGTTATCGTGTCTGGATTTCTCGTGTGGTTACTTGGAAACAGATTCCCCGATCTGATTGTGGGTGCAATGATCTCCGTTGTGATCGTGAGNGGTGGAATCAGGATTTTACAAGAGGCTAAACAAGAAAAAAAGGGCCACGCTCGCGCATAACAAGCCCATGCCTGCGGTTGAGANGANCTGCCTTCAGAGGTTGGCGNATCTGGAGCAACTGGGTCTGGACATGGTGGGCGAGCTGACGCATGAGTTCCTGTTGCCACCGCTTAGCAAAGAAGTGACTGACCGAGCAGTCACCAGACTGAACAAACGATCTCTCCTGCGTGCATCGAACGCATGAAACCCTTCACTTCAATCGCTATTGCTTTGGTTGTTGGGACGACCTCTCTTGCCGTTATCCCGGGGCAGGCATCAGAGTTTTCACACACAATAACGATGGTTGGTTTTCTTGCAGCTGCGGAATGCTTTGTAAGCGACGGACATGGCACGCAAGAAGAAGCGGATGAAATAACCCGCGACACCCTAATTAAGCGTCCTGACCTTAAGCCTGCTTATACATGGCTAACAACAACTCCTAATGGCCATGCGGCCATACAAGCTACAACCTCTTACTTAACGCCTGATTGCAGCAATCTTACCGCTTCCGAGGAAGAGACAAGAGCAGTGTTATGCCTTTTATTAAGTAGACGATTGCCTGCCAATTAGCATTCAATACCTGGCACGCTTGAGCGCAATTGAGCAGAGATAGACAGGTCTAAATTTCTAATCATGCTTGCCATCAGCTAGCAACTCTGACCAAGGCTCGATCAGAGGCAGCAATCAATCCCGAAAGCTTTACATAGGCATTCGTTAAATATCCATTGATTACTTCGTAAGAAACAGCTTAATAATACATAATCCAAACAACACGCCAGACAATGGCCCGGCCACTGGAACCCATGAATAACTCCAATAAGATACACCTTTGCCTTGAATGGGCAGTACAGCATGCGCCAATCGTGGACCCAAATCTCTCGCCGGATTGATGGCGTACCCGGTCGGCCCTCCCAAAGACAACCCAATCCCCCAAACGACAAAGCCAAAAATATATGGCAACGAACCGTCTGAAAAATTATAAGTATTACCGTATTCGGCAAGCGCACCAGCGATAATCACTAATGCAGTTGTCGCCAAAGCCTCTGAAAGATAATTTGCAAACCCATTCTTGATCGCAGGTATTGTCGCAAAAACCGACAATTTATCGACCCTGCTTTCCGTTTGCTTCCAATGTGGCAAATAAATTAGCCAAACAAATACTGCTCCGAGGAATGCTCCAATTAGCTGAGCAATTATGATTGCTGTTACCATCCACCCCGATGAATACTTGCCAAGTCCATATTTCATCAAGGTGATGACTGGGTTGATATCCCCGCCCCTAGACCCAGCGGCCATCGAAATAAAAATTCCAATCATCACAGCGAAACCCCAGCCCGCCGTAATTGCTACCCATCCGGATTTATATGATTTTGAAGCTTTTAATGACGCTCCACCGCATACCCCACACCCAAACAATACCAAAAAGAGTGTTCCCAGCAGTTCACCAATAAAATAATTTTGATACATAGATTTTGCCCTTATGAAATAATTGTATTTAAGCTTTTCCCTATTGGCAACTGAAAAAACAAATGGCAGCCATTCCTGTAGCCCCATACTAGCCTTACCTGGATAGCTTAAGAACAATTTATTGGGATCAGTTTCTATGAATATTTTAGTGATTTACCTGCAACTGCGATGAGCCTATCTCTCTTGCATTTGGCTAGGTTGAGTGCATATTAAAGAGACCCAAAACTGAATCAAAGCGGCTTTACTGGCACTTGCACTCGCAAAAACGGCTGCTGCAGGCAGTTAATTGAGGCCAGTTCTGGGGTGAGGGAATTTCTCGCTGCCCGTGGAATCTTCCCGCGTGACTAGTGCGCAGCCCAATGGAACGGTGTCAGCGTGGATCTGTTGGGAGGAGGGGTTGTTTCTCGTTGACAACTCTCTTCGAGAAAGAGCAGGTTCTTAGTCCGATGTAATTCCGCAGTACTCCTTCGAGATACTTCGCATTGAAATCACCCGAGTGCTCACGGTATTCAATCAAAAACGCAGTGCTTTGCTGGGGTGTGATTAAACCGGCTTGTTCCATACGGCATAAAGCCATCAGATAGCCGCGAGACTCTCCCTCTAACCATGGGTCCGGCAGAAGATTATTGGCAGAAACGCCAGCTGAGAAGCCAAGCAGGGCAAGCGACAAGGCTGCGGTCGTTTTGATTCCTTTGCTCATGATTTAAGAAGTCAGTGCGGATCTGTTGGCGTGAGCTTCCACAGGGCGTTTTCTGGGATCTCAGGACCAATGTTCAGATCTGCGGGCTCTTCGAACACCACACGCCAATCAGCCACCCTGCAAGGGACATGGTCCGACCGCTCGATCCGGACGCCGCCCAGCACCGACGGGGCACCATAGAACCCGCTCATTTCTGGGTGTAATAGGAGGTTGGAAGNCCAACTGCACCCGCATAAAAGACCAATGCCTTNGTGACTNCTGTNCCTGTGTTTTCACAGGTATGCAGATCATTTTTGAATGTTGTTGGNAGAACNTCTCCTGCCACAAAGCGCTTNGAAACTCNCGTGGCAGGAACCTCGCAAAGAAGNTCTCCTTCTTGAATCAGAGCTGCTCCTGGCATGTCATGGGAGTGTGGNTTTGATTTGGCTCCNGGCTGGAAGANGACTTCTTTNACGGTGATTTGTGGTGTGCCTTGGGGATATTTGTATTGATCTCCCTTCCATGANGNTGATGCTTGAAGCAGCACTTCAGAAGCGATGGGCTCAGGCTTTTTCTCTGCCTGTTCAGCAAGAACTATCTGAGTAGTGCAACCAACCACGAGCAGGGCTGAAGCGGTGAGTGTGGTGCGGATCATGTGGCCCCTGGTGTGTGTGGTGGATTGCCTGCCTGCCATGTGGTCTCCCGATTGCCTGAAAGGTAGAGGGCTATCAGCAATCAAATCTGTTGCTCACCGAAAGCTTCGCTTGCCAACTGCCCGACGCGCGGATAGTGCAGCTGTACTGTCAGAGAGGCGATGTCAGTTGATCACAGCACCAGTGCTGCAAGCCCTGTTCAGAACAGGCCCCAGTTCCTTGATGTCAGGTCAGGGAACTTCGTCATCGTGCGTGCACCACAGGAAGTAACCCGTGCTGAAAAGGACTTTTGGTGGATGGGCCAGGTGCTCTGCTGTGAAGGCGGAGCCAGAGACTCAAACATCAACTCGCTGTTTCAAGTTGCAGATCTCGATGACGGTGCAGTCAGGTGGGTCAATGCCGATGAGGTGATTCACATTCTCCACTCAATTGACGGGCTCTTTGACTGACTGAACTACAGCAGGGATGCCCTTCGTGCTTGAGCTCAATCTGTTGGAGCTTCTCGTGGACTGCAATCTCTACAAGGTGAGACTGCAGCCCAGTCTTGGCTAAGTATTGGGCTGTTTATTTGTTATTCACTTGGCTTGCTATCAGGATCTCCTTTGCGGCATACCCATTCAGTCAAAGGTTTGCCGTCTTTGTCTTTGCAGTCCTCAAAGCTGCTGGCATCAATATTGCAGCCAGCAATGATGAATGACAAAGCAAAAACGCCAAAGACTTTTTGATACATGATCAATTGTGTCCTTTATTCAAGTAAGTGACTCAATATCAGACCATATTCAATGTCACAAACATTTAAGCTACGGCCAGGATAAGGCAGCAAGCTTCTTGTGGTTTCATTAAGCACTTTTGAAATCCAAGCTTGCAATCATCGCTTAGTAAGAACATCTATGTGCTTGCCGCAAAAACTTACTGGCATAGAATCAAATCCCGATATGTCAATCAAACTCCGGGCCCCTCTGCAAGCTGGTTGTCGTTTCTCGTTTTTCTGAGCTATTGATGGATGTAAGTAGTGGTCAGTACCGATGGTGGCTCCAAGAATTCAAGCACTTGCCGGGAAAACTTCTTTAACAGCTATGAACTATAAAATAATTGCTGCATTCCTGGTCATAACTTCTATACCGACCCCAGTTCATGCGGCTGAAAATACTGACGTGTGCAGCCAAAAGCCGGTAGTCATGGTGGTCGATGGAGTAACCGATGATCGTAAACAGATGGCTGTATACGGGCAGGCACTTAAAGCATCAGGACTTCACCAAAATGCGGGCTCTTATTACTTAAACGATCCTCGACCGCTGCGTATCCTCGAAGGGAATCGAAACCAGAATCATGTGACATTGCTGATTAATTTCCCTTCAGAATGTGCAGCTCTTGAATTCTGGAAATCTCCCATTTACAACCAGAAAATTAGGCCTCTCAGGAAGGGTGCAGGTGATTACACCGTCGAACTTTATCGACTCCTTGAATGAGCTATTCAGCGTACCTACTCCATAACAAAGACTGTCCACTCATCTCTTCAGTGGAACTGCCTTGTCTAGACGCTCATCCCTGAGTCGTTCCAGTTGTCCCTTGCTTTCAGCTGGTCGATCAATGCTTCGCTGTCTGCCTTGATCGACTCCCACCACCACCACACTCACCAGGGCAAGCACTGCAATCGTTCCTATCTGAAGAGTCCTCACTGTCTCTGCCTATTGGCTGGCTTTGTCCCATTAAAGAGGGGGCTTGGGAGCCCCCCTCCTTTATGGGCACAGACGCAGAACTAAGAGGTTTCCTTTTGCTTCGATTCTTTGAGTTGTGTTCCCAAGAACATTCGTATTGGTGAGGTCTGCTTACAAATCAAGAAGACCCGAGGAACACCTGCTTCTGGTGATGACAAAGTTCTCATGGGTAGGGGGGAAGAAATGCCCCCTCCTTTATGGGAGCTCATCACCCCTATGATTCCCGAACTTGGATGAGTCGCTAATGAAGGTTGGGTCAACCGTCAGTTATTAACTCTTGCCGCCCAACCCTTAGTTTCTACGGTCTCTGAGTCGTATTGATGAAGGATGTGAAAGCCAGGGGCAGGATGTGATAGTCCCTGCCTTTTTTCTAATTACATCACTGCAACCATGCTCTATCTGTTGAGTGCATCCCGTTGCCAGCGGAGTTTATTGGCATAGCAAAGAGCGAGGAAAAAGCAAGGCAGTTGCGCATTCTCAAAAACTTAAGTTATGTAAGGATTTTTATGTCCATATTGAATAACACGATTCAATTATTCATCGTCAAAGTACGACTATGGATTTACCTCAACTCACTTTGAGCAAGCGTGACGCCAGGTCACTTGAGGATTGGTGGAAAATAAGAGTCAGGGACTTGCTTTTGAACAAGCGATTCCAGGATGCTGACGCGCTTTATCGAGAGTTTGATGTTCTCGAAACCAGTACCTAGTGAGAAATACTCAACGCCGATACCTATTCCCACTAGAAACCGCGTAAGAACAGAAGATAGCGAAAGCGAAGGCAAGAGCCAGTACTAAGACAGCCATGACCAGAGATGGATCGAGGGCTCATTAAGGCGAAGCCACGAACTAACTGCCAGCAGCAAGTCACTACTGAATGCAACCCACAACCTGATCGGCTTTCTGCTCGCCAGACGGGAGTCATTGCTTAATAAGACCTACTTCACATAGGAGGAGGCATAAGACCCCAGACAGGATGGGACAGGGGAGGGGGTGCGAGGACACCACACACCAAGGCCTCTAGGGGGGCCTCCCTGTGGCCTTATGAGCATTGATGATCAACGCAATGATGTGATGAGCGATGAGTGAGGGGGTGGGTGAGCACTCATACGGGTAGTTGTTTGTGGTGATCGGGCATAAGGGAATAAGCCTTAGACCTAATGAGGGATGACCAACTCACCACACCACTGACGACAGTGCTTGAAAGCTTCTCCAAGGACCGAGACCAGATAAAAAGAAACCCCCGCCGAAGGCAGGGGTTCTAAAACTCTTTTGGGAGTGTTGCCTTGTTTCCACCCCGCGAGTGTTTTCTCCTCACATTCCAACCTTATGCAGTGGGATCTTGTTTGCAACCAGTTGTGACCAGCGGGATGAATGGCACAAGCTTTGGCTATACCTGAGGCAGTTGGTTCTCCTCACAGAGATTCCAACTCCTCACACCCACCAAAGGCCCGATAGACGTCCGGGTCTTTTTTATTGGTTGGACTTACTCAAAAGCTGAGCCGCTGGCCATAAGAAGGACTTCCGTTCTACTTATGGCGATACACACCAGAACTGATTGACGAGATCTTTCGAATGGGTGGCTTTTGATCAGAATCTAGATATTTTAAATTTGTTGTTCATTAGAAGTTCTTCAAGAATGAAAACATTCAAACTTCTCCCAGTATTGCCTTTGACCTTGATCACTGTTTCATGCGAAATGGGGGCAAAGACTCCAGACGGTTCGGATGTAAGGATTAAAGAGATTTGCGCTCAATATAGATCCGAAGAACTCACTAAAGATGAGGCTCTGGATCGGCTGGGGCTCAATGATGAAGTAGAAGCAAATACTGTTGATGGATCAATAGATACTGATGAGCTGATTTACGGTGTCTGCGATCCCTCAGCAGCGAAGGATCGAGGTGATGTTGAAGATGATATCTAATTATCGATTCAACGACTTCAGTCCTGTTGCCACCAAGGCTTCTCATCAATGGAAGGCCCTAGCTAATTTGCTTGATAGCCTTGCTTATTGAACATGCACAACGTGAACCTAAATTTTTAGTCCTTCGGTTAGTATTTTTTAACCGACATTCTTGTCATGGCGTCTTGCAAAATCTGTAAATCCAGGTGGATTGAGGCGGACAGAATTGTCCTGTTCGAGACTGCAAGTCTTGTTATGCGGCTTTTCCTTGAAAGGAGGTGAGGAAACTGTGTTGCGTAATACAGCAACCAGTCGTTACATTTATTAATATTGAATTAATTGGTTTAGTCCCATGCCTGCGGCATCCAGCAAATTCACTCCAGATCCCTACAAGCTTTTCAGTGAGAAGCTGAATGGACGTGCTGCAATGTTAGGTCTTGGTATCGGCTTGGCTGTTGAGGCTCTGACCGGTAAGGGCATCGTTGAGCAAGTTGCTATGTTCAACCAAGCGTCCGTTCTAGATCTTTCCTGGATTAAGGGATTGCTGGGTTTGATGTTCAGCTGACTGCAATGGTTGGAACTGCTGGCGCGTAGCCTCTGTACTTTTCTCTCGTAGGTTTTTGCTGAGCTCGAATGCACAATACTTTCAGGCTTCACGGCTTGATTCTGCAAAATTGGTAATTTTCAGTTTGCATCTAAAAAGCCTTGGTTTTTATGTTGAATCATTATTTTTTTGCGGAACATCGCTGCCTTTTTAGTCACATTTCTTTTTGGTACTTATATTCTCACGATTCTTAGGCAGCGGGATTACTCAACAGCAGGAGCGAGCAATTTAACCAAGAGGTGGTTGAGGAAGTCTCAACAGGAAATTTCTAGTATTTCGCTTTGATTCCTTGCACTGAGGCTCACTGACTTGGCAGCAGGCAAAATCAACGTTTATAAATGGTCACCAGCTGAGAACCATGCCTTTTGCAGGACGTGACTTATCTGCGCCCTTTGATCTGAGCAGGTGGCCTCTGTTCAATGCATGTCTTGATCTTGAAGGACCTGCATTGAATGATCTTCATGGAAGTCTCAGCTGGTCTGAGCTAGAGAAAGCCTGTTTGATTACAGCAAGCAGATATCTGAGGCTTGGAGTTCAACCAGGCGATCGAATTGCTTCGCTCATGCCAAATGGTTTGCAGTTGGTTGTTCATTATCTGGCGGGTTTACGTTGTGGAGTAATCCTGACTCCTCTTAACTATCGATACACCGTTCGTGAGATTGATCATGCTTTAAAGCTGACTCAGCCTTCGCTCATCCTCCTCCATCCTGAACGTCAAGAGGATATTGATTGCAGCCTGGCTCCCGGTCTTTGTCGGTTGGGTTGCATCACACCGGATGAAATCAGAGTTGAAGACTATTTCGATGATGGCTCATATGATCACCATCTTTTATTGAAACATAGAGATAGCGATGAACCTTGCTTTCTTTTTCTGACTTCTGGCAGCACTGGTCGACCCAAGGCTGCAACCCACACCCTCAGAAGCATGGGTTGGATGATCGCATCGATTCAAAAGGCAGCCGATATCACGGAAAAACAGCGCATTCTTGCTGGAACATCTTTATCTCATATTGCTTCTACGTTATTGGTGATAGCGGCCTTAAGTCGTGGAGCTCAGGTTGCAATTCCAAATGATCTCAGCAGCTCCAGTATTGAAATCTTGCTGCGAAGACACCGTCCTACTTTGGTGATGGCCCTTCCCGTAACGCTTTTCAATCTTGTGCGTGATGAGAATTTAAATTGTGATGACTTCAACTCTGTACAGCTTTGTATCAGTGGTGGGGATAAGGTAAATCATCAGTTGCAAGACGAGTTTAATAATGTCACTGGTTTGAAAATTGATGAGGCCTATGGCATGAGTGAGATCGGATTTGCGACTCTTTCTCCGGTAGACGGAGAGAATCGTCTTGGTTCAATCGGTCGTTTATGTCCAGGTTTTGAAGGCTCAATCCGTGATGATAAAGGGTTGGAAATCAGTGAGGGTGAGGAGGGCTTGCTTTGGATTCGATCACCGTCCAATACCATTGGTTATTGGGATAATGATATTGCTACGGCGGAAACGGTTCAGGGTGAGTGGCTGAATACGGGAGATATTATGAGGGTTGATTCGGATGGTTATTTATGGTTCTGCGGACGTCGAAAGCAAATAATCATCCATGATGGTTCCAATATCTGTCCTCAGGACGTAGAAGACACTCTGATGGAACATCCTTCGGTGAACTGCGCTGGTGTAATTGGTGTAGAGGATGCTATTCATGGTCAGAATGTCCATGCTTATGTGTCACTGAAACCGGCCGCCACCGCACCTTCAGAAAATGATCTGATTGCATTTGCACGCGAGCGTGTTGGTTATAAAGCCCCTGAAGTGATTCATTATCTCACGTCCATTCCTCTTAACTCGGTCGGAAAAATTGATCGTGTTGCTCTGTCCCGAATGGCGCATTCGAATATCGATTGATAGACGCATCATTGCATCAATAACTAGCGCTGGAGGCGGGTATATCAAAACTCAGGAGAGTATTTCTTTGTTATCACTCCATGAGCTTTTCTCATCACGCCTGAACCCTGTTGATCCAGCTTCAGGTACTTCAGCAGGGGGGCTTTGGCCATTGCCGGGATTAGGCAGCGGTTGAGGCAATTTTATGGGCAACGTCCAGTGATGCCAAGAGATCCTGCTCTGTATCTACGTTTCTATCTCTGAAACCAGCCCGTCAACGCAACGGCCAGTGCATCTGCGGCGTCGTCGGGTCTGGGCGGAGACTCAAGGTTGAGCTCGCGCATCACCGCTTCGAGAACTTCATCTTTGTCAGCATGGCCATGGCCGGTGAGAGCCTGCTTGATCTGCATCGGCGGGAATTCAACCACCGGCAGTCCGAATCTGCTGAGGGGCATGATCACTACGCCGCGTGCCTGAACGACGGCGATGGTGTTGCTGGAGCGATAGAAGAAAAACTTTTCAACAGACGCCATTTCCGGACGCCACGCTCTGATCAGCTGGCGAAGATCCCTGGCGATCTCCACCATTCGCTCGCCTTCTGATCTCCCCGGGTCGGTGCGGATGATGCCGCAGTCGAGCATGGTCTGTTCACCATCAGCGGTGTCGATCACTCCGTAACCAACCCGGGCAAGCCCTGGGTCGATGCCGAGAATGCGCACGGCTAAGCCCGCGATCTCATCAGGCGACCAGAGCCAGTTCGAATTCGGCCCTGTCGCCGCTTTCGCTGCGTTCGAACACCTTGCAGAACACTTTCACAACTCGATCACCGGAATCGATCTGTTCCAGTGGATCCTTGCGTAAGCGATGCCTCAGGCAGCATGACGCCACCCGAGCCACATCCTCTTCCGTGACTTCGGTGCGGCCTTCAAAGGCTGCCAGTGCGCGTGCGGCCCTGTTGGTCACGATGTCACCGCGCAAACCGTCGACATCCAGTTCGCCGCACACTGCGGAAATCCTCAGTCTCAGGTCATCATCGATTTCGACCTGATCAAGACGCTGTTGAGCTTCCACCACCCTTTCCTGAAGCGCTTTCTGGCCCGTCTCAACCGAGGCGGCGAAGCTGTCGGGGTCTGTGTCAAAAGCTGTGCGCTGGTCCACCACCTGTACACGAAGTTCGGGATCTCTGACGGTCCTCACCTCAACACTCATGCCGAAACGGTCGAGCAGCTGAGGGCGCAGTTCCCCTTCCTCAGGATTACCGGAACCGATCAGCACGAATCGGGCTGGATGTCGTACAGAGACACCTTCCCGTTCAACCGTGTTCCAGCCTGAGGCGGCGGAATCAAGCAGGACGTCAACCAGATGATCGTCCAGGAGATTCACCTCATCCACATAAAGCAGGCCTCGGTTCGCTTTGGCCAATAGACCTGGTTCGAAAGCTCTGACTCCTTCGCTGAGGGCTTTCTCAATGTCGATGGTCCCGCACAGGCGGTCTTCCGTCGCGCCAAGCGGGAGATCAACCATGGGGACCTGGCGGTCTTCGGTCGCCAGGGTCTCCCCATGCTCGAGCCGCTGACGTACGTCGCTGCTCTGCAGATCTGGGTCGGTGGGTGAGCTGTTGTAAGGGTCTCCTGCAACCACCTCAATACCAGGAAGCAAATCGGCGAGTGCCCTGATCGTGGTTGATTTGCCTGTGCCCCTGTCGCCCATGATCATCCCCCCGCCGATGCGGGGATCGATCACGTTGAGCAGCAGAGCCAGCTTCATTTCCTCCTGACCGATCACGGCCGTGAAGGGAAAAACTCTGCGCTTGCGC
>NYZI01000012.1 GCA_002687115.1 Cyanobium sp. ARS6
GGCCGTAACCTCCTTGGAGAGCCTGATCAGACCTTTGCCACTGCGCCTCACGAACAGCCTGAGCAATCGCACCGAAGACTTCGAACCGCTGGAGGCAGGCAAGGCAACGATCTACTGCTGTGGGGTGACGGTTTACGACCTTTGTCATCTGGGCCATGCACGCAGTTACATCAACTGGGATGTTCTGCGGCGTTATCTGATCTGGTGCGATTACGACGTCACGTTTGTTCAGAACTACACGGATATCGACGACAAAATACTGAACAGGGCTACTTCCGAGGGCTCAACCATGGAGGAAGTCAGTGAAAAAAATATCAAAGCTTTTGAAATCGATATGGCACGCCTGCACATTCTGCCTGCAGACAAAATGCCCAGGGCGACCTGCTGTATTCCAGGCATTCAAACTCTGATCGGAGAACTTGAAACCAAAGGAGCTGCCTACAGCTCCGACGGCGATGTGTATTTCGATATTTCCAAAGCGAAGAATTATGGACAGCTGAGTGGGCGAGACCCCAACGAGCAGCAACAAGGGGCCAGTGGCCGCATCAATGAGGGGGAGGATGCACGCAAGCGACATCCCTTTGATTTCGCGCTCTGGAAAAAAACCAAAGACGGAGAACCAGGATGGGAGTCACCCTGGGGTCGTGGACGGCCCGGGTGGCATATCGAATGCTCAGCCATGGTTCGCGAAGAATTCGGCACGACAATTGATATTCATCTCGGCGGCGGAGATCTTGTTTTTCCTCACCATGAAAATGAAATTGCTCAGTCAGAAACTGCGAATGAAGCGCAGTTAGCCCGGGTCTGGATGCACAACGGCATGGTGAATGTGGGCGGCACCAAAATGTCGAAGTCGCTGGGCAATTTCACAACAATCCGCTCGCTGCTCGACAGCGGAGTCTCAGCAATGACGCTGAGACTTTTTGTGCTCCAGGCGCATTACCGCAAACCACTCGATTTCACAGCTGATGCGCTGGACGCGGCAAGCACCGGTTGGAAAGGGCTCAATGCAGCTCTTGGCCTTGGTCGCCGGTGGTCCGACCAGATGGGCTGGCCCGGAGCAGAAGATCTGCCATCCGGTGCCATGCATGCTCAGAACCTCGACGTTGATGAGGTTCTCATGGCTGCACGCGACCGCTTCACCCAGGCCATGGATCAGGACCTGAACAGCTCTGGAGGCCTCGCAGTGCTGTTTGAACTGGCCAAACCACTGAAGTCGACAGCCAACCGACTGGAGCGTGGAGAGCAAGTGAAAAAGCCGGATGACCTGAATGCCCTGCATCAACGCTGGCTGTTGCTGCGTGAGCTCGCCGCCGTGCTCGGACTCAGCTATGAGCCTCAGCAAACCATGGAGGGCTCCAACACAGCATGTGAGAAGAGCAGCGAGATCAAAGCAGCGATCTCTGCACGCAAGGCCGCCAAGCAGGCCAAGGATTTTGCTGAAGCCGACCGGATCCGGGAGGAACTTGCCGCTCAGGGGATTGAACTGATCGACAAACCCGGCGGCACGACCGAATGGCGTCGCCGTTGATCACCGCTCTTTCGAAGCCATCATCGCCTCGATCTTGCGGATGCGCGCCAGTGTGGTGGTCCAGACCTCAAGCCTGAAACGCTGCTCGGCCAGAGCGGGATCATCGGGATCGGCAGCGTCGATCCAGCTCCGCAGTTGCTCCAACTTGGCCTCAGGATCCTGCTTGGCTTCGAAGGCATCCCACAGCTCCCGCTCAAGCCTGGCTCTCTCGATGAAATTCCAGCGTTTGAGCCAGAGCATCCTGTTGGCGTGCATCACAGACCTTGTCTACCGGATTTCCATTGCGTGAGCTCTAAGGTTCGCCCTGGATCGGCGAGATGCCCATGGAACCCGAGAGCCTCTCCAAAGCAATCCAGCTGTCGGTTGCTCCGGTGTTTCTTCTGGCCGGAATCGGTGCCTTGATGAATGTGATCTCGGGCCGTCTGGCGCGGATTGTCGATAACGCCCGCAAGACCAAGGCGGCCCTTGATGCGGGCGAAACAGTTGATCAACGCGAGCAATGGGGGTACCGCAGGCGCATGCAGCTCACGATCCGTGCCATCGAGATGCTCACAGCCGCAACTCTGCTGATCTCGGCCGTGGTCGCCGTGATGTTTTTCAGCGTGATCAGCCGCGTCAACCTCACGCTGGTGGTGGTTCCCCTGTTCATCACGGCAATGCTGCTGGTGATGACAGCGTCAATCTGTTTTCTGAGAGAGGTGCGGATGGCTTCCGCTCACATCAACCGACTGTTCTGAACACGCTGTTCAAACCACAAAGATGGTCAGCTCTGCCCGGTCCAGTTGCGGATCAGATCCACCACGCTGATCAAGAGACCGACAGAAATCACGACCGGTGAGACCCAGCGAAGAAAGAACAGGATCAGACCGGAGGTTGCTGCTTTGGTGACGGTGCTGTCCTTGAGGTCAGCGAGGAAGGTCTGGGGCACAACCCATCCCATCAGCACGGCAATCAGCAATCCGCCGGCAATCAGCAGCACCCCTCCGAACAGGGCATCCATCGCTCCAAGCACCTGCAGATTCGTGGCAGCGGGGAGTCCGACAACAAAAATCACAGCCGCGCTGAGCCAGGTCGCCTTGGTGCGGCTCCAGTTCAACCGATCCATCAATGACGCCACCGGGACTTCCAGCAGCGACACCGACGAGGTGATCGCAGCGAGATAGGCCAGGGAGAAAAAGGCAACAGCCACGATTCGTCCTGTCGCACCGATGGAGGCCAGACCTGTGGGCAGAGCGAGAAAGATCGTGCCGATCGTGGACTCACTGACCGCATCTCCCAGCCCGAAGCTGATCACCACAGGGAACGTGAGCATGCCTGCCAGCAGACCCACTGCGGTGTCGAGCCCCACCACCGAAACCGCTTCCTGAGGGACAGGAGCCTTGCGGTTCAGATAGGCCGAATACGCCATGATCGATCCGATTCCGGTGCCGATCGAAAAGAAGGCCTGGCTGAAGGCATTGCGGATTGTGGTGATGTTCATCAGTTCCCGGCCGTCCCAGCGCAGCAGGAAGGTCCTGTAACCATCAATCGCTCCAGGGAGCGTGCTGGCCCAGATCGCCAGGGCCACGAGCAACACAAAGAGAAGTGGCAGCGCCCAGCGCGACAGTCGCTCGATGCCGGCCTGCACGCCCGCTGAGACAACAGCAGCGGTCAGCAGAAGGCTGACGGCTTGCCCAGCCAATGCAGAGTTGCCGCCGCTGATGGTGTTGAAGAACAGCTGGGCGTCCTCCATGGTCTGGGGCAGCCCCACGTTGAGGGCATGAATCAGGGTCTGAGCGGTCCAGCCCATCAGTACGGCGTAGAAAGCCAGGATTCCGCAGGCGGCAATCACAAACAGCCAACCCATCGGTTTCCAGTCACGGCCTGCCACCTGGGCGGGTGCCAGCAGAGGGCTGCGACCGCTGTTGCGACCCAGCACCATCTCAGCCACCAGTACCGGCAGACAGATCACTGCAACAATGAGCACATAAAGGAGTACGAAACTGCCTCCGCCTCCCTGGGAGGCTCGGTATGCGAATCCCCAGAGGTTGCCCAGACCCACTGCACTGCCTGCTGCCGCCAGGACAAAACCCAGCCCTGATCCCCAGTGCTCCTTCTGCGCTGCCGCCATGAACGTGAACACAGTGCGTTGGCCGAAGTTTGCCAGGGCCTGGAATTGAAGTGGGAGGATGGCTGCAATCGCCATGATCCGCGTGAAAGCCATCAGCGTGCTGGGCTCCACCGGCTCAATTGGCACTCAGACTCTCGAAATCGTTCAGGAATTCCCGGACCAGTTCCGGGTGGTTGCTCTGACTGCAGGTCGCAACCTGCCGCTGTTGGTGGAACAGATCCAGCGACACAGCCCGGAGGTGGTGGCCCTGGCTGACGAATCTCTCCTAGGGGAACTGGAGGAGCGGCTGGCCTCACTCCCGGCTGATCTGCGGCCGCAACGGCAACCGGAACTGGTGGGCGGTCCCGGTGGACTGAACGTGGCGGCCTCATGGGACACGGCGGACCTGGTGGTGACGGGCATCGTTGGCTGTGCAGGCCTGCTGCCGACGCTGGCGGCTATCCGGGCCGGCAAGGATCTGGCGCTGGCCAACAAGGAAACCCTGATCGCAGCTGGTCCGGTGGTGTTGCCGGAGCTCAAGAAAAGCGGCAGCAGGCTGCTGCCGGCCGATTCCGAACACTCCGCCATCTTCCAGTGCCTGCAGGGCACCCCCTGGGCTGACAATGCGCGCCTTTCAACAGGTGTTCCCACTCCGGGGCTGCGCCGGATTCAGCTCACGGCTTCAGGTGGTGCCTTCCGTGATTGGGCCACGGCCGATCTGGAGAAAGCCTCGGTGGCGGATGCAACCTCCCACCCCAACTGGAGCATGGGCAGAAAGATCACCGTTGATTCAGCCTCGCTGATGAACAAGGGGCTTGAGGTGATCGAAGCGCACTATCTGTTCGGCCTCGACTACGACCACATTGAAATTGTCATCCACCCTCAGAGCATCATTCATTCGATGATCGAGCTGGCTGACTCCTCGGTGCTGGCTCAGCTGGGATGGCCCGACATGAAGCTGCCGATCCTCTACTGCATGAGCTGGCCATCTCGACTGGAGACACCCTGGAGAAGACTGAATCTCACCGAAGTCGGGCAACTCACCTTCAATCAACCGGATCCCGCCAAATATCCCTGCATGGAACTGGCCTACGCCGCTGGCAGAGCCGGTGGAACCATGCCGGCTGTGCTCAATGCAGCGAATGAGGAAGCGGTGGCCCAGTTCCTTGAGGAGCGGATTCATTTTCTCGACATCCCCGATCTGATTGAGACAGCCTGCGAGCGCCATAAATCCGACCGTGTTGACCGGCCGCAACTGGATGATGTGCTGGCGGTGGATCAGTGGGCCCGTCTTGCCGTGCGCGAACAGGTTGAGCGGGGCACACGGCGACTGCCGCTGACTGCAATGGCGGCGTGATCAGTCACCACCTGCTTCTCTGTGCCACGGCAACCAAGGCCAAATGCTGCGATCCAGCCCTTGGCGCTGCAAGCTGGGAAGCCCTGAAGCTGGGAGTTCGGGAGCTGGCACTGGAGCGTCCGGACCGACCGGAGGGCGTTGTGCTGCGCAGCAAGGCTGACTGCCTGAGGGCCTGCGACCAGCAGGGGCCCGTGCTGCTGATCTGGCCCGATGGAATCTGGTATGGAGCTGTCACACCGGAGCGGATCAGACGCATCCTCGAAGAGCATGTGATCGGTGGATGTCCGTGTGAAGACTGGGTGATCCGCCGCAGCCCCTTCAGCGTGCCTCAACAGAGCTGAGTTGGCTCAGCCAGGCCGAAGCCACACGATCAGACCAGCATCCGTTCTCCAGGCTGTCTCCGGGAGCGTGAAAGCCGTTGTGGCCGCCTCTCTCAGTGAGAAGAACCGACACGGGTTCAGGCTGATCAGCCGGCTGCGAGGTGAGGGCTGAAAGCAAACGCGTGGCTCCAGCCGCTGGCACCCAGGGATCATCAAGAGCCTGAAGCAGCAGGGTGGGTGGCAATGCACGCCGGTCATCGAGCAGCAACCGCAGTGGAGATGCCCCGGAGTAGTAGGCGTCCACGGAGTCGAATCCCCAGCGAGGGGCGGTGACCACTGCGTCAAAGGCGCGGATGGAACGCGGAGGATCGTCGATCAGTGACTCATTTTCCCGCGGGCTGACACCGAAGGGATCTGCAAGCGTCTGTTTCACCAGGCGTTGCAGCAACCAACGCTGATACACACGGTTGCGCGGTCGTTCGATCGAGGCGCTGCAGGCGGCCAGATCCAGGGGGCTGCTGGCGCAGAACAATCCATCGAGCACCTGCTGGTCGAAGGGAAGTCCGGCTGTGGTCCTGTCCCCGGCACTGGACAGGCAAGCGTTCAGAAGCATCGTGCCGCCGAGAGATACGCCAGCCCCGAAAAGGGGAAGGACCGAGCCGGAGGGTGCCAGCTGCCGGCACAGCTCACGGGCACGCACCATCACTGGCAGCAGATCGCTGTTGCAGGAGGCGGCATAGGTGCCACCCGCCAGATCTCTGCCGGGATCGGCTCCCCGCAGATTGAGCCTCAGCACTGCAAAACCCTGCCTCTGCAGAGTGAGAACCAGACGACGCAGGCCTTCACGCCGACTGGAACCACCCAAACCATGAAGGGCCAGAACGAGGGCACGTGGGGAAACCGGATCACCCGCAGGCGTAGGCAAAGGAGGATCCAGAAAGGCCAGCAACTCCCCCGCTGCTGCAGCGCCACTGGCCAGCGCGGGAACAGCAATACGAATCGGCTCACCCTGATCATCAGGGAGAGGCAAGGGCCGAATCGTGTCGCGCAGGGTCTGGAGATCACCGCCGAGCCAGGGCCAGCGCTGTTGATAAGGCACAACCCCCAGCTGCCTGAGCAACCGGGGGTTGTGCTGATCCTGGGAGTGGGAACCCATCAAAGGTCGTTCAGACCGATCTGATCACTTCTTACCAACTCCAAGCTCCTTCAGCTCACCGAGCAGATCACCCAGCACTTTCTTGGCATCGCCAAACACCATCGATGTGTTGGCCAGCTCGAAGAGATCGTTCTTGATCCCGGAGTAACCAGCACTCATGCCGCGTTTCACAACAAAAACCGTTCGGGCCTGCTGAACATCAAGCACCGGCATGCCGTAGAGGGGTGAATCTGGGTCGTTCTTGGCCTGGGGATTGACGACATCGTTGGCCCCAAGCACCAGGACCACATCGGTGGCGGGAAAATCAGGGTTGATGATGTCCATTTCCTTGAGCTGCTCGTAGGGCACATCGGCTTCAGCAAGCAGCACATTCATATGACCCGGCATGCGCCCAGCCACTGGATGAATGGCGTAATCAACCTGAATTCCGGCGGCTTCCAGGGATCGGGTGACCTCCCTGAGCGTGTGCTGGGCCTGGGCGACAGCAAGGCCGTAACCGGGCACGATCACCACCCGCTCTGCCGCTTCGAGAGTGAGAGCACACTCCTCAACGCTGCAGCTGGTGATGTTGGTGTATTCACCGCCGCCGCCGCCGGAGGAGGAGCCGGCCCCNAGAGCTCCNCCGAACAGAACCGAAACCAGTGATCGGTTCATGCCGTTGCACATCACCTGGGTGAGGATCAGACCAGCGGCGCCGACCATGGCACCGGCCACGATCAGAAGCTGACTGCCCACCACAAAACCAGCGGCAGCCGCGGCCACACCGGAATAGCTGTTCAGCAGGGAGATCACCACGGGCATGTCAGCGCCGCCGATCGGCAGGGTGACGCCGATTCCCAGCAGGCCTGAAGCGATCACAAGCAACCACAGGGCGGCCTGACTGCTGCCGTCGGAGGTGATCAACTTGATCGCAGCCACAAGACAGACAACGGCCAGAGCGATGTTGACCAGGTGGCGGATCTTGCTCTGCATCCAGGGAGGCGTTGAAAGCCAGCCCTGAAGCTTTGCCATCGCCACGATCGAACCCGTGAAGGTGATGGAGCCAACGAAGACGGAGATCACAATCGACACCACCGCAACGAGCGTGCCGTCGTCGAGCGTGCCGGGGAAGAGTGCCGCAGCCAGGGCCACCAACAGCGATGACATGCCGCCACAGCCGTTGAACAAGGCCACGGTTTCAGGCATGGATGTCATCGGCACCCGCTGGGCCGTGATCGCACCCAGCACGCCACCGACTGTCGTGCCGATGATGATCCAGATCCAGGCCTGACCATCAAAGCTGGGGGTGCCCAGATAACTGATCAGCAGCCCAATCACAGCAAGTGCCATGGCCACAGCGGCAAGCTGATTGGCACTGCGCGCAGAACGCACCTTGGAAAGACCTTTGATGCCGAGCGCCAGCAGCAGAACGGCAACGAGGTCGATGACGTAGTTGAGGATCTCCATCAGCTGTTCTCCTTGCGGGCGGGCTTGCGGCTGAACATGGCGAGCATGCGGTCAGTGACCAGGAAGCCGCCGATCACGTTGAACAGAGCGAAACCCAGGGAGATGGAGCCCAGAACCAGCAGAGAAGTGCTTCCATCGGCTTTGATGATCGCGGTGAGTGCGGCCAGCATCGTGATGCCGGAGATGGCGTTGGCCCCACTCATCAAAGGCGTATGCAACGTCGGGGGAACCTTGCCGATGAGCTCAAAACCAAGCAGGCTTCCGAGCAGCAAAACCCAGAGGGCATTCACCAGTGGTGGGGTCTGGGAGGCCGTTGCCGCTCCCATTAGAAAAAGTGAATCCATCATTTGGCTTCTGGGGTGAGAACATCTCCGCGGCGGATGGTGCCGTCATGACTGATCAGACATCCAGCGATCAGCTCGTCCTCGCTGTCAAGACTGAGCTGACCATCCTTCAGGGTCGGTTGAAGCAAAGCCAGCAGGTTGCGGGCATACATCGCACTGGCGTGGTTAGGAACCGTGCAGGGCAGATCGTTGGCGCCAATCAACTTCACGCCGTTGCGATCCACAGTCTGCGAAGAAACGGTTTCTGCACAGTTGCCGCCCTGGGCAACCGCCAGATCCACAACCACGGCTCCGGGGCGCATGCGATCGAGCATGTCTTCACTGATCAACCGTGGAGCACGACGACCTGGGACCTGAGCGGTGCAGATGGCCACATCCGCCTCAGCCAGCTGGTCTGAAAGCTGCTGACGTTGTGCGGCAAGAAAAGCATCAGAGGCTTGCTTGGCGTAGCCACCGGATTCCGCGGGCTTGTCCTCCATCTCAGGTGGATCAATGAAGCGGGCTCCAAGCGATTCCACCTGCTCCTTCACAGCCGGGCGGATGTCACTGACATACACAACGGCGCCCAGCCGGCGTGCCGTGGCAACCGCCTGCAGACCTGCCACTCCGGCACCAAGAATCACAACACGGGCAGGCTGAACGGTTCCTGCCGCCGTCATCAGCATTGGGAAATAACGGTCCAGCGCAGCTGAGGCCAGGAGAACGGCCTTGTAGCCGGCGATATTGGCCTGGGACGACAGCGCGTCAGCGGACTGAGCACGGCTGATGCGAGGCAGCAGTTCAAGGGCCATGGCCGAAAGACCGGCTTGCTGCAGTGCCCCAGCCAGCTCAGCGTTGGCGTAGGGAGCGAGCAGACCCACGACCAGAGAGCCGCGACGGAGCTGACTCAGAGCAGTCCCTGAGGGGGATTGAACGCAGAGCAACACATCAGCCTGGGACCAGGCCGGACTGTCCCCTCGGGACACGAGTTCCGCTCCGGCCTCGACATAGGCCTGATCCAGATAGCCGGACGCCTGTCCAGCCCCTTTTTCGAGGACAACCCTGCAGCCGAGTGCAGTGAATTTCCTGACGGTTTCCGGAGAAGCTGCAACGCGGGTTTCGCCCGCTGCGGTCTCCACCGGGATCAACAGTATGGGCAAGTTCGTGATGCCGCCGACCCAGCTGAGATTAGGAGGTCACGGGTGAGGGCCCTGCATCTTTTCTGAAGAAGAGGGTTTGAGCCTGAAGCCTGTAGCTAGGGAGAGGGTCCTGTCTGCAACAGCATGGGACTCACCGCAATCGAATGCCCTGATGGCGTCTGCCACAGCCACCACGGCGGTCATGCCGTGGACCGCAGCAC